>NZ_PSWC01000007.1:0-153264 GCF_002931535.1 Rathayibacter sp. AY1C6 | reverse complement strand
ATCGGCTGCGTGGTGCCGCGGAGCGGCGACGTCTCGAGCGGGGTGCGCGCGGCCTTGGCGGCTGCGGCGGCGGGCGCCGAGACCGGGGCGGCCGGAGCCCACCGACTCCAACCCCGGCTACGTCACCCCGCTCGTGCGCAAGCTCGCCGGCGAGAACGGCATCGACCTCTCCACCCTCACGGGAACCGGAGTCGGCGGCCGCATTCGCAAGCAGGACGTCCTCGACGCGGTCGAGGCCGCCAAGTCGGCTCCGGCCGCCCCGGTCTCGGCGCCCGCCGCCGCAGCCGCCAAGGCCGCGCGCACCCCGCTCGAGACGTCGCCGCTCCGCGGCACCACGCAGCCGATGTCGCGCCTGCGCAAGGTCCTCGCGCAGCGCGCCGTCGAGTCGATGCAGACGAGCGCCCAGCTCACCTCGGTCATCGAGGTCGACGTCACGGCGGTCGCCCGCTTCCGCGACTCGGTCAAGAAGAGCTTCCAGGAGAAGACCGGCGCCAAGCTGTCCTTCCTCCCGTTCTTCGCCCTCGCGGCGGCCGAGGCGCTCAAGGCCTACCCGGTGATCAACTCGACCCTCGACGGCGAGTCGATCGTCTACCCGGACCACGAGAACATCAGCATCGCCGTCGACACGGAGCGCGGCCTGCTGACCCCGGTCCTCAAGAACGCGTCCGAGCTGAACCTCGCGCAGATCGCCTCCACCATCGGAGACCTGGCCGAGCGCACCCGCAACAACAAGCTGAAGCCCGACGAGCTCGCCGGCGGCACCTTCACGCTGACCAACACCGGTTCGCGCGGGGCCCTGTTCGACACTCCCGTCGTGTTCCTGCCGCAGACCGCGATCCTCGGCACCGGCATCGTCACCAAGAAGCCGGCCGTCGTGCAGGTGGACGGTGCTGACGCCATCGCGATCCGCTCGACCGTCTTCCTCGCGCTCTCGTACGACCACCGCACGGTCGACGGAGCCGACGCGGCGCGCTTCCTGGTCGCGATCAAGGAGCGCCTCGAGGAGGGCTCGTTCGAGAACGACCTCGGCATCTGAGACGCTCCCCCTGAGCGCGCCTCTCACGAGGCCGCTCCGGTGTAGACGTCGCGGATGAGCCAGCCGGCCTCCGTCCTGATGATCAGGACGGAGGCCGCTGTCGTCCCCGGGGCCGTCCGGAGGTGCACGACCGCCGATGCCCCGTTCACGTCGACGAGGACGGCCGATGCCTCCCCCGTCTCCGGGACAATGGAGGAGGGGCCGTCCGCTGCGTCGCCGAGCGGCGAGTCCGCCGTGACCAGCCCGCGGGCGCACTCCCGATCCCCGCACGCGCGCACCGCGTCGATCAGCACCTCCGCCGCCTGCTCGGCGTCGAGCGAGGCCGCCGCGACCGGAGCCGGCGGCGCCGCGGTCGCCACAGCCGGCGGAGCCGACCGAGCCGGAACGGGCGCGGCTGCGGTCGACGCCTCCGCATCCTGCACCTGCCGACCGGGCCCGCCCGCGAGCGAACCGGCGAGCACCGCTCCCAGCACGATCGCCGTCCCGACGGAGAGCGGTCCCCGACGCCGGACGACGAACGCCCGGAGGCGGTCCTGCCAGCCGTCGAGCGGATGGACCCGCCTGTGCCGGGCAGCCGGAGCAGGCACCGCCTCCCGACCCCGTGCATCCGCGCCGGACGTCGGCAGCGCCCGCACCGCCTCGCCTATCCCCTGCGGATCAGTGAGTCCGTAGAGGTTGCCCTCCAGCGCCAGCAGGTCGCGGTGCCGCGCGAGGGCGGCGACCGGCAGCTCCGGGCAGAGCATCCCGAGGCGCTCCAGGACCCGCTGCAGCGCGTCGCGCGCCGCACGCGGGGTGTCGACGGCGGGCGTCGTCAGCAGCAGCAGCGGCCGACCCTCCTCCGTCAGGCCGATGTCGTCCGTCGTCGGAGCCAGCCACGCTCCCTCGAGCGCGGCCGACCGGACCGCGCCCACCACGGGGGCGAGGAGGGTGACCGCGGCGCCGAGTCCGATCCCCCGCTCGACCCGCAGGAACCTCTCGAGTGTGGCGACGACAGGAGGGGCGGTCGAGACGATGCGCCTCCTCGGAGAGGACTCCACCCGGACGATGCGCTCGCGGTGGCGGTGCTCGGCGAGCCGAGCCACCGGCGACGCCTGCAGCGAGTCGGCCTCCCGCGGCCGCATCGTCCGCTCGGTCGGCGGTGCGGCGTCCGGCGCAGGCGTCCGCCGCCTCCCCGTCCGCACTCCGCCGATCCTCCGGCCCTGGACCGTCCCGCTGCTCGTCATGAGGCGAGCCTGACCGCAGGCCGGGGCGGAGGACGCCCGTCGATCCCGATCGGTGGACGGATCGGCGCACGGGTCCTCTGTGGAGGAGTCGGATCCGCGTCCGGGGTCCGCCGCCGCGCTCCCGCTCGGTATCCTTGACGTCATGGCACGCAGCACGGAACCGTCGACGAAGGCGGTCAAGGAACCCGGACGTCTCAAGCAGATGTGGCAGGTGTTCCAGATGACCCGCCGCTACGACAGCAGCGCCGTCTGGATCATCCTCCTCGCGCTCCTGCTCCCGATCCTGCTCGGCGTGCTCCTCGGCATCCTGCTCGGCAACGGCAACGGCTTCGTGATCGCGCTGTGGATCATCGTGGGCGTGATGGCCGGCCTGGTCGCCGGACTCGCCGTGCTCTCGCGTCGCGCCGAGCGCGCCGCCTACGGGCAGATCGCCGGGCAGCCCGGCGCGGTCGGCGCCGTCCTGCGAAGCGGACTGCGCGGCACCTGGACCGGCGGGGAGATGCCCGTCGCCGTCAACGGCAAGACCCAGGACGCCGTCTACCGCGCGGTCGGCCGCGGAGGCGTCGTGCTGATCGCGGAGGGCCCCGCCTCCCGCACCAAGCGCATGCTCGAGGACGAGCGGCGCAAGGTGTCGCGGATCCTGCCGAACGTCCCCGTCACCTTCGTGCACGTCGGATCCGACGCGGATGCGACTCCGCTGCACAAGGTGCCGAGCCGCCTCTCGAAGACGAAGAAGGTCCTCACCAAGGCCGAGGTCCTCGCGGTGAAGAACCGGCTCTCCTCGCTCAACACGTCGCTGCCCATCCCGAAGGGCGTCGACCCCTTCAAGGTTCGCCCTCAGCGATCGCGCTGACGCACGACACGACAGGCCGGTCGGGATCTCTCCCGGCCGGCCTGCTCCGTCGGCGGCGCCCGTCAGTAGCGGACGAGAACCGTCCCGGCCACCTTGTCGTGGAAGCCGCGCTGGTCCGAGTCCCAGACGAGCGCCGGCACCAGCACGGCCAGCATCACCGAGCGCACGATCGGGCGCCACACACCGACCCAGCCCCCGCCGAGACGGATGACGCGCATCCCGAGCAGGCGGTGCCCGATGCTGCCGCCGATGGTGGGGATGAAGACGACCTGCAGCAGGACGAACAGCAGCAGACTCGCCCAGCGGTCGTAGTCGAAGAACGCGAGCGACAGCAGAGCGGCGACGGCGAAGTCGACGGCCAGGGCGGCGATGCGGCGGCCGGACCGTCCGACCGAGAGGCGACCCTCTCGGGGGAGGCCGAGACGCTCCCCCGGGTACGAGCTCGGGGCGGCGTCGGCGAAGGTCCTGCGGTCGGCGGCTGGCATCCTCCGATCCTATCCGCGGCGTCTCGGAGCGGACCGAGGAGCGGGTGGTCCGGCAGGCGACGTGGAGCCCGACCCCGGACGGGCCCCGTAACATGTCGGAAACAACAGGGACACGGTGGGGAAACCCCCCGTCACTACCCTGGAACGGCTGCGCTCTGCAGCACCCCGTTACGCCATTGGAGACCTTTGCATGTTTAAAGATTCTTCCGAGGTGCTCTCGTTCATCAAGGACACGGACGTCAAGTTCCTCGACATCCGGTTCACCGATCTCCCCGGTGTCCAGCAGCACTTCAACATCCCCGCCTCGACTGTCGATGAGGAGTTCTTCTCCGTCGGTCAGCTCTTCGACGGGTCCTCGATCCGCGGATTCGCGAACATCCACGAATCGGACATGCAGCTGATCCCTGACGTGACCACCGCCTACGTGGACCCGTTCCGCGTCGAGCGCACGCTGATCCTCGTCTTCGACATCTACAACCCGCGCAACGGCGAGATCTACTCCAAGGACCCGCGTCAGGTCGCGAAGAAGGCCGAGAAGTACCTCGCGTCGACCGGCATCGCCGACACCGCGTTCTTCGCCCCCGAGGCGGAGTTCTACATCTTCGACGACGTCCGCTACGAGATCACGCAGAACTCCGCGTTCCACTCCGTCGACTCGGTCGAGGGCGCCTGGAACTCGGGACGCGTCGAGGAGGGCGGCAACCTCGGCAACAAGACGCCCTACAAGGGCGGATACTTCCCGGTGAGCCCCGTCGACAAGCAGGCCGACCTCCGCGACGACATCTGCCTCAAGCTGATCGACGCCGGCCTCATCCTCGAGCGCTCGCACCACGAGGTGGGCACCGGCGGCCAGGCCGAGATCAACTACCGCTTCGACACGATGGTCCACGCGGCGGACGACATCCTGAAGTTCAAGTACATCGTCAAGAACACGGCCGAGCAGTGGGGCAAGACCGCCACGTTCATGCCGAAGCCGCTCTTCGGCGACAACGGCTCGGGCATGCACACCCACCAGTCGCTGTGGAACGACGGCACGCCGCTCTTCTACGACGAGAACGGCTACGGCGGTCTCTCGGACCTCGCGCGCTGGTACATCGGCGGCCTGCTCAAGCACGCCCCCGCCGTCCTCGCGTTCACGAACCCGACGGTCAACTCGTACCACCGCCTGATCCCGGGCTTCGAGGCGCCGGTCAACCTGGTCTACTCGGCCGGCAACCGCTCCGCGTCCATCCGCATCCCGATCACGGGCACGAACCCGAAGGCCAAGCGCATCGAGTTCCGTGCGCCCGACGCCTCCGGCAACCCGTACCTCGCGTTCGCCGCGCAGCTGATGGCGGGCCTCGACGGCATCAAGAACCGCATCGAGCCGCACGAGCCGGTCGACAAGGACCTCTACGAGCTGCCCCCCGAGGAGGCGAAGCTCATCCCGCAGGTCCCCGCGACCCTGGGCGAGGCTCTCGACGCCCTCGAGGCCGACCACGACTTCCTCCTCCAGGGCGGCGTGTTCACTCAGGAGCTCATCGACACCTGGATCGAGTACAAGCGCGAGAAGGAGATCAAGCCCCTCGCGCAGCGTCCTCACCCGTTCGAGTTCGAGCTGTACTACGGGGTCTGATCCCGCAGCACTGCCGAAGGGCCGTTCCTCCTCGGAGGGGCGGCCCTTCGCCGTCCCCGGCGCGCGGGCGTCAGCGGTAGGAGGGAGCGTCTCCCGCGGCCGGCCCGTAGAACAGGCGCTCGAAGATCGCGCGTGAGCGGCGGGTCACGCCGAGGTAGTCGTCCTCGAGCGCCGTCGCGGACCCGGCCGGGTACTCCAGCAGGCGCGCGACGCCCTCGAGCTGCCGGCGGTCGGTCGGGAGGACGTCGCTGGTGCGGTTGCCCCAGAGCGTGGTGCCCGAGCGGACACGGGACGCGAGGATCCACGCGGCGCGCAGCCGCTCCGCGTCCTGCGGGCCGATCATGCCCTCCTCCTCCGCGACCGCGAGGGCGGTGAGGGTCGAGGTGGTCCGCAGCGCCGGGGTCCGCCGCGCGTGCTGCAGCTGGAGGAGCTGCACCAGCCACTCGACGTCGCTCAGCGATCCACGGCCGAGCTTGAGGTGACGGCGGGGGTCGGCGCCCTGCGGCAGACGCTCGCTCTCGACCCGTGCCTTGATCCGCTTCACCTCGCGGATGTCGCGGTCGGAGACCGCTCCCGGGTAGCGGACCCCGTCGGCCAGCTCCTCGAAGTCCTCGATGAGCGCCTGGTCCCCCGCCACTCCCCGCGCCCGGAGCAGCGCCTGCGCCTCCCAGGTCAGCGACCAGCGGGCGTAGTAGGCGCGGTAGGAGTCGAGGGAGCGCACGAGGGGCCCGTTCTTGCCCTCGGGCCGCAGGTCGGCGTCGAGGTCGAGCGGCAGGCGGGAGTCCTCCGTGAGCCGGACCAGCTCGGCGACGACGAACTGCGAGTAGAGCTGGGCCTGGTGCGGCTCCGCGGTGCCGGGTCGCTGGACGTACATCACGTCGGCGTCGGAGCCGAAGCCCAGCTCCGCCCCTCCGTACCGGCCCATGCCGATGATCGCGAACTCCGCGTCGGCGCCGGGCCGGGTCGCACTGCCGCGCCGGATGGCGGCGAGCACGCCGCCCAGCAGTGCGCTGATGATGTCGGTGAGGCTGGTCGCGATCTCCTCGATCGAGCTGAGGCCGAGCACGCCCCCCATGGCGGTCCGCAGCACCTCGCGCCGGCGCATCGAGCGGAGGACCGAGGCGACCGCGTCGGGCGTCTCGTGCCGGGCGAGCACGGCGCGCACCTCCTCGGCGAGCTGGGCGGCGCTGCGGGGGCGGAGGGCGTCGTCGTCCTCGAGCCAGGCCGCGGACTCCGGGATGCGGTCGAGCAGCTCGCCGACGAAGCGCGATCCGGAGAGCACCGTGGTGAGCCGTTTGGCGGCTCCGGACGAGTCGCGCAGCATCCGGAGGAACCAGGGCGTCCCGCCCAGTGCGTCGCTGAGGCGCCGGAACGCGAGCAGGCCGTAGTCGGGGTCCGGCCCGTCGGCGAACCACTGCAGCATCACCGGCACGAGGTGGCGCTGGATGCTCGCGCGGCGCGAGACGCCCGAGGTCATCGCGGCGATGTGGCCGAGCGCCCCTCGGGCGTCCGCGAAGCCGATGGCGGCGAGGCGCGCCTCCGCCTGGCCGGTGGACAGCTCGGCGCCGCCGTCGGAGAGCGCGGCGACCGCGGAGAGCAGCGGACGGTAGAACAGGCGCTCGTGCAGGCCCCGGACGCGGTGCTTGATCCCGTTCCAGACGCTCAGCAGCTCCTCCGCCGTACGGGCGAGCCCGCTGGAGCGGGCGAGGGTCCGCAGCTCGTGCTCGTCCCGCGGCATCAGGTGCGTACGCCGAAGGCGCCGCAGCTGGAGGCGGTGCTCGAGCAGCCGGAGTGCCCGGTAGTCCTGCGCGAACTCCTCGGCGGCGGAGCGGCCGATGTACCCGCGGTCGGCGAGGGCGCCCAGGGCGAGGAGGGTCCCGGGCATGCGGATCTCGTCGTCGGTCTGCCCGTGGACGAGCTGGAGCAGCTGCACCGTGAACTCGATGTCGCGCAGGCCGCCGGGCCCGAGCTTGATCTGGTAGTGGACGTCGTTCTGCGGGATGTTCTCGGTGACCCGCTCCCGCATCCGCTGCACCGACTCGACGAAGTTCTCGCGGGAGGCGCTCGACCAGACCTTGGGCGCGACCGCGTCGACGTACGCCCGCCCCAGCTCCTGGTCGCCGGCGAGCGGACGCGCCTTGAGCAGCGCCTGGAACTCCCAGCTCTTCGCCCACCGGTCGTAATAGGTGATGTGCGACTCGAGGGTGCGCACGAGCGCGCCCTGCTTGCCCTCCGGGCGCAGGTTCGGGTCGACCTCCCAGAGCTCCGGCTCCATCGCCAGCGCAGAGGTTCCGCGCATGAGGAGCACGGCGAGCCGGGTGGCGACGTCGATCGCACGGGCGTTCGTCAGCTCCTTCTCCGGGTCGCCCTCGGCGACGAAGATCACGTCGACGTCGCTGACGTAGTTGAGCTCGGACGCTCCCGCCTTGCCCATGCCGATGACGGCGAAGCGGGTGGCGGCGACCTCGTCCCGGCCGAAGCGGCCCGGGCCCGTGCCCTCGACCAGCTCGGTCCGCGCCACGGCGAGGGACGCCTCCAGCGCGGCTCCGGCGAGGTCGGCCAGCGCCCTCGTCACCCGGTCGATCGCCGCGACGGGGTCGGCCTGGCTCAGGTCGTGGACGACGATCCTGGTGAGGAGGCGGCGGTACCGCACGCGCAGCGCCGTCCAGCCCGCCTCCTCCCGGAGCGACGAGAAGCCGTCGACGGCGCCGACCGACTCGAGCAGCTCGGCCTTCATCTCAGCGCGCCCGGGGAGCGTGCGCACCGGCTCGAGCACGCTGGCCAGCTCGTCGGGCCGACGCTGGAGGAAGTCGGCGAGGCCGGAGGAGGCCCCCACCACCAGAAGCAGCCGGGTCAGGGCCTCGTCGTCGGCGAGGACCGCGTCCATGCTGTCGCGGTGCCGTCGCAGCAGGTCGATCAGAGCGAGCAGCGCCTCGTCCGGGTCCGCCACCCGGGCGAAGGAGGGCAGCACCGACTCGAGCTGCCGCCCGGCCAGCTCCTCCGCCTCGGCCAGCCGTGCCCCGGTCTCGCCGAGCGCGGCGAAGCCGAGACGTGCGACATCGCGGAGGGAGCGTTCGCGGGGCATGGCCGAGGCGTCAGAGCATCTCGAGGTTGCTGCGCAGCTCGTACGGCGTGACCTGGGCGCGGTACTCGGCCCAGTCCTTCCGCTTGTTGAGCAGCACGAAGTTGAACACCTGCTCGCCCAGCGTCTCGGCCACGAGCTCGGACTCCTCCATCAGCGAGATGGCGCGGTCGAGGCTGGCGGGCAGGGCGCCGTAGCCGAGCGCCCGGCGCTCCGCGTCCGACAGGGCCCACACGTTGTCCTCGGCCTCGGCCGGGAGCTCGTAGCCCTCCTCGATGCCCTTCAGCCCGGCTGCCAGGAGCAGCGAGTACGCCAGGTAGGGGTTCGCCGCGGAGTCCAGCGCCCGGTACTCGATGCGGGAGGACTGCCCCTTGTTGGGCTTGTAGAGCGGGACGCGTACGAGGGCGGACCGGTTGTTGTGGCCCCACGAGACGTAGCTGGGCGCCTCGTCCCCGCCCCAGAGCCGCTTGTAGGAGTTGACGAACTGGTTCGTCACGGCGGTGATCTCCGGGGCGTGCTTGAGCAGGCCCGCGATGAACTGGCGGCCGAGCTTCGAGAGCTGGTACTGGGCGCCCTGCTCGTAGAACACGTTCACGTCGCCCTCGAAGAGCGAGAGGTGCGTGTGCATGCCCGAGCCGGGGTGCCCGGAGAGCGGCTTCGGCATGAACGTCGCGTAGACGCCCTGCTCGATCGCCACCTCCTTGATCACGGTGCGGAAGGTCATGATGTTGTCGGCCGTGGTGAGCGCGTCCGCATAGCGGAGGTCAATCTCGTTCTGGCCGGGGCCCGCCTCGTGGTGGCTGAACTCGACCGAGATGCCCAGATCCTCCAGCATGCGCACGGAGCGGCGGCGGAAGTCGTGCGCCGTGCCTCCGGGGACGTTGTCGAAGTACCCGGCGGAGTCGACCGGCTCCGGACCCTCGGCGCCGAAGGACGACGACTTGAGAAGGTAGAACTCGATCTCGGGGTGCGTGTAGAAGGTGAACCCGCGCTCGGCCGCCTTCGCCAGCGTGCGCTTGAGCACGTTGCGCGGGTCGGCGACGGCGGGCTGGCCGTCCGGCGTGGTGATGTCGCAGAACATCCGCGCCGTCGGGTCGATCTCTCCGCGCCACGGGAGGATCTGGAAGGTCGACGGGTCCGGATGCGCGAGGACGTCGGCCTCGAAGGAGCGGGTGAGGCCCTCGATGGCGGAGCCGTCGAAGCCGAGCCCCTCCGCGAACGCGCCCTCCACCTCGGCCGGCGCGATCGCGACCGACTTCAGCGTGCCGACGACGTCGGTGAACCAGAGGCGAACGAATTTGATCCCTCGCTCTTCAATGGTGCGAAGAACGAAGTCCCGTTGCTTGTCCATCCAGACCCCTCCTGTTTCGACCCTCAGGCTACTGCCTCCGACCGGGGCCCGCGGGGCGCCCGAGGCGCGCCGTAGACTGGCGCCCATGTCAGCGCAGCCCGTGAAACGCGTTCGAACCCGCCACTTCCAGAACGCGAAGGACTCCGGTGTCCGCATCACCGGGCTGACCAGCTACGACCAGCTGACGGCGAAGATCTTCGACGACGCCGGGATCGACTTCCTCCTCGTGGGCGACTCCGCCGGCAACACGGTGCTCGGCTACGACACCACTCTGCCCGTCACCGTCGACGAGCTCATCCCGCTGGCGCGCGCCGTCGCCGGAGCCGTCGAGCGCGCCTTCGTCGTCGCCGACATGCCCTTCGGCTCCTACGAGTCGGGTGCCGACGACGCGCTGCACACGGCGTTCCGCTTCATGAAGGAGACGCACGCGCACGCGGTGAAGCTCGAGGGCGGGGTCCGCTCCGCTGAGCAGATCCGGCGCATCGTCGAGGCGGGCATCCCCGTGATGGCGCACATCGGCTTCACGCCGCAGAGCGAGCACGGGCTCGGCGGCCACATGGTCCAGGGGCGCGGCGAGGGCATCGAGCAGCTGCTCGCCGACGCGCGAGCCGTCCAGGAGGCCGGGGCGTTCGCCGTCGTCCTCGAGATGGTGCCCGCGGACGCGGCACGTCAGGTGACGGAGGAGCTGCGCATCCCGACGATCGGAGTCGGAGCGGGACCGCACGTCGACGGACAGCTGCTCGTGTGGACGGATTTCGCCGGATTCACCACCGGCCGCATCCCCCGCTTCGTGAAGCAGTACGCGGATCTGCGCGGCGTGCTCACCGGAGCGGTCACCGCGTACCGGGACGACGTGGAGTCCGGCGCCTACCCCGGCGCCGAGCACAGCTACGAGTAGCCGCGGTCAGCGGTCCTCGGCGGCGTCCTCCTCGGCCCATTTGCGGCTGTTCTCGTGCAGCCGCTCGAGGGCGTGCTCCGCCTCCTCGCGAGAGGAGAAGGGGCCCACCCGGTCGACGGAGGGGGACACGAAGCCCTGCTCCACCGTGCCGGCCTTGAGGTTGTACCACCAGGAGTTCGCGTCGCCGTCAGCCATGCCGCGATCCTACGCCGCAGCCCGCGTCGGTCCGCACCCCCGCCCTTCGCTAGCATGGCCGCTATGACTGCTGCGGCGACCGCCATCGGGATCGACATCGGGGGAACGGGCATCAAGGGGGCCTCGGTGGACCTGGCCGCGGGCACTCTGCTCAGCGACCGGATGAAGCTCGCCACTCCCCCGGGCGGCACGCCGAAGGACATCGTCGCCACCGTCCAGCAGATCCTCGAGAAGATCCCGGACCTGCCCTCGGACACCCCGGTCGGCATCTGCTTCCCCGCCGTCGTCGTCCACGGACGGACGATGTCGGCGGCGAACGTGTCGGACGAGTGGATCGGCCTCGAGGCCGAGAAGCTGTTCGAGGACGCGATCGGCCGGAACATCTTCTTCGTCAACGACGCCGATGCGGCGGGCTACGCCGAGTCGCGCTTCGGAGCGGCGAAGGACAAGGAGGGCCTGGTCATCATGACCACCCTCGGCACCGGCATCGGGACGGCGCAGATCCACGACGGGATCCTCATCCCCAACGCTGAGCTCGGCCACCTCGAGATCCACGGCGGCGACTACGAGAAGAAGGCCTCGTTCGCCGCCAAGGAGCGCGACGACCTCGACTACAAGCACTGGGCGAAGCGCCTGCAGCGCTACTACTCCCACCTCGAGGCGCTGCTCTGGCCCGATCTCTTCATCGTCGGCGGCGGCATCTCCAAGCACCACGACGAGTTCCTCCCGCTGCTCGACCTGCGCACCCCGATCATTCCGGCGGCGCTCCGCAACAACGCCGGCATCCTCGGCGCGGCCGCGCTCGCAGGGCGGGGCTGAGTCTTTTTCCTCGGCGGTCCCCGCCCGCCGAGGCGCGGTCGGCCTCGGGAGGTGACGCGTTCCGGGGTGCGGACGGCTACGGCGAAACGCCGGCACGCGTTTCGCCGGTTCGCGTGGTGCGTGGCGCCGTGGCGCACGGACGTGATCGGACCTTCGGGGTCCAGCGGTCGCGGTGAGCCACGACGGGGCGGGGGCACCTGGTCCTCGGCGGCGATCCGCAGCGGCGTCTCAGGACCGTCCTCCGGGATCGGCGCCTGCCGGACGTCGTGCTGCAGCGCTTCGTCCGCAGGAGGCAGCGCGAGAGATGGACCGCGCCAGTCCTGTCGAGTGGCGGCGCAAGGATGTATCGAGACCCGGGAACCGCCACGGCAGGCCGTCGCGCTGCCTGCGGGCGGGAGCGCGAGCTCGGCGACCGGCGGAGACGCGAGATGCCCCGCCGGGGCGGGGCATCTCGTGGCGAAGGGGTCGGCTGATACGCCGGGTTCTGTTCACGCCGCGCCTCTCGGCGGGCGCTGGACGGCCATCTCTCTCGGAGCCACGTCGCCGTGACCCTCCAGCGGTCTACCCGAGGACCCGACGAGCAGCCGCATCGTCCTCTGTCTGACCTTGCTCCGGGCGAGGTTTACCGAGCGGACCGGATCACTCCGGCCCCTGGTGGTCTCTTACACCACCGTTTCACCCTTACCGCCGGCCGGAGCCGACGGCGGTCTGTTCTCTGTGGCACTGTCTCGCGGGTCGCCCCGGGTGGGTGTTGCCCACCGCCCTGCTCTGCGGAGCCCGGACGTTCCTCGGCACCACGGCTCTCGCCGCGGTGACGCGACCGTCTTGCCGGCCCGTTCGCCCGTCCAGTGTACGGCTCAGGCGAGGGTGGACTCCTCGCCGCGCACCAGGATGCAGCCGCTGTCGGGGCAGAGGACGACCTCGTCGGGAGCGGAGGCGCGGATCCAGGAGAGGTCCGACTCGGTGAGGGCCACGCCGCTCCCCTCCGACACCTTCCCGCGGAGGAGGGCCGCGCCGACTCCGTAGCGGGCGCGCTGCTTCTCGTACAGCTCGACCAGGTCCTCCGGAAGGGTCGTCACCAGGTCCGCCCGGTCCCGGGCGAGCGCCTCCTGCTTGTCGCGGAGCTTCTCGGCCTGCGCGTCGCGCTCCTCGGCGAGGGTCCCGAGCGAGGCGACGACCTCGTCGCGCTCGGCCTGAGCCGCGGCGACCTCGGACTCGATGCCCTCGATCCGCTCCATCAGGGTCAGCTCGATGTCCTCGAGGTCTCCCCGTCGCTTCACGAGGGAGGTGATCTCGCTCTCGAGCGCGGCGATGTCCTTGGCCGCGGATGCGGTCTGCAGGCGGTCGCGATCGCGGGTGAGCCGCTTCTCGACCACGCTGACGTCGGACTCGATGCGCCCGAGCTCGGTGCGCACGTCCTCGAGGCGCCCTGTGCGCTCGGCGAGGGAGCGGCGGGTCTCGTTGTCGCGGGCCTGCATCGCCTGGATCCGCGCGATCTGCGGGAGCGTCGCGAGGGCGTGGCGCAGCTGCGCGCCCCTCGTGTCCAGACTCGCCAGAGTCAGGAGTTCGCGCTGGTGTGCGGGGCTGGCTTTCACGTGGCGGTCCTCGTTCCCGGCGCGCAGTACGGGCGCGCCGCGTCCATTCTCCCGTGCCCGCGGCGGGTCAGTGCACGATCGCGAAATCCCACGGGTCGGTGCGGGTCTCGCTCACCTCGACGGTGACCGTGGGCAGGGCCTCCCGCAGCGCGGTCGCGGCGACGTCGAGCCACAGCCACTCGCTCGCCCAGTGCGAGACGTCGATGAGGGCGGGCCCGGTGCCGTGCAGGGCCTTCTCGCGCGCCTCGGAGGCCGGGTGGTGCCGGAGGTCGGCGGTGATGAAGACGTCGCTCGTGCGGACGGCGGGGGCGTCCAGGAGCGAGTCCCCCGCTCCCCCGCAGAGCGACACGCGGCGCACGGGCGTCTCGTAGGCGCCCGCGGCCCGCACTCCCCCTGCGGTGGCCGGCAGGAGCTCGGCCACGGCTCCGGCCAGGCGTCCGAGCGTCACCTCCTCGGGCAGGTCGCCCACTCGGCCGAGCCCGATCGACGGGTCGGCGCCCGGGACGAGCGGCGTCGTGCCGGTCAGGCCGAGGCGGGTCGCGATCACGTCCGAGACGCCGTCCGCGACGATGTCGGCGTTCGTGTGGGCCGAGATCAGTGCGCAGCCGCCCCGGATGAGGTCCGCGAGCAGGCGGCCCTTGTAGCCGTCCTCGGCGATCGAGGTGACGCCGCGCAGCAGCAGCGGGTGGTGCGCGACCAGGAGCTGGTAGCCGCCGTCGACGGCCTCCGCGACGGTGTCGGAGACCACGTCGACCGTGAGCAGGATCCGCTCCACCGCGGCGTCGGGGTCGCCGGTGACCAGGCCGGGCGCGTCCCAGCTCTCGGCGGCCGCCTCGGGCCAGAGACGGTCGATGACGGCGTGGACGTCGCGCAGTGAGGGCATGCGTCCAGGGTAGGGCCGCTCAGGGCGGGTGGTCGGTCTCCACGGCGCGGATCTCGGCGCTGGCCGCCGCGTCCAGGTCGGCTCGCGGCGGGTCGTCCGATTCCGGCAGGCGGACGGTGATGCCGCCGTACTGCTCGATCTCGAGCAGGCCCGCGACTCCGGAGGCGGCGAGCATGTGGCCGCCGGTCCCGCCGGTGGCGTCGACGACGTGCGTGTGCAGGCCGGCGACGCTGATCCCCTGGAACGGCTGCCGGCCGACGGGGCCCAGCAGCGTGCCCTCGACGCCGGTCAGCCGGACCTCGTGCTGGTCGCGCATCGCGTCCGCCAGGCGGCGGTAGGGCTCCGCCTGCGCGATCGGCCGGCGCAGGGTCGGCGTCTCCGCCTGCGCGCGCAGGCGGACACCGACGAAGACGTCCGGACAGGGCACGAGCGAGCGCACTGCGGCCAGTCTGCCGAGCGGCGCGATCGGGAGCCGTCGCGGCGCACGGTCGGTGGTCCGTGCTTGCCTGGGGACCATGAACGAGTACCTGCCCTGGGCCGTCGCGGCCGCCCTGCTCCTGGCCCTCCTCATCACGGTCGTCGTCGGCCGCCGACGGCGCACTGCGGCGGGAGCGGCGGCGGAGCAGACCGCGAAGGAGGCCTCGGAGGAGCACCAGCGCACGATCGCCGAGCGCGACCGGAGCCACGAGGCGGCGCTGAAGGCACTGACGCGCGCGCGCGACGCCGAGCGCGACCTCAGTCGTACCGAGCTCGAGACGGCGCAGGAGGAGGCCGAGCAGACCCGTGACGCGCTCGCCAGGACCTGGAGCAGCGAGGCCGTCTCGCACACCCTGATCCGGGAGGCGTGCGCCTCGGCGGGGCTGTCCGGCGTCCTCGCCACGAACGTCGTCTTCGTACCGGTCGAGGCGCGCACGACGCGCCGCTTCCTCGCGCAGATCGACCATCTGCTGCTCACCCGGCACGGCGCGCTCATCATCGAGGCCAAGTACTGGCAGGGGGTCGTCTTCGACGGCGTGCGACCCGGTACCGTCCACCCCTCCTACGGCGTCCTCCTCGACGAGGACGCCCTGCCCGAGGCCTTCGCGGTTCAGATCGCACCGGGGACGGTGTCGCGGTGGACGGTGCGCACGCATGTCGAGCAGCACGTCCCCGCCCGGCAGGTCCGGATCCAGGCCGCGAGGCTCAAGGAGTACCTGGCCCTGCGCGGACTGCCCACGCCGTGGTTCGAGACGGCCGTGCTCTACAGCCACCCCGACGTCAGGACGTACGCGCCCGGATGGCAGGGCACGGGAGCGGCACGGACGAGGATCGTGACGGGAGTCGACGAGCTGACGGACGCTCTGGCCGATCTCGCACGGCGCCCGGGCACCACGATCGGGGAGGACGCTTGGAGCGAGCTCTCCGGATTCCTCGCCGGATGCGGCGGCCATGTGGAGCCGGTCGGGCCGACCCGTGCGTGACCAGCAGGGGGATCCGGTGGCCGGACGGGCACGGTCCTGGCTGGCCTGACCGGCCTGAGCCGGACAGGACGGCGCCGGACAGGACGACGCCAGACCCTATAACGCCGGGAACGACGAAGGTCCGCACTCCCGGAGGAGTGCGGACCTGTTCGGTGGATCCGAGGGGATTCGAACCCCTGACCCCCTGCATGCCATGCAGGTGCGCTACCAGCTGCGCCACGGACCCATGTTGTGTTCTGTCTTGCTTCGTACTGTCCTGCGCTGTCTCCGCCCGGCGGAAGCAACTCGAATAAACTACAACACGATTCGCGTGAAGTGAAATCGAGCGCTGTCGCCGGGCGTGTTCGTCAGTTCGAGGACGTCGACGAGTCGACGGCGACGGGCTGCTCGAGGGTGAACGGCACCGTCGGGCAGTCCTTCCAGAGGCGCTCGAGCGAGTAGTACATGCGGTCCTCCTCGTGGAAGACGTGCACGACGAGGTCGCCGAAGTCGAGGAGGATCCAGCGGCCCTCCGCACGGCCCTCGCGGCGCAGCAACTTGGCGCCGGAGTCGTTCAGGCGGTCCTCCACCTCGTTCGCGATCGCGACCACGTTGCGCTCGGAGCGGCCGGTGGCGAGGAGGAAGATGTCGACCAGCGGCAGCGGCCCCGAGACGTCGAGGGCGACGAGGTCCTCACCGCCCTTGGAGTCGGCGGCGGTGGCCGCGAGCTGGAGCAGGGCGCGGGCGGAATCGGTCGCAGTCATGAAGCCTTCAGTGTCGGTGGTGGAGATCAGAAGATGTTGAGCACGAAGCCGCCGATGAACAGCGCGATCGCGCCGACCAGCAGGACGGCCGCGGTGATCGCGAGGACCACCGGGACGCTCACGCCGGCGCGCTTCTGCGGCGCGATCATCGAGGTGCCGGCGGCGTGCGTGGAGACGGCGCTGGACGCCCGGACCGGCTCGGACTCGCCGGCGGGCTGCTCGCGGTCGATGCGGTCGACGTAGCGGTCCACATCGGGCGAGTCGTAGAGGTTCGGGTGCTGGCCCGTGGAGCCGAGGCTGCGCGGGAGGTCGAACGAGCCGGTGACGAGGATCTCCCCCGTGTCCGTGCCGACGGTCGCGCCGGGGCCCGTGGTCGGCAGGATCAGCGCGTTGGTGGTGGTGACGGCACCGGTGGCGGCGACTCCGCTCGCGATGAGGGAGTCGAACGAGGCGTCCACCTCCTCCTTCGACTTGCTGTCGAGTTCCTCGGTGATGGCGAGGTGCTCGATCGGCGGCTCGAAGCTCCCGGTGATCTCGGTGGCCTTCTCGTCGGCGATGTCGAGGGATCCGCCCACCGACGCGAAGAGCGCGGTGTTCAGGTGCGGCTGCTCGGGCTGCTCGCCGGCCGTCGGCTGCTCGTCGTCCGCGTCCCGCTCGTCGGAGGCGTCCGCGGATGGCGTCTCGCCGTCGGAGGAGGAGCTCTCGATCTCGGCCTCGTGCACCTCGGCCGCGTCGGCCTCGTCGGCGTCCGCGGTCGCATCGGTGGCGGACTCGTCCGCCTCCTCCTCGGACGCCTCGGGGGCGTCCTCGGTGACGACGTCCTCGTCGCCCTCCGGCTCCTGCTCCGCTGCACCCTCGGGCACCGGCTCCGCGTCGCGGGACTCGTCGGCCGCCTCGATCACGGGGACCGCCCCGGTCGGCGGGAGCGCCGAGGCGCGCTCGAGGGCGCCCTCGACGTCGTCGGATCGCTCGTCGTCGGAGCGCTCCTCGTCGGCGGGCGGCTCCGCCTCCGGGGCAGCGGCGACCTTCTCCGCCTGCTGCTGCGCCAGCAGTGCGCGCAGCTCCCGACGGGTCAGCTGGCGGCCCGTGGCGTTCTCGGTGGCGACGATCTCCATCGAGGAGGTGCGCAGGTCGGGCTCGCTCGCGGGGTTCGGCTCGACGGGGGTGATCCGCAGGGCCTGGGTGGGGGTCAGCACCGGCATGTCGCCGGCGGTGGTGGCGGTCGCGGTGGCAGCTCGGCGGGACGTCGTCGGAACGGCGGCGGTCGTGGCCGCACCGGCCTCGCGCCTCTCGCGCTCGCGGATCTCGCGCCGGGTGAGCGGCTTCTCCTCGGGCTGAACTGTCATGACGTGCTCCGATACAGGTGGTGCTTCGAGATGTACTGGACGACACCGTCGGGAACCAGGTACCAGACCGGATGACCCCGGTTGACGCGGCTCCGACAGTCGGTCGAGGAGATCGCCAGTGCCGGAATCTCCAACAAGGATACGTCCTGGGCCGGCAATCCCGAAACGTTGAGGACGTGCCCCGGCCGGCTGACGGCGACGAAGTGGGCCAGCTCCCACAGCTCGTCGTAGTCCTTCCAGCTCAGGATCTGAGCGACCGCGTCCGCGCCGGTGATGAAGAACAGCTCGGCGTCGGGGTGCGCGGCGTGGATGTCGCGCAGGGTGTCGATCGTGTAGGTCGTGCCGATCCGGTCCACGTCGACGCGGCTGACGGTGAAGCGCGGGTTCGACGCCGTCGCGATCACCGTCATCAGGTACCGGTGCTCGGCGGAGGTCACCGTCTTCTTGTGCCACGGCTGGCCGGTGGGCACGAAGACGACCTCGTCCAGGTCGAACGACTGGGCCACCTCGGAGGCGGCGACCAGGTGACCGTGGTGGATCGGGTCGAAGGTGCCGCCCATCACGCCGATGCGCGGACGCCGCGGGCCTCCGCTCGCGGCGGACGTCACGATCGCTGGGCTCCCCGCCTAGTGTCCGTGACCGTGCTGGTCGTGGGAGCCGGCGCCGGTCTTGTGCGAGTGGCGGTTCGCCACGTCGCGGTAGCTCCAGGTGACGAAGCCGAGGGCCGTGAAGGCGACGGCGGCGATCAGGCCGAAGACGATCGGGGGGAACGGCAGCTCCGTGTGGGCCGCTGCTTCGGCGAGGACGGTCGTCGCGAGGGACATGCAGTGCTCCTTGGAGGTCGTGGTCGCCCCGGCGGGGCTCCGACGAGTCTACCCGGACGCCGCTCGACGCCGGATCGCCGGTCCGGGCGCTAGGCGCGGACCTGTCCCGCGCCGCGCAGCAGCCACTTCGTGCTGGTCAGCTCGGGAAGACCCATGGGGCCCCGAGCGTGCAGCTTCTGCGTCGAGATGCCGACCTCGGCGCCGAACCCGAACTCCCCGCCGTCGGTGAAGCGGGTGGAGGCGTTGACCATCACGACCGCGGAGTCGACCTCGGCGAGGAAGCGCTCGGCGCTCCGGAGGTCGTTCGTCACGATCGACTCGGTGTGGTGGGTGGAGTACCGGTCGATGTGGGCCATCGCGGCGTCGAGGTCGTCGACGATCGCGACGGCGACGTCGAGCGAGTAGTACTCCGCGGACCAGTCCTCATCGGTGGCGGGCACCGCGTCGGGCCAGAGCGCCGCGACGCGCTCGTCGCCGTGCACGGTCACTCCCGCTTCCGCGAGCCGGCCGAGGACGGGCGGGAGGAGGCGCTCGGCGGCGTCGCGGTGGACGAGGAGGGTCTCGAGGGCGTTGCAGGTGCTCGGACGCTGCACCTTGGCGTTGTGGACGATGTCCACGGCCCACTGCTCGTCGGCACTGGCGTCGAGGAAGACGTGGACGACTCCGGCGCCCGTCTCGATCACAGGGACGGTCG
This sequence comes from Rathayibacter sp. AY1C6, assembly GCF_002931535.1. NCBI lineage: Bacteria > Bacillati > Actinomycetota > Actinomycetes > Micrococcales > Microbacteriaceae > Rathayibacter > Rathayibacter sp. AY1C6. Next base: position 134,162 of record NZ_PSWC01000007.1, on the reverse strand, counting down.
ACTCGGTCACGACCGACTCGATGAGGCCCGCGCTCCCCCGCGGCACCAGGACGTCGACGTAGCCGCGCGCTCGCATGAGGGCCTTCGCGCCCTCGCGGCCGTGGTCGTCGACCGTCTGCACCAGCTCGGCGGGCAGGCCGACGGAGGCGACGGCCTCCTGCAGCAGCTCCACCAGGACGCGGTTCGTGTTCTCCGCGGCCGAGCCTCCGCGCAGGATCACGGCGTTCCCGCTCTTGAGGGCGAGCGCCGCGATGTCGATGGTGACGTTCGGGCGCGCCTCGTAGATCGCTCCGACCACGCCGAACGGGACCCGCACCTGGGTGAGGGAGGCGCCGTTGGGCAGGTTCGATCCCCGCACCGTCTGCCCGACCGGATCGGTGAGCCCGACGACCGCGACGACGGCGTCGGCGAGGGACCCCAGGCGCACCGCATCGAGGCGGAGGCGGTCCTGCAGGCCCGCGCTCATGCCGCTCTCGCGACCCCGCTGGAGGTCGAGCTCGTTCGCCGGGACGACGCGCTCGGCGCTCGAGCGCACCGCGTCGGCGATGGCGAGCAGAGCCCGGTTCTTGAGGTCGGTGGTCGCACTGCGGAGGGAGCGCGACGCGACGCGGGAAGCGGCGAACCGCTCGGTCAGCGCACTGCTGTCGGGGGTCGTCTGCGGCATCCGGCCAGTGTAGAGGCAGACGACCCCGGCGGCGGGAGTCAGCTCTCCTCGACGGCCTCCGTGCCGTCGCCCTCGTCGGCGACGCGCCAGACGCCGCCCTGGCGCTCGCGCTCGAGCTCCGCGCGGGCCTCGGCCTTGGCGTCCATCCGCTCGAAGTAGTCCTCGCGACGCTCGTTGCGCGTCTTGCGCCGGTTGTCCTCGAGGCGGAGGTCCGTTCCGCGGGGCGCGGTGATGAGCTCGGCCGTCGAGGTGAGGGTCGGCTCCCAGTCGAAGACGACGCCGTCGCCGGGGCCGATGACGACGGTGGAGCCGGCGACCGCTCCGGCCGAGAAGAGGCCGTTCTCGACTCCGAGCTTGGCCAGGCGGTCGGCGAGGAAGCCGACGGCCTCGTCGTTCGTGAAGTCGGTCTGCGCCACCCATCGCACGGGCTTGGTGCCCAGGACCCGGTAGACGTTGCCGTAGGAGCCGCCCTCGACGCGGATCTCGAAGTCCTTCTCGTCCACGGCGCGGGGCCGGATGGTGATGCGCTCCACCCGCGGCACAGCGGCCAGCTCGAGGCGGTGCTTCTCGACGATCTCGGCGAGGGCGAACGTCAGCTGGCGGAGTCCCGAGTGGCTGACCGTCGAGATCTCGAACACGCGGTAGCCGCGGCCCTCGAGGTCGGCCCGGACGAAGTCGGCCAGTTCCTGGGCCTCGGGCACGTCGACCTTGTTGAGCGCGATCAGCTGCGGGCGCTCGATCAGCGGCACCTGTCCGTCGCCGACGGGGTACGCCGCCAGCTCCCCGAGGATGATGTCGAGGTCGGTCAGCGGGTCGCGGCCGGGCTCGAGCGTGGCGCAGTCGAGCACGTGGACGAGCGCGGTGCAGCGCTCGACGTGGCGGAGGAACTCCAGGCCCAGGCCCTTGCCCTCGCTCGCGCCCTCGATGAGACCGGGCACGTCGGCGACGGTGAACCGCGACTCCCCCGCCTGCACGACGCCGAGGTTGGGCGCGAGGGTCGTGAACGGGTAGTCCGCGATCTTCGGCTTGGCCGCCGAGATCGCCGCGACGAGGCTCGACTTGCCCGCCGAGGGGAACCCGACGAGCGCGACGTCCGCGACGGTCTTCAGCTCGAGGACGACGTCGCCCTCCCAGCCCGGCGTGCCGAGCAGCGCGAAGCCGGGCGCCTTGCGCTTCGTGGTGGCGAGCGAGGCGTTGCCGAGCCCGCCCTGCCCGCCCGGAGCGATGACGAACCGGAGGCCGGGCTCGTCCATGTCGATCAGCTGGTCGCCGTCCGGCGACTTGACGACCGTGCCGACCGGGACGGGGAGCTCCATGAGCTCGCCGTTCCCGCCCGCGCGGTGGTCGCCCATGCCGGGACCGCCGTTCTCGGAGCTGCGGTGCGGGTGGCGGTGGTAGGCGAGCAGCGTCGTCGTCTGCGGGTCGGCGACGAGGACGATGTCGCCCCCGTGCCCGCCGTTGCCGCCGTCGGGGCCGGCGAGCGGCTTGAACTTCTCGCGACGGACGGAGACGCAGCCGTTGCCGCCGTGGCCGGCACGCAGATGCAGCGTGACGTTGTCGACGAAGGTGACCATGGTGTGAATCCGTCCGTGAGTGCGTGCGGCGCCGGGATGCCGGCGCCGGGGGGCTGTGCCCCGGTAAACGCGCAAGGGGCGAGCCGAAGCCCGCCCCTTGCGTCCTGTGCCTGTGCGGCCGAGGAGGTCGACCCTACTGGGCGGCCGCCACGATGTTGACGACCTTGCGGCCGCCCTTGCTGCCGAACTCGACAGCGCCCGCCGAGAGGGCGAACAGGGTGTCGTCGCCACCGCGTCCGACGTTCGCGCCGGGGTGGAAGTGCGTGCCGCGCTGACGGACGATGATCTCGCCCGCGTTCACGACCTGGCCGCCGAAGCGCTTGACGCCGAGACGCTGCGCGTTCGAGTCGCGACCGTTGCGAGTGGAGCTCGCGCCCTTCTTGTGTGCCATTTCTCATCTCCTCGAGACCGGGGGGCCGCAGCCCCGTGCTGTTGCCCTGCAGGGCGATGGCTCGCTCCGCAGGTCAGCTCAATTCCTTTGCAGGACTACTTGATGCCAGTGACCTTGACGCGCGTGAGGTCCTGACGGTGCCCCTGGCGCTTCTTGTAACCGGTCTTGTTCTTGAACTTCTGGATGATGATCTTCGGACCACGGAGGTCCTCGAGCACCTCGGCGGTGACGGTGACGCCCGCGAGGGTCGCCGCGTCCGAGGTGATCGACTCACCGTCGACGAGCAGCACGGCAGGAAGCTGCACGGTGCCGTTCTCGTCGGCCTTGACGCGGTCCATCGTCACGATGGTGCCGACCTCGACCTTCTCCTGCCGACCGCCGGCGCGCACAACTGCGTAAACCACTTCTCGTACCTGTTTCTCGTCTGGACGGAGCGGAGGCCTCGTCCGGGGCTTGTAGGGACGGGGCTGAGCCCCGGTCTTCCGGTTCGTACCCGTCTCCTCACGACACGAGGGAACCGGCACCGCGGCCCGCGCCCCGTGAGGGGCGGAGCGACAACGGAAATCTGCGTGAGCACATGGATCGCGCCACACCAACGGTCAAGAGTACGGGATCCGCGCTCCACGGTCAAACGCACACGACTGCGAAGCCGTGTCCACCCGACCGGCGACCCCGTCACGATAGTCGAGGAGGAGGCGCGTGGACGGACGGCGCGCCGCCTACGATCGGGGAATGGCCATCCTCGTCGACGCCGCGCGCTGGCCGGCGCACGGCCGGCTGTGGGCGCACCTCGTGAGCGACGTCTCGCTCGAGGAGCTCCACGACTTCGCCCGCCGTCTCGGCGTGCCCGAGCGCGGCTTCGACCTGGACCACTACGACGTGCCCGAGGAGCGGATCGACGAGCTCGTCGCCGCGGGCGCGGTCCCCGTCGGCGCGCGGGAGCTGGTCGAGCGGCTGAGGCGGAGCGGGCTCCGCGTCCGCGGGCGCGACCGGGACGCCGAGAGGGCCCGGCGCCGGCTCTCGCCGGGCACCGGGCCCTCCTGACACCGGGTCGCGCTACTGGTCGGCGCGGCGCGGGGTCTGCTCGGGGATGACCGCGACTCCGGTGAGCGCGGCCGTCGTGACGCGGCGGCTCTTCGCACGGCCCTGGCCGGGCTGCTTCGGGGCCGGCAGAGCGTCGAGCACGGAGTCGAGCAGGTGCTCGGCGACCTCGCTGCGGACGCGGCGCGGAGGCGTGACCGGCGCGATCGGGATGTCGAGGATCGGCGCGGCAGCGGCCGGCTCGATCTCCTTCTCGACCGGGGTCTCGACGGGAGCCGGCTCGACGGACGCCGTCTCGGCGGCCTCCTGGCGCGGCTCGCGGTCGCGGCTGCGACGACGGCGCTCGCCCCGGGCGGGACGCTCGCCGCGACGACTCGGCTCGGACGGCTGCTCCTCGGGTGCCGTGGCGGACTCCTCCGGCGCCATGGCCTCGACGGTCTCGGCGGCGTCCTCGACCAGCGCGGCCGCCTCCTCCGCCGCCTGGCGCACGGCCTGGGGGTGGATGGTGCTGGCGGCGATCTGCGCGAGCGCGTTCTTCGCGTCGTCCGTGATGGCGTGGGTGCTGATCGGCTTGGTCGCCGGCGCGCCCTGCCCGTTCTGCCCGCCGTTCGAGCGCCCGGAGGCGGCGGGCTGCTGCTCGCCGCCCTTGCCCCGGCGGCGCTGCTCCTGCTGCGGAGCGGCGGTCGACCGGTGCTTGAGCACGGGGTCGTGGTGGACGATGACGCCGCGTCCGGCGCAGATCTCGCAGTTCTCGCTGAAGGTCTCGAGCAGGCCCAGGCCCAGCTTCTTGCGGGTCATCTGCACGAGGCCGAGCGAGGTGACCTCGGCGACCTGGTGCTTCGTCCGGTCGCGGCTCAGGCACTCGACCAGGCGGCGGAGCACGAGGTCGCGGTTGGACTCGAGCACCATGTCGATGAAGTCGACGACGATGATGCCGCCGATGTCGCGCAGGCGCAGCTGGCGGACGATCTCCTCGGCCGCCTCCAGGTTGTTCTTCGTGACCGTCTCCTCGAGGTTCCCGCCCGAGCCGACGAACTTGCCGGTGTTGACGTCGACCACCGTCATCGCCTCGGTGCGGTCGATCACGAGCGAGCCGCCGCTGGGCAGCCACACCTTGCGCTCCAGCGCCTTCTCGATCTGCTCCGTGATGCGGAACTCGTCGAACGCGTCCTTCTCACCCGTGTAGACCTCGACGCGCTCGAGCAGATCGGGTGCGACCTGGCTGAGGTAGAGCTCGATGGTCTCGCGGGCGTCGTCGCCGGCGATGACCATCTTCTCGAAGTCCTCGTTGAAGACGTCGCGGACGATCTTGATCAGCAGGTCCGGCTCGCTGTGCAGGAGAGCGGGAGCCTGCCCGGTCCCGGCCTTCGCGCTGAGAGCCGTCCACTGCGCGGTCAGGCGCTCGACGTCGACGGTCAGCTGCTCCTCCGTGGCGCCCTCGGCCGCGGTCCGGACGATGACGCCCACGTTCTCGGGCAGCACCTCCTTGAGGATCTTCTTCAGGCGGGCCCGCTCGGTGTCCGGGAGCTTCCGCGAGATGCCGTTCATCGAGCCGTTGGGCACGTAGACGAGGTAGCGGCCGGGGAGCGAGATCTGGCTCGTGAGACGGGCGCCCTTGTGGCCGACGGGGTCCTTCGTGACCTGGACGAGGACCCGGTCGCCGGGCTTGAGCGCGAGCTCGATCCGGCGGGGGCCGCCGGCGTTGTTCGCGGCGTCCCAGTCGACCTCGCCGGAGTAGAGCACGGCGTTGCGCCCGCGTCCGATGTCGACGAAGGCGGCCTCCATGCTCGGGAGGACGTTCTGCACGCGGCCGAGGTAGACGTTGCCGATGAGCGACGCCTCCTGCGAGCGGGCGACGTAGTGCTCGGCGAGGACGCCGTCCTCGAGCACGCCGATGCGGATGCTGTCCTCCTTCGAGCGGACGACCATGACGCGGTCGACGGCCTCCCGGCGGGCGAGGAACTCGGACTCGGTGACGACCGTGCGGCGCCGGCCGGCGTCGCGGCCGTCGCGGCGGCGCTGCTTCTTGGCCTCGAGGCGGGTCGAGCCCTTGATGCGCTGCGGCTCGGTGATGAGCTCGGGCTCGCGGGCCTCGCGCTGCTCGCGCGGCTGGCGGACCCGGACGACGGTGTTCTCGGGGTCGTCGGAGCCGGACCTCTCGCTCTCGCCGCTGCGGCGGCGCGAGCGGCGGCGGACGGAGCCCTGCTCCTCGGCCGAGCTCTCGCGCTCCTCCTGGACGCCCAGCGGCGCACCGCGGGGAGGCAGCGGAGCCAGTTCGACGTAGTCGGGCAGGACCGGCGCCTGGAACAGCAGCGACGGGCTCGGCAGTGCGGGCCGTCGCGGCTCCTCCTGCTCGGCGCCCGGGGTCTGCGGGAGGGCGTTGAAGAACACCGCGCCCGTCGACGTCGACGGCTCGGCCGCCTCCGCGGCGCTCCCGGTCTCGGGCAGCTCGGTGCCCTCGGCTCCGGCCTGGTCGGTCTCGTTGCTGTCGATGATCGTCTCCCCTGTCGCTGGCGCGCTCGACTCGGTCCGCCGGGTCGCCCGACGGCCACCGAAGAGGCGGCTGATCTTCCTGGCCCCGCTACGGGGCCCGTCGCGGTCCGGATCGGATCCGCTCGTACTGTTGTCTTCCACCATTCCTGGTGCACTCCTCGGCCGGGTCGTCCGCCGCGTCGTCTTCCCGGATGCTTCTCTCGTGCGAGGGGCCTCGGCCCGCCGCGAATCCTTCCGCTCCCCCGGTCCCGTCGCGCTCGTGGCGCGGGACTCCGGTTGCAGCTGCACTCTCGGAACTGACTATCCGACACGCGCTCCTCCGCGGTGCGACCTGCGGTCGACTCCCGGCGGAGCGGAGATCCGGCGCGTCCATTCGCGGAACGCTGTCGATCTCCTGTGGCCCGGTACTCGCCCGGTAAACCTTCTTCGCGTCGATGCGGGGTCCCCCGGACCGACGGCTCCGATTATCGCACGCATTCCCAGAGGCGCCGATCCGGCGCGTGCCATAATCCCCCGGTGTCCAGCGATCCCGGGGTGCGCGACGCCCCCACCCAGCAGCGCCCCGTCGTCTTCGCCGTCCTGCTGATCGTCCTCGGCGTGATCGGCTGGACCGCCGCCTTCGCCCTCACGAACGACAAGTTCGCCGCTCTCGAGAACCCGGATGCGGGCCTCGGCTGCGACTTCAGCCTGCTCGTGCAGTGCAGTGCGAACCTGAACTCGGCGCAGGGCGCGGTCTTCGGCTTCCCGAACCCTCTCATCGGCCTGGCGGCCTGGATCGCGCCGATCGTGGTGGGGCTGGGCCTGCTCGCAGGCGCCCGGTTCGACCGGTGGTTCTGGGCGGCCTTCAACGTCGGCTTCCTGCTGGCCCTGGTGTTCGTGGGCTGGCTCATCGCGACGAGCGTCTTCGCGCTCGGAACGCTCTGCCCCTGGTGCATGCTCACCTGGGCCGTCGTCATCCCGGGCTTCTGGCTGGTGACGCTCCGCAACCTCCGTGAGGGCGTGTTCCCCGTCCCCGCCGGGGTGCGCCGCTTCGCCGGTGCCGCCTACGGCTGGGTCCCGTTCATCACGCTGCTCTGCTACCTGCTGATCGCGGTGATCGCGCAGGTGAGGCTGAACGTGCTCGCCTACCTCTGACGGACGTCGTCAGAGGCAGGCGGCCGAGCGGCTCAGGCGAACCAGAGGCCGAGCTCGCGCGCGGCCGACTCCTCGGAGTCGGACCCGTGCACGAGGTTCTGCTGGACCTTGAGGCCCCAGTCGCGGCCGAGGTCGCCGCGGATGGTGCCGGGAGCGGCCGTGGTCGGGTCGGTGGTGCCGGCGAGGGCGCGGAAGCCCTCGATCACACGGTCGCCCGCGATGCGCAGGGCGACGATCGGGCCGCTCTCCATGAACTCGACGAGCGGCTCGTAGAAGGGCTTGCCCTCGTGCTCGGCGTAGTGGGCGGCGAGCAGCTCGCGGTCGGCCTCGACGAGCTTCACGTCGACGAGGGAGTAGCCCTTCGCCTCGATGCGGCGGAGGATCTCGCCGGTGAGGTTGCGGGCGACGCCGTCGGGCTTGACGAGGACGAGGGTCTCCTGAGTGGCCATGGTTCAGCGGTCTCCTTCGGTGGGGTCGGTGGGCTCCGCCGCCCGGCGCGTCTGAGCGTCGAGGCGGGTGCCGGTCACCATGCAGTACGTCCACAGCGCCACGAAGGCGGCGCCGATCACGTACATGATCGGGACCAGCAGGCCCGAGGCCACGATAACGAACTGGAGCACCCAGCCGATGCGGAAGCCGACCGGCCGGTTCAGCAGGCCCAGAGTGGCGACGAGCGCGAGGCAGACCACCGCTCCCCCGACCAGCACGATCACGGGGTCGGCCGCCTTCAGCCCGAAGGCCACCAGGGTGGCGAGGAAGACGATGACCGCCTCGAAGCCGAGCACGATCGAGCCGAGGCTCTCCCGGACGGTCCGCGAGCGCCGCGGGCGCCCGGCCCTCACGCGCCCAGCCAGTTCTCGTCGCGGGCCGCGGTGATCGTGCGGCCGACGAGGGTGATCGAGCCCGTGACCAGCAGGGCGCCCTTGTCGGTGCGCGCCGCGAGGACGCGACCGGCCGTGAGAGCACCCAGCGGGTCGTCGGCGACGCGGACCGCCTCCTCCGGGAACAGGGTGCGGGCGAGCGCGGCGAGCTCCTCGGCGGGCATCGCCCGATCGCTCGGCGCCGTGGTCACGATCAGCTCGTCCACCACGGGGCGGAGCTCCCGGAGAATCCCCTCGGCGTCCTTCTCGGCCAGCACGCCGAGGACGGCCGTCACGCGGTCGAAGTCGAAGTAGCGGCCGAGAGCGGCGGCGAGGGACGCGGCACCGTGCGGGTTGTGCGCCGCGTCGACGACGGTGCGCGGAGCGAGTCCGACGAGCTGCAGGCGGCCCGGGGAGGTCGCGGCGGCGAAGCCCTCGTCGAGGACGTCGCCGGTGAGCTCCTGCGTCCCGCCTCCCAGGAACGTCTCGACCGCGGCGACGGCCACGGCGGCGTTCTCGGCCTGGTGGTCGCCGAAGAACGGCAGCAGCAGCTGCTCGTACGTGGTGACGAGTCCCCGGACGGTGACGACCTGGCCGCCGACGGCGACGGTCGTCGACTCGACGTCGAACTCCGCCCCCTCGACGACGATCGTCGACTCGGTGGCCTCGGCCGCGTGCCGCAGCACCGCCTCCGCCTCCGGGACCTGCCTCGCGGAGACCACCGAGGCGAGCGGCTTGACGATGCCCGACTTGGTGCGCGCGATCTCCTCGATCGTCGAGCCGAGGCGGTCGGTGTGGTCGAGGGCGATCGGCGTGAAGACGGCGACCTGCGCGTCGGCGACGTTCGTCGAGTCCCACTCGCCGCCCATCCCCACCTCGACGACGGCCACATCGACCGGCGCGTCGGCGAAGGCCGCGTAGGCCAGGACGGTGATCGCCTCGAAGAAGGACAGCGGCGCCTCGCCCTGCTCGGCCAGCTCGGCGTCGGTCATCCGCAGGTACGGCTCGACGTCCTGCCAGTTGTCGGCGAGGCTCCGGTCCGAGATCGGCTCTCCGTCGATGACGATGCGCTCGTTGAAGCGCTCGAGGTGCGGACTGGTGAACAGGCCCACCCGCAGCCCGTGGGCGCGCAGCAGGCTCTCGATCATCCGGCTGGTCGAGGTCTTGCCGTTGGTTCCGGCGATCTGGATCACCGGGTAGGCGCGCTGCGGGTCGCCGAGGATCTCGACGGCGCGCCGGGTCGGAGCGAGGCGCGGGCGGATGCTCGCCTCGCCCAGGCGCTCCAGCAGCGCGGCGTAGACGGCGTCGGCGGCCGCGCGGTCGGCGTCGTCCGGCTCGAACGGATCAGACATCGGCGGCCTCGACCTTCTCGACGCGGATGATGGCGGTGCCCGCGGGGCCGACGGCGATCGCGCCCTCGCCGCCCTCGAGAGCCGTGGTGAGCGGAGTGAACGCGCATCCGGTCGCGAGGGTCTCCTCCGCGATCCAGAGCGCGTGCGGCTCGAGCGCCTGCAGGCTCGGCTCGTCGAGCACGACCTCCAGGACGATCCGGTCGCTGACCTCGAACCCGGCCGCCTTGCGGGCGTCCTGCACCGCGCGGATGAGGTCGCGGGCGAGCCCCTCCGCTTCGAGCTCGGGGGTGGTCGCCGTGTCGAGGAGCACGAAGCCCCCGCGCGGGAGCAGGGCGATGGCGCGGTCGTCGCCGGCCGAGCCGCCGACCTCGAGCGTGAGCTCGTACTCGCCCTCGACCAGCTCGACGCCGCCGGCGGTGACGACGCCGTCCGTCTCGCTCCAGTCGCCGGCCTTGGCGGCCCTGATCACGGTCTGCACGCCCTTGCCGAGCCGGGGCCCGGCGGCGCGCGCGTTGACCGCGAGACGGGAGGTGACGCCGTAGTCGGCGGCGCTGGAGTCGACCAGCGGCACCAGCGACACCTCCTTCACGTTCAGCTCGTCGCGGAGGATCGCCTCGAACGGCGCGAGCTCGGCGGCGTCGGCGACCACCACGGTCAGGCGCGCGAGCGGCAGGCGGACGCGGAGCCCGGCCTGCTTGCGGAGGGAGAGCGCGGTGGACGAGATGCCGCGGACCGCGTCCATCGCGTGCACGAGCGCCGGGTCGGCGGGGAACTCGTCCGCCTCCGGCCAGTCGGTGAGGTGGACGCTGCGGCCGCCGGTCAGGCCCTGCCAGATCTGCTCCGTGACGAGAGGCAGGAGCGGGGCGGCGACGCGGCACACGGTCTCGAGGACCGTGTAGAGCGTGTCGAACGCCTCCGATCCGCGGCCGTCCTCGTCGACGCCCTGCCAGAAGCGGTCGCGGGAGCGGCGCACGTACCAGTTCGTGAGCACGTCGCTGAAGTCGCGGAGCGCGGCGGCCGCGAGCGTGGAGTCCAGCGCCTCGAGCCGGCCGGTCACCGTCTCGACCAGATCGCGGGTCTTGGCAAGCAGGTAGCGGTCGAGGACGTCCTCGGAGCCGGTGCGCCTGGTCGCCTCGTAGCCGCCGCCCGCCGAGGCGTTGGCGTAGAGGGAGAAGAAGTACCAGGTGCTCCACAGCGGCAGCAGCACCTGGCGGACGCCCTCGCGGATGCCCTCCTCCGTCACGACGAGGTTGCCGCCCCGGAGGACCGGGCTCGACATCAGGAACCAGCGCATGGCGTCGGAGCCGTCGCGGTCGAAGACCTCGGCCACGTCCGGGTAGTTGCGCAGCGACTTGGACATCTTCTGCCCGTCGTTGCCCAGCACGATGCCGTGGCTGACCACGTTGCGGAACGCCGGGCGGTCGAAGAGCGCGGTGGAGAGCACGTGCAGCGTGTAGAACCAGCCGCGCGTCTGCCCGATGTACTCGACGATGAAGTCCGCCGGGTTGTGGGTGTCGAACCAGTCGGCGTTCTCGAACGGGTAGTGCACCTGGGCGAAGGGCATCGATCCGGAGTCGAACCAGACGTCGAGGACGTCGCTGATCCGGCGCATCGTCGAGCGCCCGGTCGGGTCGTCGGGGTTCGGGCGGGTCAGCTCGTCGATGAACGGCCGGTGCAGGTCGTCCGGGCGCACGCCGAAGTCGCGCTCCAGCTCGTCCAGCGAGCCGTAGACGTCGATCCGCGGGTACTCCGGGTCGTCGCTCTTCCACACCGGGATCGGCGAGCCGAAGTAGCGGTTGCGGCTGATGGACCAGTCGCGCGCGCCCGAGAGCCACTTGCCGAACTGGCCGTCCTTGACGTTCTCGGGGACCCAGGTGATCTCCTGGTTGAGCTCCTCCATGCGGTCGCGGATCGCGGTGACGCGGACGAACCAGCTCGAGACCGCCTTGTAGATCAGCGGATTGCGGCAGCGCCAGCAGTGCGGGTACGAGTGCTCGTAGCTCGCCTGGCGGAGCAGACGGTGGCCCGCGCGCAGGAGCTGCGTGAGGGGCTTGTTCGCGTCGAAGACCTGGAGGCCGGCGACCTCGCTGATCTGCGGCAGGAAGCGGCCGCCGTCGTCGACCGAGATGATGACGGGGATGCCCGCCGCCTCGCAGACCTTCTGGTCGTCCTCGCCGTAGGCGGGCGCCTGGTGCACGATGCCGGTGCCCTCGCTGGTGGTCACGTAGTCGGCGACGAGGATGCGCCACGCGTTCTGCGTGTCCCAGGCCTCGGTGTCCGCGTAGTGGTCCCAGAGGCGGTCGTAGCTGATCCCCTCGAGCTCGGAGCCGCGGTGGGTGCGCGAGACGGCGGCCAGGGCCGACTCCGCGTCCGGATAGCCGAGGTCCTTCGCGTAGGCGCCGACCTGGTCGATGGCGAGCAGGTACTCGGCCGAGAGCTCGCGCTCCTCGGGCTCGCCCCTGCCGTCGGCCGCGCCGTTCGGGCCGGCGGGGACGACCGCGTACTCGATGTCGGGCCCGACGGCGAGCGCGAGGTTCGTCGGCAGCGTCCACGGCGTCGTCGTCCACGCGAGAGCGCGGACCGCCGTCAGCTGGAGCGCCTCCGCCGTCTCGCCGACCAGCGGGAAGGTGACGGTGACCGTCTGGTCCTGGCGCATCTTGTAGACGTCGTCGTCCATCCGCAGCTCGTGGTTCGACAGCGGCGTCTGGTCGCGCCAGCAGTACGGCAGCACGCGGTGGCCCTCGTAGGCGAGGCCCTTGTCGTAGAGCTGCTTGAACGCCCAGATCACCGACTCCATGAAGGTGGGGTCGAGCGTCTTGTAGTCGTCGTCGAAGTCGACCCAGCGCGCCTGGCGGGTGACGTAGTCCTGCCACTCCCCGGTGTAGCGCAGCACCGACTCCTTCGCGGCGGCGTTGAAGGCCGCGACGCCCATCTCCTCGATCTGGGACTTGTCGGTGATGCCGAGCTGCCGCTCCGCCTCGAGCTCGGCGGGCAGGCCGTGGGTGTCCCAGCCGAAGCGGCGGTGCACCTGCCGTCCGCGCATCGTCTCGAAGCGGGGGAAGACGTCCTTGGCGTAGCCGGTGAGGAGGTGCCCGTAGTGCGGCAGGCCGTTGGCGAAGGGCGGGCCGTCGTAGAAGACCCACTCCGGCGCTCCCTCGCGCTGCCGGATCGACTCCTGGAAGGTGTCGTCCGCCTTCCAGTACGCGAGCACGCGCTCCTCGATCTCGGGGAAGCGCGGCGACGGGGACACGCCCCCCGCTGACGCGTTCCCACTCGATCGGCTGTCACGGGCCGCACCCGTCCGGGTCTACTGGGCGCAGGCCGGAGCCGGCGCCGTTCTTCCGGAGACTCACCGGTGATGGCCGGGTCGAAGTCGTCCGGCGCTATCCTAGCGCGTCGGGGGAAGCGGAGCAGGAGCGGTTCATGGTGCGAGGAGTGCAGCGCGGACGGCCCCGCGCGTCGTCGCGCTCCATGCTCGAGGACGCCGCACTGGACCTCTTCGTCGAGCAGAGCTACGCGGGCACGACGATCGAGCAGATCGCCCAGCGCGCGGGCGTCTCGCGCAACACCTTCTTCAACTACTTCGAGTCCAAGAGCGACGTCTTCTGGGTGCTGGTCGACGACCGGCTGGCCGAGCTCCCGGAGGCGCTGGCCGAGACGGCGGCAGAGGCGCCGGTGATGGACGCGCTCGGCGACGCGCTGCTCGCGATCGGCTCCGGCTTCGGACCCGCGACGGTGCCGTGGGTGCTCACCCAGTCCGACATGATCGGCAGCGTCCACGAGCTGCAAGCGTCGGCCCTCGGCCGCCTCGCCCGGCAGGCGGCCGTCATCGCCCGCTTCGTGGAGGAGCGGAGCGCGCGCCCGCTGCCCTCGCACCTCTCGCGCGCCATCGCCTACGCGAGCGTCGGAGCCGCGGTGGCGGCCGTGCAGGCCTGGGCCGCGGCGGGCCCCACCCGCGGCGAGCTCGTGCCCTACCTCGACGAGGCGCTCGCGCCCGTCCGCGCCGGCTTCGCCCCCGTCGTCGACTGACCCGGCTCCCGCCGCTCCGGTAGAATCGTCGCGGCCGGCGGGCGACTCGCCCCGGAGCCCCCATCCAGGCACCATCACCACCGACACGGTGCCGCCCATAGCGAACCGGAGCATCATGACCCTCGCCGACCGCCTCCCCGCGAAGCCCGCCCTCGAGGGCCTGGAGGGCACGTGGGGCCTCCGCTGGCAGACCGACGGGACCTACCGGTTCGACCGCACCGGCCTCACCCGCGCCGACGTCTACTCGATCGACACCCCGCCGCCCACCGCGTCCGGGTCGCTGCACATCGGGCACGTCTTCTCCTACACGCACACCGACGTCGTCGCGCGGTTCCAGCGGATGCGCGGCAAGAGCGTGTTCTACCCGATGGGCTGGGACGACAACGGCCTGCCCACCGAGCGCCGCGTGCAGAACTACTACGGTGTGCGCTGCGACCCGACGCTCCCCTACGAGCCCGGCTTCACACCTCCGTTCGAGGGCGGCGACAACAAGAGCAGCAAGGCCGCCGACCAGAAGCCGATCTCGCGCCGCAACTTCGTCGAGCTGTGCGAGCGCCTCACCGTCGAGGACGAGAAGCAGTTCGAGGACGTCTGGCGCGCACTCGGCCTGTCCGTCGACTGGTCGCAGAGCTACCGGACCATCGGCGACGAGTCGCAGGCCGCCTCGCAGCGCGCCTTCCTCCGCAACCTCGCCCGCGGCGAGGCCTACCAGGCGCAGGCCCCGACGCTCTGGGACATCACCTTCCGGACCGCCGTCGCCCAGGCGGAGCTCGAGGACAAGGACCAGCCCGGCGCCTACCACCGCCTCGGCTTCCACCGCGACGGCGGCGAGGACGTCTTCATCGAGACGACCCGTCCCGAGCTGCTGCCCGCCTGCGTCGCCCTCGTCGCGCACCCCGACGACGAGCGCTACCAGGCGCTGTTCGGCACCACCGTCCGCACGCCGCTCTTCGACGTCGAGGTCCCGGTGCTCGCGCACCACCTCGCGCAGAAGGACAAGGGCTCGGGCATCGCGATGATCTGCACCTTCGGCGACATCACGGACGTGGTCTGGTGGCGCGAGCTCGACCTGCCCAACCGCGCGATCATCGGCTTCGACGGCCGCCTGATCTCGGAGGCTCCCGCCGCGATCACGAGCGACGCGGGCCGCGCCGCCTACGAGCAGCTCGCCGGCAAGACCGTCTTCTCCGCGAAGCAGGCCGTCGTGGCGCTGCTGAAGGAGTCCGGCGAGATGGTCGGCGACCCGCGCCCCATCACGCACCAGGTCAAGTTCTTCGAGAAGGGCGACAAGCCGCTCGAGATCGTGTCGACCCGCCAGTGGTACATCGGCAACGGCGCTCGCGACGCGGTGCTCAAGGAGCGCCTGCTGGAGCTCGGCCGCGACGTGCGCTTCGTGCCGGAGTTCATGCGCGTCCGCTACGAGAACTGGGTGAACGGCCTCTCCGGCGACTGGCTGATCTCGCGCCAGCGCTTCTTCGGCGTGCCGATCCCGGTGTGGTACCCGCTCGACGGCGACGGCAACCCCGTCTTCGACTCCCCGATCGTGCCGGACGAGGCGGCGCTGCCGGTGGATCCCTCCAGCGACCCGGCCCCCGGCTACACGGAGGACCAGCGCGGAGCGGCGGGCGGCTTCCAGGGCGAGCTCGACGTGATGGACACCTGGGCGACCTCCTCGCTGACCCCGCAGCTCGCGGGCGGCTGGGAGCGGGACGACGAGCTCTGGCAGCTGGTCGCTCCCTACGACCTGCGCCCGCAGGGCCAGGACATCATCCGCACCTGGCTCTTCTCGACCCTCCTGCGCTCGCAGCTCGAGGACGGCCGCGCCCCGTGGAGCACGGCGACCGTCTCCGGCTTCATCGTCGACCCCGACCGCAAGAAGATGTCGAAGTCGAAGGGCAACGTGGTCACTCCCGCCGCGATGCTCGAGCAGCACGGCTCGGACGCGGTCCGCTACTGGGCCGCCTCCTCGCGCCTGGGCACCGACGCGGCCTTCGATCCGCAGAACCCGACGCAGATCAAGATCGGCCGCCGACTGGCGATCAAGATCCTCAACGCGGCGAAGTTCATCCACGGCTTCCCTCTCGCCGAGGGCGCCGAGGTCACCGACCCTCTCGACCTCAGCATGCTGGCCACCCTCGACACCGTGGTCGCCGACGCGACGACGGCGCTCGAGAACTACGACCACGCCCGCGCCCTCGAGACGACGGAGGCGTTCTTCTGGACGTTCTGCGACGACTACCTGGAGCTGGTGAAGGAGCGCGCGTACAGCGAGGACGGCGCGTCCGCCGCGGCCGCCCTGCACCGGGCGCTCGACGTCCTCCAGCGCCTGTTCGCGCCGTTCCTGCCGTTCGCGACGGAGGAGACCTGGTCGTGGTCGCACGACGACTCGGTGCACCTGCGCCCCTGGCCGGCCGTCGAGGGCCTGGGCGGCGACCCCGCCGTCCTGGCCGCGGCGAGCTCGGTCCTCACGGCCATCCGGCGCGCGAAGACCGATGCGAAGGCCTCGCAGAAGACGCCGGCCCGCTCCGCCCTGGTGACGGCGCCCGCCGAGCTCGTCGCGTCTCTCCGACTCGCCGCGGGAGACCTCGCGGCCGTCGGCAGGATCGCGACGCTCGACTTCGCCGAGGGCGACGCCCTCGCGGTCGGCATCGAGCTCGAGACCGAGGCGTAGCGCCGCTCCCGGGAGGCGGGAATGGTCCCGCCTCCCTCCCCACCGTCGAGAGGACCCCTCCCATGCAGCTCGGAACCCGCTGGTCGGTCGGCCAGGTGCCGCCGCAGACCCTCCCCGAGATCGTCGTCACCGCCATCGGCGACGTCGAGGGCGAGCTCACCGCGGCCGGCACGGCGACCGCCGACTGGCGCTGGACGCTCACCTGGCTCGAGGGCAGGCCCGTCCTCGAACTCGACGACGGCACGACGATCACCTACCGTCCTGACGAGGACGCTGCCTACATCACGCAGCCGCAGGGCCGCGTGGAGGGCGAGGACGACGACGACTGGGGCTGACGCCCCTTCGCGGCGCGGTCGCCGAGCCCGGTGAGCGCGCGCGTCCTGCGATCCTGAGCCGGAGCCCTCTCCCTCGCTCGAGCTCTAGGCTCGCAGGATGAGCGCTCCCGATCCCGTCGCCGTCCTGCTCGAGCCGAGCGGACTCCCCCACGGGCTCCCCGACTTCGCCGCCGTCGACCCCGAGGCCTACCGCCCGGCGTTCCTCGAGGCCCTCCGCCGGCACCGCGCCGAGATCGACGCGATCGCCGGCGCCTCCGAGCCGCCGACCGTCGAGAACACCCTCGTCGCCCTCGAGCGGGCGGGGCGCGAGCTGCGCCGGGTGAGCGCCGTCTTCTTCACCGTCGCCGCCTCCGACCGCACTCCGCTCACCGACGCTCTGGAGGCCGAGCTCGCTCCGCTGCTCTCGGCCCACAGCGATGCGATCAGCCTCGACCCGCGCCTGTTCGCCCGGCTCCGCACCCTCGCCGAGCAGTCGTCGGAGCTCGACCTCGACGCCGAGACGGCCTACCTCCTCGAGCGGAGGATCACCGGGTTCGAGCGCTCCGGTGCGCTCCTCGACGACGTGGGGAAGGCACGGCTCGGCGAGCTGAACGAGCAGCTCTCGACCCTGACCACGCGTTTCGAGAAGGACCTGCTCGCCGAGTCGAACGACCGGGCGGTCCTCCTCGAGGACGTCGCCGGCCTCGACGGGCTCGACGAGTCCGACGTCTCGGCCGCCGCGCGCGCCGCCGCCGACCGCGGTGTCGACGGCTGGCTGATCACCCTGCCCCTCTACTCCGGCCACCCCTGGCTCGCGCGTCTGCGCGACCGCGGCGTCCGCGAGCGCGTCCTGCGCGCCTCTGTCGGCCGCGGTGCGGAAGGCGGGCCGCACGACACCACCGCGACCCTGCAGCGCATCGTCGCGCTGCGGGCCGAGCGCGCAGCTCTGCTGGGCGCGGCCTCGCACGCCGAGTTCGTGATCTCGGGCCAGACCGCGGGCTCGCCGGAGCGCGTCCTGTCGCTGCTGCGCGAGCTCGCCGCTCCCGCCGCCCGGAACGCGAGGATCGAGCTCGAGCGGATGCAGGCCTCCGCCGACGCCGAGCACGACGCCGCCGGAGCGCCGCGCTTCACGATCGAGGCGTGGGACCGCGCCTACTACGAGGAGCGCGTGCGGTCGGAGAGCTACTCCGTCGACTCCAGCGCACTGCGTCCCTTCTTCGAGCTGGAGCGGGTGCTCCAGCACGGCGTGTTCGCCGCCGCCACCGGTCTCTACGGCGTCCGCTTCTCGGAGCGGAGCGACCTGGCCGGCTACAGCGAGCACGTCCGCGTGTTCGAGGTGCACGAGGAGGACGGGACGCCGCTGGGCCTGTTCCTGCTCGATCCCTTCACCCGCGACTCGAAGCGCGGCGGGGCGTGGATGAACTCCCTGTCCAGCCGCACCTCGCTGCTCGGCGACTCCGCCGTCGTCGTGAACAACCTGAACCTGTCGGCTCCGGGCGCGGGCGAGCCCGCCCTTCTCAGCCTCGACGAGGTGGAGACGCTGTTCCACGAGTTCGGGCACGCCCTGCACGGCCTGTTCGCGAGCACGCGGTACCCGCGCTTCGCCGGTACCGCGGTGTTCCGGGACTTCGTCGAATTCCCGAGCCAGGTGAACGAGACGTGGGTGCGCCGCCCCGGGCTCCTCGCCGATTACGCCCGCCACGTCGAGACCGGCGAGGCCCTGCCCGCGGGGACCGTCGAGCGCCTCGAGGCGTCCGCGCTGTGGGGCGAGGGCTTCGCGACGAGCGAGTACCTGGCGTCCGCCCTGCTCGACCTCGCCTGGCACTCCCTGCCGGCACCGGTCGAGCCGCGCGACGCGGCCGCCTTCGAGCGCGACGTGCTCGACGGCGCGGGCCTCCTCCTCCCCGCCGTGCCGCCCCGCTACCGCAGCACGTACTTCGCGCACGTCTTCTCCGGCGGCTACTCCGCGGGCTACTACTCCTACATCTGGAGCGAGATCCTCGACGCGGACACGGTCGAGTGGTTCGAGGAGAACGGCGGCCTCGACCGCTCGGCGGGCGAGCGCTTCCGCCGCGGGGTGCTCGAGCTCGGCGGCTCCCGCGATCCGCTCGACGCGTACCGCGCGTTCCGCGGGCGGGATGCGCGGACCGAGCCGCTGCTCGCGCGCCGCGGCCTCCTCTAGCGGCGCCGGGGGACGAGCCAGGCGAGGAGGACGAGTCCCACGACCAGGCCCCAGAACGCCGATCCGATCCCCGCGATGGTCGTGCCGGAGGCGGTGACCAGGAGCGTCGCCGCCGCCGACAGCCGCAGCCGCGCGTCCTCCACAGCGGCCTGCACCGCCGACACGAACACCCCCAGCAGCGCCAGACCGGCGACCGCCTCGATCAGCAGCGGGCTCGCGGAGGACACCAGCGCGGCGGCCGCTCCGGCGAACACGCCCAGCACGAGGTAGGAGGCGCCCGCCGAGACCGAGGCGACCCAGCGCTGCTCCGGCCGCGGCGAGGCCTCGGGACCCGCGGTCAGCGCGGCGCTGAGCGCGGCGTAGTTGATCGGCACGCCGCCGAAGATCGCCGAGACCCCGGAGAGAGCACCGGTCGAGACGATCCCGGGACGCGAGTGGGCCGCGAAGCCGAAGCTCGTCAGCACCGCGATGCCCGGGATGTTCTGCCCGGCCATGGTGACCACGTAGAGCGGCAGGCCGATCCCGACCATCGCTCCGATCTCGAACACCGGAGCGACGAACTGCGGCACGGGGAGCAGCGGCGCACCGGCGAGTGCCGCGCCGTCCGTCACGATCAGCAGCACGATCGCCAGGGCGATCGCGGCCGGCACCGCCCAGCGGGGCAGGAGCCGCAGGAGCAGCAGCCAGAGCAGGATCACCGGCAGCGCGAGCGCGGGGATCTCGACCGCCGCGCGCACCGGCGCCAGGACGAGCGGGAACAGGATGCCCGCGAGCATGGCGTTCGCGAGCGGCCGCGGGATGCGCGCGACGAGCCTCCCGAGCGCCGGCCACAGCCCGGTGACCACCAGCAGAGCGGAGGCGACCAGGAACGCCCCGACCGCGCGGTCGAAGCCACCGGGGAGCGTCGCGGTCGCGGCCAGCAGGGCGGCTCCCGGCGTGCTCCAGGCGAAGGTCATCGGCACGCGGTAGCGGATGCTCAGCACGATGCAGAGGACCCCCTGCAGCACGCAGACGGCGAGGAGGCCCGAGGCTGCCTGCACGTCGGTGGCGCCCACCGCGACCACCCCGGCGAGCACGATCGCGAACGAGCTCGAGAAGCCGGTCAGGGCGGCGACGATCCCGGCGAGCAGCGGCTGGACGATGGCGGAGCCTCCCGGAGGATCGACCAGCACCGAGGCGACCGGACGCGCCGTCGGCGCGCTCCGCCAGGTTAGGGAAGCGGGAGCGCCTCGCCCGACGATCCGCCGGGCCAATCGCGGTGAACTGGCAGAGCGGGCGGGGAGCGACTAGGCGCTCTTCTCCTGGCGACGGGGAGCGTGGGGGACGATCGTCGGGGCCGCGTTGTCGAGCACCGCGGCGCGGGTGACGACGACGCGCGCCACCTCGTCCGAGGAGGGCACCTCGAACATGATCGGGCCGAGCACCTCCTCGAGGATCGCGCGCAGACCGCGGGCGCCGGTCTGACGGAGGACCGCCAGGTCCGCGATGGCCTCGAGAGCGCCCCGGTCGAACTCGAGCTCGACGCCGTCGATCTCGAACATCCGCTGGTACTGCTTCACGAGCGCGTTGCGCGGCTCGGTGAGGATCTGCATGAGCGCGACCTGGTCGAGCTGCGTGACCGTCGTGACGACCGGGAGGCGCCCGATGAACTCGGGGATCAGCCCGAACTTGTGCAGGTCCTCCGGGAGGACCTCGCTGAAGATGTTGATCTCGTCTTCCTTGTTGTGCAGCGGGGCGCCGAAGCCGATGCCGCGCTTGCCCGCCCGCGACGAGATGATGTCCTCGAGTCCGGCGAAGGCGCCGGCGACGATGAAGAGGACGTTCGTCGTGTCGATCTGGATGAACTCCTGGTGCGGGTGCTTCCGCCCGCCCTGCGGGGGCACGGAGGCGACGGTGCCCTCGAGGATCTTGAGCAGTGCCTGCTGCACTCCCTCGCCCGAGACGTCGCGCGTGATCGAGGGGTTCTCGGCCTTCCGCGCGATCTTGTCGACCTCGTCGATGTAGATGATGCCGGTCTCGGCACGCTTGACGTCGTAGTCGGCGGCCTGGATGAGCTTGAGGAGGATGTTCTCGACGTCCTCGCCGACGTAGCCCGCCTCGGTGAGGGCCGTGGCGTCCGCGACGGCGAAGGGCACGTTGAGGCGCTTCGCGAGGGTCTGGGCGAGGTAGGTCTTCCCGCAGCCCGTGGGGCCGATGAGCAGGATGTTGCTCTTGGCGATCTCGACCTCGTCGTGGATCGCGTCGGCGGCGGTGATGGTGTTGCGGGCCCGCACGCGCTTGTAGTGGTTGTACACGGCGACGGCGAGGGCCTTCTTGGCCTGCTCCTGCCCGATCACGTACTCCTCGAGGAAGCCGAAGATCTCCTTCGGCTTCGGGAGGTCGAACTCGTGGCTCGTCTCCTCGCTCGACTCGGAGAGGCGCTCCTCGATGATCTCGTTGCAGAGCTCGACGCACTCGTCGCAGATGTAGACGCCCGGTCCCGCGATGAGCTGCTGGACCTGCTTCTGGCTCTTGCCGCAGAAGGAGCACTTCAGCAGGTCGGCGCTTTCGCCAATACGTGCCACGGGAATGCCCCACTTCCTTGTCGTGCGTCTGTCGTGCGTCGGTCGGTCGTGCAACGGAGCCCGGAGCTCCGGCCGGTGCGAGCGGGACGAGCCCCCTGACACTGCTCCGAGCCTAGCCGCTGAGCCGCGAGGGCTCGGCAGGCGGGCCGGATTCGCCGTGCCTTGCGCCTCGTGTGGCGCTTTGCTACGGCGACGGAGGACGCAGAGGGGCCGGGCGGCGGATCGCTCCGCCACCCGGCCCCTCCTGGACGCCCTACGCCGTGAGAGCCGGGAGGCTCTTGCGGCTGGTGAGCACCTGGTCGATCAGCCCGTACTCGAGCGCGTCGCTCGCGCCGAGGATCTTGTCGCGGTCGATGTCCTTCTTGACCTGCTCGATCGAGCGGTTCGAGTGGTGCGACAGCGTCTCCTCGAGCCACTCGCGCATGCGCATGATCTCGGCGGCCTGGATCTCGATGTCCGAGGCCTGGCCCCCGCCCTGCTGCACGGCGGGCTGGTGGATGAGGATGCGCGCGTTCGGCAGCGCGAGGCGCTTGCCGGGCGTTCCCGCGGCGGTGAGCACGGCGGCGGCCGAGGCGGCCTGGCCGAGCACGACCGTCTGGATGTGCGGGCGGATGTACTGCATCGTGTCGTAGATCGCCGTCATCGCGGTGAAGGATCCACCGGGCGAGTTGATGTACATGACGATGTCGCGGTCCGGGTCCTGGCTCTCGAGCACGAGGAGCTGGGCCATGATGTCGTCCGCGGAGGCGTCGTCGACCTGGACTCCGAGGAAGATGATGCGGTCCTCGAAGAGCTTGGCGTACGGGTCCTGGCGCTTGTAGCCGTAGGCCGTGCGCTCCTCGAACGTGGGGAGGATGTAGCGCGAGGACGGTGCGGCTCCGGAGCCGAACGCCGTTCCGCCGAAGGTGGGTGTGGTCATTGTCTGTTCCTGATCTCTCGGCGCGTTCGCTGGACTACTCGTCGATGGCGGTTCCGCCACCGCCGGCCACGTCGGTCGCCGACGAGCGGATGTGGTCGACGAAGCCGTAGGCGAGGGCCTCCTCGGCGCTGAACCAGCGGTCCCGGTCGCCGTCCTCGTTGACCTGCTCGACGGTCTTGCCGGTCGCCTTGGCGGTGATCTCGGCGAGGCGCTTCTTCATGTCGAGGATGAGCTGCGCCTGGGTCTGGATGTCGGAGGCCGTGCCGCCGAAGCCGCCGTGCGGCTGGTGGAGGAGCACCCGCGCGTTCGGGGTGATGTAGCGCTTGCCCTGGGTTCCGGCGGTGAGGAGCAGCTGGCCCATGGAGGCCGCCATCCCGATGCCCACGGTCACGATGTCGTTCGGGACGAACTGCATCGTGTCGTAGATCGCCATGCCCGCGGTGATGGAGCCGCCGGGCGAGTTGATGTAGAGGTAGATGTCCCGCTCGGAGTCCTCGGCTGCCAGGAGCAGGAGCTTCGCGGCGATCTCGTTCGCGTTCTCGTCGCGCACCTCGGAACCGAGCCAGATGATCCGGTCCTTGAGCAGGCGGTCGAAAACACTGTTGGGCATAACCATGTCGGCCATGTATTGCTCCGTTTCAGTTGTCGCTTCGGAGGCGAATCTATCGGACGCCGCCAGGCCGATCCGGCCGTGTTCGCCCGGGGCGGAGCGGGAGTCGCCCGTGTTCGCCCGGGGCGGACCGGAGCCCCGCAACGAGAGGAGCCGCCCTCCGACGGATCGGGGGGCGGCTCCTGACGTGCTCGCGGCGACTACTCCGCGGCCGGGGTCTCCTCGGCGGGAGCGGCGGCCTTCTTCTTGGCCGGCGCGCGCTTCTTCTTGGGGGCCGGGGCGGGCTCCTCCTCGGCGACGGGCTCCTCGGCGACGGGCTCCGCGGGGACCTCGGCGTCGGCGGCGGCCCGAGCCTCCTCCACGACCTCGGTCTCGTCAGAGACGACGGCCTCGTCGGAGGCCTCGACGGCCTCGTCGGAGGCCTCGACGGCCTCGTCGTCACCGGGGACCGCGGTGAACGCGGTCAGGTCGACGGCGTTGCCCTCGGTGTCGGTGACCTTCGCCTTGCCGAGGACGATCGCGAGCGCCTTGTTGCGGGCGACCTCGCCGACCATCTGGCCGATCTGGTTGTTCTCGGACAGGATCTTGATGAACTCGTTCGGCTCCATGCCGTACTGCGCCGCACCCTGGATGAGGTACTGAGTGAGCTCGTCCTGGCTGACCTGGACCTTCTCCTGCTCGACGACGTGGTCGAGGAGGATCTGCGTCTTGAAGGTCTTCTCGCTGGCCTCCTTGACCTCGGCGCGGTGCTCGTCGTCCTCGAGGCGGTTCTCGCCCTCGAGGTGGCGGTGCACCTCGTCCTCGACGAGACCGGCGGGCACGGGCACCTCGACGAGGGCGAGCAGCGCCTCGACGAGCTTCTCGCGGGCCTCGCCGCCCTGGCCGAAGGTCTTCTGCTGAGCGGCCTGCTCCTTGAGCGACTCGCGCAGCTCGGCGATGGTGTCGAACTCGCTGGCGATCTGCGCGAAGTCGTCGTCGGCCTCGGGGAGCTCGCGCTCCTTGACGGCGGTGAGCGCGACGGCGATCTCGGCCTGCTCGCCGGCGTGGTCGCCGCCGAGCAGCGGAGCGGTGAACGTGGTGCTCTCGCCCGCGGTGAGCGAGTCGAGCGCCTCGTCGATGCCCTCGATCAGCTCGCCCGAGCCGAGCTCGTACGAGATGGCGTTGGCGGTGTCGACCTCGACGCCGCCGATGGAGGCGACCAGGTCGATCTGCGCGAAGTCGCCGGTCTTCGCCGGGCGGTCCACGGTGACCAGGGTGCCGAAGCGGCTGCGGAGCTTGTCCAGCTCGGCGTCGACGTCGGCGTCGGTGACCTCGGCCGCCTCGACGGTGAGCTCGATGCCGTCGTAGTCCGGGACGGTGATCTCGGGGCGCACGTCGACCTCGATGGCGAGCTCGAGGTCGCCGGTGAAGTCCTTGTCGCTCGGCCAGGCGACGATGTCGGCCTGCGGGCGGCCCAGGGGGCGGACCTCGGTCTCGCGGACGGCCTCGCGGTAGAAGCCGTCGAGGCCCTCGTTGACCGCGTGCTCGAGCACCGCGGCCTTGCCGACGCGCTGGTCGACGATGGCGGGCGGGACCTTGCCCTTGCGGAAGCCGGGGACGTTGATCTGCTCGGCGATGTGGCCGTAGGCGTGCGTGATGCTGGGGCCGAGCTCGTCCGGGGTGACCGAAATCGCGAGCTTCACGCGGGTCGGGCTCAGCTGTTCTACCGTGGTCTTCACGTGAGGGGATCTCCTGTGCTGGTTGGTGTCGGCGCCGGATGACGGTCGTCACGGGTCGATGTCGTCACGATGAGTACTCGTGGTCGGGGCGACAGGATTCGAACCTGCGACCTCCCGCTCCCAAAGCGGGCGCTCTAGCCAAGCTGAGCTACGCCCCGGATGCGCGGGCCTGGGCACCGTGCGTGAGACTCTCGTCGAGCCGTCCCCGCACGTGCGCTTGCGCGACACGCCGAAATGGCCTTCGCAAGTGTACTGCACCGCGGCAGCGGCGACCGGAACCGCGCGGCGGAGGACGACCGGGGTGTCCACGGTGCACGCGCGATGTACTACGCTGTCCTGGTGCGCGGTCGAGAGACCCGGTCGCACCGGTTCGCGGTCGTCAGACCGCTGATTCGGGGCTGTAGCTTAGTGGTAAAGCCTCTGTCTTCCAAACAGATGATGCGAGTTCGATTCTCGTCAGCCCCTCTCCTCTCGAAGAGCCCCGGACGTCCGGGGCTCTTCGTCGTTCCGAGGCGTTCCGGGCGTGCTCAGCCGACCGCGCCGCGGTGCTCCTCCGTCAGGGCGAGGTACGAGGCGGCGTTCCGGCGGATGCCCTCGCGCTCCTCCTCCGTCAGCTCCCGCCGGACCCTCCCGGGGACGCCCGCCACGAGCGAGCCCGGCGGGACGACCGTCCCCTCGAGGACGACGGCGCCCGCGGCGATCAGCGAGCCGGTGCCGATGACGGCCCCGTTCAGGACGGTCGCGCTCATGCCGACCAGCACGTCGTCCTCGAGGGTGCAGCCGTGCAGCACGGCGTTGTGCCCGACCGAGACTCCGGCGCCGATGACCGCGTCGTAGTCGGCGTCGACGTGGACGACGACGCCGTCCTGGAGGTTGCTGCCGGCGCCGAGCTCGATCCGCGCGTGCTCGGCGCGCAGGACGGCGCCGTACCAGACGCTCGCCCGCTCCCCCAGGCGCACGGAGCCGATCACGGTGGCGCCCGGAGCGACCCACGCGGTGTCGGCGATCTCCGGGGCGCGTCCCCCGGTCAGGGCGAGGACGCGGGCGCCCTCCGCAGGACTCGACGGCATCGGGTTCTCCTCTTCTCCGGTGGTCAGCGCCCGGCGCGCAGGAAGGCGAGGACCGCCAGCACCGACCGGTGGTCGGAGCCCGAGTCCTCGAGCCCGAGCTTCTGGAAGATCGCGGTCACGTTCTTGTCCACGGCGCCCACGCCGACGAAGAGAGCGGAGGCGATGCCCGCGTTCGTGCGCCCCTGGGCCATCTGCTCCAGCACCTCCCGCTCCCGCGGGGTCAGCGAGGCGAGCGGGTCGCGGTTGCGCTGCAGGAGCGAGGCGACGACCTGCGGGTCGAGGACGGTTCCGCCCGCCGCGACGCGCTCGACGGCGTCGCGCAGCTCCTCCACGGAGGCGACCCGGTCCTTCAGGAGGTAGCCGAGTCCGCCGTCGCCGGAGCCGAGCAGCTCCTGCGCGTAGGTGACCTCGACGTACTGGCTGAGCAGCAGGACCGACACCTGCGGGTAGCGCCGGCGGATCTCCAGCGCCCCGCGGACGCCCTCGTCGCGGTAGGTCGGCGGCATCCGGACGTCGAGCACGGCGACGTCGACGCCGGCCGGGTCCCGCGCCAGATCGGCGAGCAGGGCGTCCGCGTCCCCGAAGGCGCCGACGGAGGCGAACCCCGCGTCCTCGAAGAGGCGGACCAGGCCCTCGCGCAGGAGGACCGAGTCCTCGGCGATGGCGACGCGGATCACGGGCACGCCCTCAGGATAGGACGGCCGGGCGGTACGGGACGTGCACCCCGACCGTGGTCGGCCCGCCGACCGGCGACTCCACGCTCAGGATCCCGCGCAGGCCCCGGACGCGCCCGCCGACCCCCTCGAGACCGTGACCGGCGACCGGCGACGCCCCGCCGACTCCGTCGTCGACCACCCAGGCGTCGAGCCAGCGCTCCCCCGGAGCGCCGGAGTCGCGGGTGTCGAGGTGCACCCGCACCGATCGGGCACCGGAGTGCTTGGAGACGTTGGCGAGCAGCTCGGCGACGACGAAGTAGACGCTGCGCTCGACCTCGGGCGGCACGTCCGCCACGGGGTGCTCGGTGAGGACCTCGACCGGCACCGGGCTGAGCTCGGCGAGCGAGTGCACCGCCGCCTCGAAGCCCCGGTCCTGCAGGATCGGCGGCGCCACTCCGCGGGAGAGGGCGCGCAGCTCGTCGAGCGCGGCGCGCACGTGCTCGCGAGCCTCGTCGACCAGGCGGGCGGCGGACTCCGGGTCGGCGGCGAGTCGGTTGCGGGCCGAGGCCAGGTCCATCTGGACCCGGATCAGGCGCTGCTGCGGGCCGTCGTGGATGTCGCGCTCGAGCCGGCGCAGCGCGCGGTCCTCGGCGGCGACAGCTGCGCCGCGGGAGGCGCTCAGCTCGGCGACCTCGCGCTGGAGCGCCTCCGACTCCCACGGGCCGAGCAGGAGACGGTCGACCAGCCAGTGCAGGAGGGAGAGGCCGCGGGTGGCGAACGGCAGGGTCGAGACGAAGAGGACGGTCGTGGCGACCGTCGCCGCGGCGACCAGTCCCGCCGGAGGCTGCGGGGCGCCCAGCAGAGCGGCTCCGCTCTCGGCCAGCAGGCGGGCCGGACCGGGGGCCCCCGTGAGCGCGGCGGCCACCGTGCCCGGGCCCGCCCAGGTCCACAGCGCGAGGAGCAGTCCGGACAGCAGCGCGAGCACCGGAGCCACGACGAGCGTGTGCAGGAGAGCGAGCCAGTAGTGCCCGTCGATCACCGGACCGTAGAGGGCGAAGGTCGAGGGAATGACGGCGGAGGGCGGTCGCCGCCACTGCGGCCGGGGGACGGCGGGCCGTCCGGCCAGCACGTCGAGGCCGACGGCGGCCCGCGAGAAGAAGCGCGCCGTGTAGAGGGCGGCGGGCAGGAACACCAGGCCGATCAGGACTCCGACGAGCCCGAGCGCGACGGCCAGCGCGACGCCGGCGCAGAAGGCGCCGAGGAGCGCGACCGGGATCGCGGCCACCAGTGCGACCACCTCCCGGGGCAGTCCGCGCCAGAGCCGGAGGTAGGCGCGCGAGGCCTCGCCGAAGGCCGTCGATGCTCCGCTCATCCGCGCCTCCTGTCCGCTCCCGCCGCCGCCGCGACCCGGTCGAGCGTACCGGCGGCACGGCTCCGGGCACCCGGGGGGAAGCCCCCGTGACGCCCCTCCGCGACCGAGGTGAGCCTGTCCTTCACCGGACTGAGCCGAGCCTGCGCTTCCTTGCGGCGCCGAGGGATCTGCGTACTGTTGACGATCAGTCACCCCCTCTCGAAAGGACCAGACGATGTCCACCACGTCCGTCACGTCGCTCACCTCGTCGAACCCGGATGTCGCATCCGGAGTCGCTCAGTTCCTCAGCCCCGTCGTCATCGAGATGACCGCGCTCGCTGTCAACGGCAAGCAGGCGCACTGGCACGTCCGCGGCGCCAACTTCATCGGCGTCCACGAGCTGCTCGACGCGATCGTCGGCCGCGCCATCGAGTGGGCCGACCTCGCCGCGGAGCGCGTCGTCGCCCTCGGCCTCCCGGTCGACGCCCGCATCCAGACCGTCGCCTCGGCGACGCGGTCCGAACCCCTCACCCCCGGCTTCCAGCGCTCCGAGAACGCGATCGTCGAGATCATCCGCCAGATGGACGTCGCCATCGCGACCGTCAACACGGCGATCGCCGAGCTCGCCGAGATCGACGCGAGCAGCCAGGACGTCGCGATCGAGATCGGCCGCGGCCTCGAGAAGGACCGCTGGTTCCTCTTCGCCCACGTCAGCGAGAGCTGAGCACCACGCCTCGACCGGCCCGCGGATCCTCGGATCCCGCGGGCCGTCGTCGTTCCCGGGCCCGTCCGCGCGATCCGGAGCAGCCGGAGTCGCGACTGGCGCGGGTCAGCCGCCGTGCGTGAAGCGGCCCGCCAGGAGGGTCGCGGCGACCGGCATGGATCGGAGGGCTCCTGCATCGGCGGCGAGCGGATCGCGGTCGACCACCACCAGATCGGCGGGATCGCCGGCCGCGGGCGTGAGCCGGCGCACCCGGGTCGAGGCGACGATCGCCTCCTCGACGCTCACCCGCTGCTCCGGATGCCAGGGCTCGTCGCCCGGCAGCGCCCGCGCGACCGCGGCCGAGATCGCGACCCACGGGTCGAGCGGAGCGACCGGAGCGTCCGAGCCGAGCACCACGCGGGCCCCGGAGTCGAGCAGCGAGCGCAGCGGGAACGCCCGGCCGGTGCGTCCCGGCCAGTACCGCTCCGCCACCTCGCGGTCGTCGAGCGCGTGCGCGGGCTGCACTCCGGCCTCCACGCCGAGCGCGGCGAACCGCGGAAGGTCGGTCTCCGCGAGTAGCTGAGCGTGCTCGATCCGGCCCCCGCCGACCCGGCCGAGCGCGTCCAGAGCCAGCGTTGCCGCGGCGTCTCCGATCGCGTGCACGGTGGAGCGGATGCCCCCGGCGGCCGCGCGGGCGAGCAGCTCGTCCAGCTCGGCGGGCTCCACGGTGAGGACGCCGTTGCCGTCGTGGTCGGCGTAGGGGTGGGCGCAGTAGGCGGTCCTCGTGTTGAGGGAGCCGTCGATCAGGACCTTGAGCGGGCCCATCCGCAGCAGGCCGTCACCGCCGTCGAGCTCGTCGCCCGTGCGCAGTCCCTCCGCGAGGGCGCGGTCGAGGTGGTCGCGGTAGACGCCGGTGTCGACGCGGAGGGAGCGTGCTCCGCCAGCGACGCGACGGGGCCAGTCCCCCACATTCCAGCGCATCTCGAGGTCGACGACGCCGACCACCCCGCGAGCCGCAGCCCGCCGCGCCGCCGCGTCGGCGAGTGCGTCGAGCTCGTCGTCGCCGAGGGCGCCGAGTGCGGTGACGAGCTCGAAGCAAGCGTCCTCGCGCAGCAGCTCGGGCTCGGGAGCGACGGCGTAGCGCCGGTACGCGGCGGAGTTCAGCCAGGCGCAGTGCAGGTCGCCGCTGATCAGCACGACGGGCCGTTCCGGAGAGACCTCGTCCAGGAGCGCGGTCGTGGGCGGCTCCGGCCAGAGGCCGTCGCGGAAGCCGAAGCCGATCAGCGTGCCGGTACCGGGCTCCTCCGCCAGGCGACGTCGGACCGCGTCCGCCGTTCCGCGGGCCGAGTCGGCTGACGAGACGTCCAGGCGCGGTGCCGTCATCGCCCACTGGGAGAAGTGGACGTGCTCGTCCCAGAGGCCGGGGAGCACCCAGCGCCCGTCGAGGTCGCGCACCTCGTCGCCCGGGGCGGCGGCGGCGTCCGGTCCGACCGCTTCCACGCGGCCGTCGCGCAGGAGCACGGCACCGGCTCGGGACGAGCCGAGGAGGCGGGCGCCCCGGAGCAGGAGACCGCCGGTCATCGGGCGGCCTCGCGGAGCGCGGGGCGGACGGCTCGGCGGGCGCGGGACCGGGCCGGCGTCTCTCCACCGGCGCTCACGACTGGCACACCGGGCACCAGTAGAGCTTGCGCGCGCCGATCTCCTCGAGCAGCACGTTCGTGCCGCAGACGCGGCAGGGCAGACCCTCGCGCTTGTAGACGTAGTTGCGCTCGGCGCGGCTGCGGACGGCCTTCGAGCGCTCGGTCTCCGTCAGGCCGCGGCGCGTGATCATCATCCCGGTCCGGATGCCGTCCTCGAGCAGGTCCGCCCAGTCCCGCCACAGCTCCTGTGCGAGCTCCAGCGGCACCTGCTTGCCGGGAGTGTGCGGGTCGAGGCCGGCGCGGTAGAGCAGCTCCGCGCGGTAGATGTTGCCGATGCCGCTGACCACGGACTGGTCCATCAGCACCAGCCCGACCGGCGTCGCCGTCCTGCGGAGCCGGTTCACGAAGCGGTCGCGCGCCTCGTCGGAGTCGTCGTCGGCCGGATCCGGACCGAGGCGGGCGAGGAGGGCCTCCACCTGGGCGGGGTCCATCACCTCGCAGGCGGTGGGGCCGCGCAGGTCGGCGACGGTCTCGTCCGTCATGATGCGCACGCGCACCGCGCCCACGGGCGGCGGCGGGAACTCGTTGAGATCGGAGTCGGTCTCGTGCTCCGTCTCGGAGAGGCGCACGGCGCGGCGGCGCCGGGGAGCGCCGATGCTGCTGCCGGCCTTCCCGTCCGGGAACAGCGGCGAGACGTGCCCGAGGAAGTCCCACGCGCCGTAGAGGCCGAGGTGGACGTGCAGCGTCAGGTCGCCCTCGAAGCGCAGCAGCAGGTGCTTGCCGACGGCCGTGGACTCGAGGACCTCGCGCCCGTCGAGGAGCGCGGCTCCCTCGGTGAAGCGGCCCTGGGGGCTGCTGGTCGCGACGCGGTGCCCGACGACGTCGCGCTCGAACTGCAGGGCGATCCGGTGGACGGAGTGCCCCTCGGGCACTCAGCGCTCCTTCGCGGCGGAGTCGACGACCCGGCCGGCGATGTCGCCGGTGGCCTCGTACTCGGCGAGCTGCGCGATGCGGCGCTCGTGCCGCTCCTCGAAGGTGAAGGGCTCGGCGACGAACGCGTCGATGAAGCCGGTGGCCTCCTCGACGGAGTGCTGGCGGGCCCCGATCGAGATGACGTTCGCGTCGTTGTGCTGGCGGGCCAGCACGGCGGTGCTCAGGTTCCACACGAGCGCCGCGCGCACGCCCGCGACCTTGTTCGCCGCGATCTGCTCGCCGTTGCCCGAGCCGCCGAAGACGACGCCGAGGGCCTCGACCCCCGCCTCCTGATCGCGGACGACCGCGGCGGCGGCGTTGATGCAGAAGGACGGGTAGTCGTCCAGCGGGTCGTAGGACGTGGGGCCGTGGTCGATCACGTCGTGACCGGCGGCGCCGAGGTGCTCGATCAGGTGACGGCTGAAGTCCAGCCCTGCGTGGTCCGTGGCGATGTGGATGCGCACGAGAGAACTCCTCCGGAAGAGCCGTCTGGGGCCCGCGGTGCCCGGGCCGGGAGCCAGAGTACCGCGGGTCGGCTCAGTCGAACTGCGGGTCGCGGGTCCGCGAGCGCTTGAGCTCGAAGAAGCCGTCGAAGGAGGCGGCGGCGACGATGCCGTCCCAGAGGGTCAGCGCCTGCTCGCCCCTCGGGATCGGCGAGATGACGGGGCCGAAGAAGGCGACGTCGCCGATCGCGATGACCGGGGTGCCGACGTCCTGGCCGACCCGCTCGATCCCGTCGAAGTGGGAGGCGCGCATCGGCTCGTCGTACTCGTCCGAGTCGGCGTGGGCGGCGAGCTCCGCGGGCAGGCCGAGCTCGGCCAGCGACTCGGCGATCACCGCGTCGACGTCGGTGCGCCCGCCCGGGTGGATCCGGGTGCCGAGCGCGTCGTAGAGCGGCTTGACGTGCTCGCGGCCCTCGCGCTCGGCGACGGCTGCGACCAGGCGGGTGTATCGCAGCGCGCGCGGGAGGAAGGCGCGGTACGAGTCGTCCACGTCCTTGTCCTCGTTGAGGACGGCGAGGCTCATGATGTGCCACTGCACGTCGAGGTCGCGCGCGGGGGTCACCTCGTCCACGAATCGCGAGGTCATCCAGGCCCACGGGCAGGAGGGGTCGAACCAGAAGTCCACAGAGGTCATGGGGACACGCTACGCCGCTCGCCGCGGCCGCGTCCGCGCTCCCCGGCGGCTCCGCAGGATCGGCGCCACGGGGCTCCATGGCGGGTCCCGGCAGCTCTAGGGTGGATCGGCGGCGCCCGCACCCCGGCGCCCGCGGCAGCGCCCGAGACGAACGGATGGAGCACCCCCGTGCCAGGAGACAACCTCACCCGGAGCGAGGCGCAGGAGCGCGCCTCGCTGATCCAGGTCCACGACTACGACATCGCCCTCGACCTGACCCGGGGAGCCGAGACCTTCCTCAGCACGACCACGGTGCGCTTCTCCGCCACCGAGGGCGCCTCGAGCTTCATCGACGCCGTCACGGGCACGGTCCACTCCGTCACCCTCAACGGCGCGGAGCTCGACCCCGCCGACGTCGCCGACGGCGTCCGCATCCGCCTCGACGCCCTGGCCGCGGACAACGAGCTCTCCGTCGTCGCCGACATGCTCTACACCAACACGGGCGAGGGCCTGCACCGCTTCGTCGACCCCGTCGACGGCGAGGTGTACCTGTACTCGCAGTTCGAGGTGCCCGACTCCCGCCGCGTCTTCGCGGTGTTCGAGCAGCCGGACCTCAAGGCCGAGTTCCGCTTCACCGTCACCGCGCCCGCGCAGTGGCAGGTCGTGTCGAACCAGCCCACTCCCGAGCCGGTCCCGGCGGGCGAGGGGATCGCGACCTGGAGCTTCGAGCCCACCCCGCGCATCTCCTCCTACATCACGGCCCTCGTCGCCGGACCCTACGTGGTCGAGACCGACTCGCTCGTCTCCTCCGACGGCCGCACCATCCCGCTGGGGGTCTTCGCCCGGGCCTCGCTCGCGCCCTTCCTCGACGCCGACTACGTGTTCGAGAAGACGAAGCAGGGCTTCGCCTTCTACGAGGAGAAGTTCGGCGTCCCTTACCCGTTCGCGAAGTACGACCAGCTGTTCGTCCCCGAGTTCAACGCCGGCGCGATGGAGAACGCGGGAGCGGTGACCTTCACCGAGACCTACGTGTTCCGCTCCAAGGTGACGGACGCGATCAAGGAGCGCCGGGTCGTCACGATCCTCCACGAGCTCGCCCACATGTGGTTCGGCGATCTGGTCACGATGAAGTGGTGGAACGACCTCTGGCTCAACGAGTCGTTCGCCGAGTACGCCTCCACCCTCGCCACCGCGGAGGCGACGGAGTGGACCGAGGCGTGGACCACCTTCGCCGCGATGGAGAAGAGCTGGGCCTACCGCCAGGACCAGCTGCCCTCGACCCACCCGATCGTCGCGACCATCAACGACCTCGAGGACGTCCAGGTCAACTTCGACGGCATCACCTACGCCAAGGGCGCCTCGGTGCTCAAGCAGCTCGTCGCGTGGGTCGGCGAGAAGGAGTTCCTCGCCGGCGTCCACGAGTACTTCGTCAAGCACGCCTTCTCGAACACGGAGCTGCGCGACCTGCTGGTCGAGCTGGAGGCCACCAGCGGGCGCGACCTCACCGAGTGGTCGGCGCAGTGGCTCGAGACAGCCGGCGTGAACACGCTCCGCCCCGAGATCGCGGTCGACGAGAGCGGAGCGATCGCGTCCTTCGCGATCCTGCAGACCGCGGTCGAGGAGTACCCGACGATCCGCCCGCATCGCCTGGCGATCGGCCTGTACGACTTCGAGGGCGAGCGCCTCGTCCGCGTCGAGCGCCTCGAGCTGGACGTCGACGGGGAGCGCACCGAGGTGCCCGAGCTGATCGGCCGCACCCGTCCGGCGCTCGTGCTGCTCAACGACGACGACCTCGCCTACGCGAAGGTCCGCCTCGACGACGCCTCGCTCGCCGTGGCCGTCGAGCACCTCGCGAGCATCGACAGCCCCCTGGCCCGCTCGCTGGTCTGGGGCTCGGTCTGGGACTCGACCCGCGACGCCGAGTCGGCGCCGCGCGACTTCGTCCGCCTCGTCCTGGGCAACGTCGCGACCGAGACCGAGTCCACGACCCTGCGGACGGTGCTCAACCAGCTCGTCGCCACCGCCACCCAGTACGTCGCTCCGGAGTACCGGGCCGAGGTCGTCGAGGAGGCGGGCGATCAGCTGTGGACGCTCGCGCAGAGCGCCGAGCCGGGCAGCGACGCGCAGTTCCAGTTCGTGAAGTTCTTCGCCGCGATCGCGTCCACCCCGGCGCACCTCGAGGCCGTGCAGGCGCTGCTCGACGGCTCCACCGCTCTCGACGGCCTCGACATCGACACCGACCTCGGCTGGGAGCTGCTGATCGCTCTCGTCGCCGGCGGGCGGGCCGGTGCGGACGACATCGACGCGGCGCTCGCCTCGGACAACACGGCGACCGGCCAGCAGTCGGCCGCGCACGCCCGTGCCGCACTGCCGACCGCGGAGGCGAAGCGCGCGGCGTGGGACTCCGTCACGGCCGACGACTCGGCACCGAACACGATCGTCCGCTCGACGGGCCTGGGCTTCCAGCGCGCCGCCGACCCGCGCCTGCTCGACGCGATGGTCCCGGTCTACTTCGACGCCCTCCGCTCCCTCTGGGAGTCGAAGAGCTACAAGATCGCCGAGTACCTGGTCGTCGGCTTCTACCCGGCCGCCACGCCCTCGCAGGAGATCGTCGACGCCACCCGCGCCTGGCTCGACGCGAACCCGGAGGTCCCGGCGCTGCGCCGACTCGTGATCGAGAACCTGGCCGGCGTGGAGCGTGCGCTCCGCGCCCAGGAGCGCGACACCCGGGGCTGACAGCGAGCCGCCCGGTCCCCCGGCGCTCGGCGCTGCGGGACCGGGCGGCTCTCCCCGCTCCCGGCGCCTAGCGCTGCGGGACCGAGCGGCGCTCCG
This sequence comes from Rathayibacter sp. AY1C6, assembly GCF_002931535.1. Taxonomy (NCBI): domain Bacteria; kingdom Bacillati; phylum Actinomycetota; class Actinomycetes; order Micrococcales; family Microbacteriaceae; genus Rathayibacter; species Rathayibacter sp. AY1C6. The sequence continues at coordinate 99,306 of NZ_PSWC01000007.1, read as the reverse complement.
GCCCGTCATAGGCGGACAGCGGCCGGATGAGCGCGTTCGAGCCCCGCTGCTCGATCACGTGGGCCGTCCAGCCCACCACCCGCGCGGCGACGAACAGCGGAGTGAAGATCCCGGTGTCGAAGCCCATCAGCCGGTAGGCGGGGCCGGACGGGTAGTCGAGGTTCGGCAGGATGCCCGTCCGCTCGGCCATCGCCGCGGCCAGAGCGTCGTACAGCTCCATCATCTCGCCGGCCCCCTCGTGCTCGGCGAGCCGCCGGAGAGCGGCGTCCATGGTCGGCACCCGCGAGTCGCCCGACTTGTAGACCCGGTGGCCGAACCCCATGACCTTCCGGCGCTGTCCGAGAGCCTCGGCGAGCCACTCGCGGGACCGCCGGTCCGCCTCCGGTCCGGTGCCGACCTCGTCGAGCACGTGCAGCACGGCCTCGTTCGCCCCGCCGTGGAGCGGTCCCTTGAGCGCTCCGACGGCGGCGGTCACGGCGGAGTGGACGTCCGACAACGTCGACGTCACGACGCGGGCCGTGAAGGTCGAGGCGTTGAAGGAGTGCTCGGCGTAGAGCACCAGCGAGACGCGGAACGCGTCGACGACGACCGGCTCCGGCACCTCGCCGAAGGTCGTCCAGAGGAAGTTCTCGGAGTAGTCGAGGTCGTCGCGCGGCTCGATCGGCTCGAGGCCGCGCAGGCGGCGCTGGGCGTAGGCGACGATCGCCGGCAGTGCCGCCCAGAGCCGCACGGAGCGCTCCAGCACGGCCTCGGGAGCGTCGGCGTCCGGATCCTCCTCGAGCGCGCCCAGGACGCTCACCGCCGTCCGCACGACGTCCATCGGGTGCGCCGACAGCGGCAGCAGGTCGATCACGGTGCGCACCTCGGGGGCCAGGGCGCGGTGGGCCCGCTCCACGGCGGCCAACCCGGCCGTCTCCTCCGCAGTGGGGAGCTCGCCGTGCCAGAGCAGCCAGGCCACGTCCTCGAACGAGGTCCCCGCCGCGAGCTCCTGCACGGGGTAGCCGCGGTAGAGCAGCGAGTTCGACGCCGGGTCGACCTTCGAGACGGCCGTCGTGTCGACGACGACCCCCACGAGTCCCTTGCGGATGTCCTGATCGGTCGTGCTCATCCTTCGCTCCTTCGCGAGAGGCGGGCGGCGGCGCCGGGGAGCGCCGCCGGTTCATGCGGGTCGGCGCGCTCAGGCGCCGTAGTGGTCGGCGAGCGAGAAGTCGAAGACGCCCTCGTCGAAGCGGCTGTACGAGGCGTAGTCGAGGAGCTCGTAGAGCTCGGCGCGCGTCTGCATGCCCGGGACCTCCGAGCGGAGCGACCCCTCCGCCTTGAGGGCGTCGAGTGCCCGCATCGCGGCGCCCATCGCGATCCGGAGCAGCGAGACCGGGTGGATCACGACGTTCACGCCGACGTCGGCGAGCTGCTGCGCGGTGAACAGCTCGCTCTTGCCGAACTCGGTCATGTTGGCGAGGATCGGCACGTCGATCGCGGCGCGCACGGCCTCGAACTCGGACAGGTCGCGCATCGCCTCGGGGAACACCGCGTCGGCTCCGGCGTCGACGAGGCGCTTGGCGCGGTCGATCGCGGCCGGCAGGCCGTCGAGGGCGCGGATGTCGGTGCGGGCCATGATCACCAGATCGGAGTCGCGGCGCGCGTCGACGGCCGCCGCGATCCTCCGCACCGAGGTCGCCTCGTCGACGACCGCCTTGCCGTCGAGGTGCCCGCAGCGCTTGGGGTTCACCTGGTCCTCGATGTGCAGCCCCGCGACTCCGGCGTCCTCGAGCATCTGCACCGTGCGCGCGACGTTCAGCGGCTCACCGAAGCCGGTGTCCGCGTCGACGAGGACCGGCAGGTCGGTCAGGCGCGCGATCTGCTGCGAGCGGCCGGCCACCTCGCTGAGCGTGGTGAGCCCGATGTCCGGCAGCCCCAGCTCGGCCGAGAGCACGGCGCCCGAGACGTAGATCCCGTCGAAGCCCTTCGCCTCGATGAGGCGCGCGGAGAGCGGAGTGAACGCGCCGGGCAGCTGCAGCAGCTCGCCCGAGGCGAGGCGCTCGCGGAAGAGGCGGCGCTTCTCGGCGGGAGTCCGGGTGGAGTGGAGCATCGGGCGTCCTTCCCAGGGCGGTGTCCGGATCCGAGCGGACCCGACTCGAATCTATACGCGCGCGGAGCTCGTGCACCCGTCTCGGAGGGAGGCGTCCCGTAGCCTGGAGCGGTCATGCTGCTTCTTCAGACCTCCACCCCGGACCCTGTCGCCGCCACCGTCTCCTTCTTCGAGTCCGAGCCCTTCTGGAAGGTGGTCGCGATCCTCGGGATCGTGCTGGGCGCGCTGCTGGTGCGCGTCATCGCCCGCTTCGTGATCGGCCGCGTCGTCGACCAGATCGTGTCGGGAGTGAAGCGCCGACAGCGCGTCGAGGACACCCAGTCGATCGCCGCGTCGCCGCTCGCGGCCGTGCGGGTGGTGCAGCGCACGCGCACGCTCGGGTCGATCCTCAACAACCTGAGCTCGATCCTGATCGTCGTCATCGCCCTGGTCATGATCGTGACGACGATCGACAAGGACCTCATCGGCTCCTTCGCCCTGCTGACGGCCGCCCTCGGCGCGGGCCTCGGCTTCGGCGCGCAGAACATCGTCAAGGACGTCCTGAACGGGCTGTTCATGGTCGCAGAGGACCAGCTCGGGGTCGGCGACGTCGTCGACACCGGGCAGGCGACGGGCGTGGTCGAGTCGGTCGGCGTCCGGGTGACGCAGATCCGCGACGTCAACGGCACCCTCTGGTTCGTCCGCAACGGCGAGATCGTCCGGGTCGGGAACATGTCACAGGGCTGGTCGCGCGTCATCGTCGACCTGGCCGTGCCCTATGAGACGGACCTCGAGCAGGTGCAGTCAACGGTCCTCGCGACCGCGAACGAGCTGGCGGCGAGCAGCCGCTGGCGGGCCCGGATCCTCGACAAGCCCGAGCTCTGGGGCCTGGAGTCCATCGCCGACGACGCCCTGGTCATCCGGGTCGTGGTCAAGACCCGCACCACCGCCAAGGACGACGTCGCCCGCGAGCTGCGCCTGCGCCTGAAGAAGTCGCTCGACGCGCTCGACGTGAAGCTCCCCTCGCTGGCCACCGTCGTCCTCGAGGGCTTCGAGGGGGCGACGAGCGTCGGAGGCGCCAAACCGCCGCGGACCACGCCCTCCCCCACGATCAGCACCGAGCACGGCAAGCCCGTGCGGCTCCCCCGCGCGCTGCGGCGCGGGAGCGGGACGCCGCCCCAGGACGGCGGCGGCACCTCCGGCCCGACGGGAGCGCGCTCGTGAGCGGCCTGCAGATCGGCGGCACGCCTCCGCTGCGCAGCTTCTGGGAGCACATCGGCGGCCGGCCGACGTTCGAGCGCCTGGTCCGCCGCTTCTACGAGGGCGTCCGCGAGGACGAGGTCCTCTGGCCGATGTACCCCGAGCACGACCTCGAGGGCGCGATCCAGCGGCTGACCGGCTTCCTCGAGCAGTACTGGGGCGGCCCGGGCACCTACAGCGAGGAGCGCGGCCACCCGCGCCTGCGGATGCGGCACCAGCCGTTCCGGATCAACCCCGAGGCCCGCGACCACTGGCTCCAGCACATGCGGACGGCCGTCGACGATCTCGAGCTCGCTCCGGCCGACGACGCCCTGCTCTGGGACTACCTGGAGCGCGCCGCCCACGCGATGGTGAACACCTTCGAGGAGTAGCCGCTCAGCCCGGGGTGCGGACCAGCACGTGTCCGCGCCGTGAGGTGAGGCGGCGCCAGGCGCCGCTCTCGAGCAGGGCGACCGGGTCGTCGGCGCCGAGGAACCCGAGCGCGAAGAGGGCGAACGCCGCTCCCGCCGGGACGTACTTGAGGCCGTCGAGCGGGCGGCCCCAGACGCTCGACCGCACGCGGCCGACGATCTGCTCGCCCGTCTCGGAGCCGACGGCCGCCGCGATCTCGTCGATCCCCTCGCGCGCGACGCGCTCCAGGAAGCCCGGGTCCACGGGCTCGCGCCGGGTCCAGCCGCCGCGGGGCGGGGAGACGCCCGCCCAGGGCCCCGCCGTCGCGTCGTCGCCGTCGGGCAGGACGACCGGCTTGCCGTCCGCTCCGCCCGGCTCCCACTGCAGGCGGGCGAGGCGGTCCGACAGCGCACGGATCGGCACGACCCGGTCGAAGCCGGCGGGCTCGTCGAGCGCGAAGACGCGCAGGCCCAGCACGGTCGCGGAGCGGTCGAGCAGACCGCGGGGCTGGAGGATCGCGGTGTAGGCGGCCAGCACGTGGTCGTCGGCGATAAGCCGGACCGCACCGTCCTCGACCCGGGCCGAACGGCCGAGGAAGACGCGCAGATCCGACAGGCTGGGCGGATCCGCCAGGGAGAAGGACGAACTCATCGCGTCGATAAACTTACCCGAGGCCGCTCGCCCCACCGCCCGACACCCCGGAGGTACCGTGCCCGATCCCCTGTCCTCGTTCCTCACCGCGCTCGACCTGACGGACACCGGCGCCCGCACCAGCGAGGACATCTCGACGGGTCCCTCGCAGTGGATGCCCGAGGGGCGGGTCTTCGGCGGCCAGGTCCTCGCGCAGTCGCTCATCGCGGCCGGTCGCACCGTCGAGGGGCGCTCCGTGCACTCGATGCACGGGTACTTCCTCCGCCCCGGGGACGTCTCCCTGCCGATCACGTTCTCGGTCGACCGGATCCACGATGGCCGCTCCTTCTGCACGCGGCGGACGCAGGCCTACCAGAACGGACGCCCCATCCTCTCGATGATCGCCTCGTTCCAGACCGAGGACGAGGGCCTCGACCACCAGGCGCCGATGCCGGAGGGGATCCCCGACCCGGAGTCGCTGCCGAGCACCGCCGAGATCCTCGCGGGGGTCGACCACCCGGTCGGCAGCTTCTGGGCCACGCAGCGCCCCTTCGACGTGCGGCACGTCGAGCAGCCGGTGTACCTCCGGGCCGACCCCGAGCGGGTCGCGCACCAGAGCGTGTGGATGCGCTCGCTCGGACCGCTGCCGGACGATCCGATGCTGCACCGCGCCGCCCTCGCCTACGCGAGCGACTACACGATCCTCGAATCCACGCTCCGCCGGCACGGTGCGGCGTGGACGACGCCGGGCCTGCGGATCGCGAGCCTCGACCACGCGATGTGGTGGCACCGCGCCGCGCGCGTGGACCAGTGGCTCCTCTACGTGCAGGAGGCGCCGAGCGCGTCCGGCGGACGCGGGCTCTCGCTCGGGCGCATCTACACGCAGGAGGGCGTGCTCGTGGCGAGCGTCGCCCAGGAGGGCATGGTCCGCGTCCCCCTGGGCTGAGCTCAGCCCCGCTTCGAGAAGGTGATGGGCTCCTCGACGTAGGGGCCCCACGCCTCGCGGAGCTCCTCCGGGATTCGCTGGGGCCTGCCCGTCGCGGCCGTGACCAGCACCAGAGTGGTGGCCGCCCTCGTGAAGAGCACCCGCGGGACGACGCCGGCGGGCGAGTAGAGCTCGTAGCAGACCTCGAGGCTCGCCCCGCCGATCCGCCCGATCCACAGCTCCACGTCGATCGGCGCGCGCATGTACGGGATCGGCGCGAGGTACTCGATCTCCTGCCGGGCGATGAGGCTGATCGACTCGGCGCCCGGGCGTGCGTCGAGTACCGCCGTCGCCATCCCGCCGGGCTGCGGCGAGTCCGGCTTCCAGAACGCCTGGATGCGCGCCTCCTCGAGCAGGCGCAGCATCTCGGCGTTGTTCACGTGCGCGTAGGCGTCGAAGTCCGACCAGCGCAACGGGATGGCGACGTGCAGGCGCATCAGTCGCGGGTGAGCTTGCGGTACGCGGAGCGGTGCGGCTTCGCCGCGTCCGGGCCGAGGCGCTCGATCTTGTTCTCCTCGTACGCCTCGAAGTTGCCCTCGAACCAGTACCAGTTGGCCGGATCCTCCTCGGTGCCCTCGTAGGCGAGGATGTGGGTCGCGATGCGGTCGAGGAACCACCGGTCGTGCGTGATCACCACGGCGCAGCCCGGGAACTCGAGGAGCGCGTTCTCGAGGCTGCCCAGGGTCTCGACGTCCAGGTCGTTGGTGGGCTCGTCGAGCAGGAGCAGGTTGCCGCCCTGCTTGAGCGTCAGCGCGAGGTTGAGGCGGTTCCGCTCGCCACCGGAGAGGACGCCGGCCTTCTTCTGCTGGTCCGGGCCCTTGAAGCCGAACTGCGAGACGTAGGCGCGGGAGGGGATCTCGGTCTTCCCGACGGTGATGTAGTCGTGCCCGTCGGAGACGACCTCCCACAGGTTCTTCTGCGGGTCGATGCCGCCGCGGCTCTGGTCGACGTAGGAGATGTCGACCGTCTCGCCGATCTTCAGGTCGCCCGAGTCGAGCGGCTCGAAGCCCACGATCGTCTTGAAGAGCGTTGTCTTGCCGACGCCGTTCGGGCCGATGACGCCGACGATGCCGTTGCGGGGCAGCGTGAAGCTGAGGTCGTCGATGAGGACGCGCTCGCCGAACTGCTTGTGCAGCTTCTTCGCGTCGATGACCTGGGAGCCGAGACGTGGGCCCACCGGGATGACGATCTCCTCGAAGTCGAGCACGCGCGTCTTCTCGGCCTCGGCCGCCATCTCCTCGTAGCGCGCCAGGCGCGCCTTCGACTTGGCCTGACGGCCCTTGGCGTTGCTGCGCACCCAGTCGAGCTCGGTGGTGAGCCGCTTGGCGAGCTTGGCGTCCTTCTTGCCCTGGACCTCCAGGCGGGCGCTCTTCTTCTCGAGGTACGTCGAGTAGTTGCCCTCGTAGGGGTAGAGGTGGCCGCGGTCGACCTCGGCGATCCACTCCGCGACGTTGTCGAGGAAGTACCGGTCGTGGGTGACGGCGAGCACGGCGCCGGGGTACTTCGAGAGGAACTGCTCGAGCCAGAGCACGCTCTCGGCGTCGAGGTGGTTGGTGGGCTCGTCGAGCAGCAGCAGGTCGGGCTTCTGCAGGAGGAGCTTGGTGAGCGCCACGCGGCGCTTCTCGCCACCCGAGAGGTTGGTGACGAGGGAGTCCCCCGGCGGGGTGCGCAGCGCGTCCATCGCCTGCTCCAGCTGCGAGTCCAGGTCCCAGGCGTCGGCGGCGTCGATCGCCTCCTGCAGGGTCCCCATCTCGGCGAGGAGACTGTCGAAGTCGGCGTCCGGGTCGGCCATCGCGAGGGAGATCTCGTTGAAGCGGTCGATCTTGCCCTTGATCTCGCCCACGCCCTCCTGGACGTTCTCGAGTACCGTCTTGGTCTCGTCGAGCTCGGGCTCCTGCATAAGGATGCCGACGGTGTAGCCCGGGCTGAGCCGCGCCTCGCCGTTGCTCGGCGTGTCCAGCCCCGCCATGATCTTCAGGATCGTCGACTTGCCGGCGCCGTTGGGCCCGACCACGCCGATCTTCGCTCCCGGCAGGAACGACATGGTGACGTCGTCCAGGATCAGCTTGTCGCCGACCGCCTTCCGCGCGCGCACCATCGAGTAGATGTATTCAGCCATGCCCAGTCCTCAAGTCTGTCGGTCTGCGCGGAGTCGGGTCGCCCGCCGGTCCCCTGCTCCGCGCGGAGGCGCTGACGGAGGCTCGGACCGGGGCGGGACGCCGGGCCCCGGCCGACGCGGAGCGCAGGCCGCGGGACCGTCCGCACCAGTCGAGGATAACGGGAACTCGCCGGTCCGCGTCGGAGGGAGCGCCTGAACGCGGACCGCCCTCCGCTCCGGCCGGGCCGGTGGGGAGGGCGGATCGCGTCAGCGGACGACGGTGCGGATCAGCTGCAGGGCGTCAGGCGCTCCACCGCCTCGGACAGCGTGTCCGTGCTGCCGAGCAGGATCACCTGCGTCGCCTTGGACGCGGTGATGTCGGCGAGGACCGCCCGGGGCACGCAGGTGGGCTGGACCGCGAAGAGCGGGCTCCGGGTGTAGCCCGCCGCCGTGGCTCCGGCCAGGGCGTCGGGGAACTTCTCACCGGTCGCGAGGTAGACGGTCGTCGCCGAGGTGAAGGCCGCCTTGTTCAGCTTCTCCGAGGTGTCGTACCGGTCGGTCCCGCCAATGCGGGTGATCACGGGGCCCGTGATCGAGCGCTCGATGCCGGCGCTGACCGAGAGCGTCGAGCCCGCGATCGTCAAGCTACTGACCTTGAGGCCGCTGATGATCTGCTGGGTGAGGGGGTCCACCGTGGAGCCGGTTCCATTGGTCAGCACCACCGGAGCGCGATTCGCGCCGGCTGCGGCGCTGGCGCTCAGGGCGTCGGGGAACTTCTCGCCCGTGGCCAGCCAGGCCATCGGGGAGCCGCCCCTGAAGGCGTCCTGGAGGACCAGCTTCGAGGTGTCGTAGCGGTCGACTCCGCCGATGCGCGTGGTCTTCCCCTTCGGCGCATACGCGGCCAGGTCGTTGTAGACCTGGCTGCCGACGCTGAGCTCGGAGCCGACGACGACGATCTTCGCGGGCTTGAGACGCGTCAGCTCGGTGCGGACGACCTGGCTCATCGAGTCGCGGTCGACCAGGAGCAGCGGCCCGCCCGCCTTGGCCGCGGCGGGTCCGGCGCTGAGCGCGTCCGGGAAGTTCTGCCCGGTGGCGACGTAGACGACGGGGACGTTCGCCGGGAAGGTGCGCTTGGACACCTCGACCGCGGTGCCCTGACGGTCGGTGCCCGAGATGCGCGAGACGGCCGGCGAGCCAGCGGGCGGGGCGGTCGGCGTTGCGGTCGGCGTGGGCGTGACCGGAGGAGTGGTCGGGGTCGGCGTGACCGGCGGGGTGGTCGCGGTGGCCGTCGGGGTCGGCGTGACCGGCGGGTTGGTGGCGCCGCTTCCTGTCACGCGGACCGCGGCGTCCGACGTGATGGTCGCTCCGCGGGGCTGCTCCACCCTGCCGTTGCTGATGCCGGTGACCTGGAGCAGGCTGCTCACGCGGTCCTTGTAGGCGTCGTAGGCGCTGGACGGGATCGTCACGGTGACCGCGGACCGTCTGCTGTTCGTACTCACCTGGGCGGGGATCCGCTCGGTCCTGCTGGGACCGACGTAGGCGGCGAGCCCCTGGAGGTCGTAGAAGCCGTCCCGGTTGGACTCGAGGACGACGGTGTCGCCGCCCTTGACCTCCACGACGTCGACGTACTTCTTGTACGCGAAGTACGCGGCGCTCCGCTGCAGCGTCTGCGCGGTCCCGCTGAGGTCGACCCCGCCGACGCCGCCGCTCCCGGAGGCTTCGGCGACGGAGAGGGTGGCCGACGTAGTCAGCTCGTAGCCGCTGTCGACCGGCTGGCCGATCGGCTCCTCGGGGTTCTTGATCGGCTGCTTCTGCGCAGTGATCTGCAGAGCGACGGTTCCACTGCCGAACGAGGCGAGGGGCTGCTTCAGGTCGATGCGGAAGCTGCGACTTCCGGACGCGAGGGTCGCCGACCCGGCGAGGTCGTAGTCCCCGATGGCCCAGTTGTAGGTCGTGAACGCCGGGTACGGTCCCGTCGGCCGAGCGGAGTCGGAAAGCGTGACGTCGAGCCCGGTGACGTCGCCCGCGACGGCAGCGGTCTGGGCGGCCGAGAAGGTCTCCGTCGTCGACCAGTTATAGGGACTGACCTGCGCGGACAGACGCTCCTGCTCGGCGGCGGCCGCTCCGGCTCCTGTCGTCACTCCGAGGACGACGGCTGCCGTGCTCGCGACCGCGATGGCGGCGCGCCTCCACCTCGCTCGCGTCGTCGTCTGCGGTCGGGATGTGGTCATGGCGAGTTCCCCCTCGTCGTGGTCCTCGTGCCGAGCACTCCCGTCGGCACGTCCGTCGCGGTGCCCGCGCTGGGGCACACGTGTCGGTCCGGGCAGCCTAACCGTGCGGAGCGGCGTCCCGGGGAGGGGAGGGCGCCGCCGACCACCGGGATCGCCGACCGGTCCGCTCGCACGAGGCGGTGCTCACGCTCGGATCCGTACCGGTCGGAGTGGTCCTGCAGGAGCGACGGGCGAACACCGGGCTCTCTCGGACTCGACGGGCGAGGGGCCTTGTCGAGGATCCTTTCGTCCTTTCCGACCCCGACCGGGGCTCATGGCGGAGCGGTTCCCGGTCGAAGCGAGCGCGTCAGCCCTGGATCGGGACGGTCCGGCCGACCAGGCAGGCGCCGGTCGCGATCGGAGCCGCGATCACCGCCCGCACCCCGCCGCTCTTCGGGCCGTACTGGCCGATGAGGCACGACTCTCCGAGCTTGACGGAGACCTGCACCGAGTCCGCGTCGAGCCCGACCGAGGTCTCGTCGGCCGTCAGCTGCATCGTTTCGCGGGAGAACCCCGCCGCGACGAGCGCGTCGACCACACTGGAGCCGCTCACCTCCGGATCGGGCTCGGCCGCCGCGCGAAGGGTCTGCTCGAACACGGGGAGGTTCTGCTCCGTCGTCCCGCCCGGCACGAAGGCGACGGGTGCGGCGGACTCCGCCGGTGCCGGCGCCTCGGCCGCGGAGGAGGACACCACGGGGTCCGGCGACGACGGCGACGTGCAGCCGGAGAGGCAGACGGCGAGACCGCCGAGCACGAGCGCGATGCGGGCCGCTCGGTTCCGTGTCACGCCCGGCTCCTCCCGACCGGGACGGCTCTCGCTCCGGTCCCCCGGATCAGAACGGGGTCTCCCCGGATCCTACCGAGAGACCGGGAGCGCCTCCGCCGACGCCCGCCGCCACCGGCGGCTCGGGCGCGGCATCACCGCGGTCATGGCCCGACGCGCCCCAGTCCCCCGCCGCGGCGCCCTCGCGCGGCGCCTCCTCGCTCCACGCGGGCTCGGCGGCAGGGGCGGGAGCAGAGGCGCGCCCGACGGTCTTCGTGAAGCTGCTGGTCCCCCAGGCGAGGTCGTGCCCGATGCCCTCGGCCGTGAGGACCACATCCGTACCGGCCTTGCCTCCCGCCTCCCAGGCCCTCACCCCGAGCCGCCCGGTGACGAGGATCCGGTCGCCGCGCGACAGGGAGGACAGCGCGTTGCCGGCCAGGCCGTTGAACGCGGTGACGGTGTACCAGTTGGTCGAGACGTCGACCCAGCGCTGCTCCGAGCGGTCGTAGCGCCGCTGCGTCGAGGCGAGCCGGAAGCTGGTCATCGCGGTGCCGCTGGAGGTGTCGATGCTCCGGGGCTCGGTGCCGATGGTCCCGATGACGGTCAGCGTGTCGGTCATGGTCGTGTCCTCTCTACTCCTGCCCCGCCACGGCTGCGACGGGCACGGCGCCCGGGCGGAGGGGGCTGGTACCGCTCGGGCGCCGCAGGGCCAGTGTCGCGACGAAGGGCCCGCCTCCGAGGTGGAGGCGGGCCCTTCTGGGGAGAGGACGAGCGGATCGTCCCCTGTGGAGGAGCGTTACGACGCGGTGATGTACCTCGAGTAGGACTTGCGGATCTTGTTCACCTTGGGCAGTGCGACCGCCATGCAGTAGCCCTGGCCCGTGTTCTTCGCGAAGAAGTCCTGGTGGTAGTCCTCGGCGGGGTAGTAGACGCCCAGCGGCGAGATCTCGGTGACGATCGGGCCGTCCCACCACTCGGACGCACGGTCGCGCGCGGTCTCGAACAGCTCCTTCTCCTCGTCGGAGGAGTAGAACATCGCCGAGCGGTACTGCGTGCCGACGTCGTTGCCCTGGCGGTTCAGCTGACGCGGATCGTGAAGGGTGAAGAAGACGTCGAGGACGACCTCCTCGGGGATGACCTCCGGGTCGAAGGTGACGGCGACGGCCTCGGCGTGGCCGGTGCGCCCGGAGCAGACGTCCTCGTAGTCGGGCTCGGTCGTGCGGCCGCCGGTGTAGCCGGAGACGACGTCGGTCACGCCGTCGAGGACGCGGTAGACGGCGTCCAGACACCAGAAGCATCCTCCGGCGAGTACGAATGTGCGCATTGCGTGTGACTCACTTCCTGTCGCGTCGACGCGTCCGGGGTGCCGGAGGCGTCAGTCGGTCCAACACGCTCACCGCCCCCTGCATTCCGCGGATCCGCCCCCTGCAATAGAGTCGCGGCGTGAGCTACGACGCCGCCCCCGCCCGCTACGACCGGATGGACTACCGACGCACCGGACGGAGCGGCCTGCTGCTGCCCGCCCTGTCGCTGGGCCTCTGGCACAACTTCGGATCCGACCGCTCCCTCGACACGCAGCGCGCGATCCTCCGCCGCGCGTTCGACCTGGGCGTCACCCACTTCGACCTCGCGAACAACTACGGACCGCCCTACGGCGCCGCCGAGACGGCCTTCGGCCGCATCCTCGCGGAGGACCTCCGCCCGTACCGCGACGAGATCGTCATCTCGTCCAAGGCCGGATACGACATGTGGCCCGGCCCGTACGGGGACGGCGGCTCGCGCAAGTACCTGCTCTCCTCGCTCGACCAGAGCCTGCAGCGGATCGGCGTCGACTACGTGGACGTCTTCTACTCGCACCGGCCGGACCCGGAGACTCCGATCGAGGAGACCATGGGCGCTCTCGTCTCGGCGGTGGAGTCGGGCAAGGCGCTCTACGCCGGCATCTCGAACTACTCGCCCGAGCAGACCCGGGCCGCGCAGGCGGCACTGGCTGGCAGCGGAGTGCCGCTCCTCCTGCACCAGCCCCGCTACTCGCTCTTCGACCGCGGACCCGAGGACGGCCTCTTCCCCGTGCTCGACGAGCTCGGCACCGGCTGCATCGTCTTCTCGCCGCTGGCGCAGGGGCTCCTGACGGACCGCTACCTCGACGGCACCGTGCCGGAGGGGTCCCGTGCGGCGACGTCGCGCTTCCTCTCCTCCGACCGGATCGACGAGGCGTACCTGACGCGCGCCCGCGGCCTGAACGCGATCGCGCAGCAGCGCGGCCAGTCGCTGGCCCAGCTCGCCCTGAGCTGGGTGCTCCGGGTGCCCACCGTCACGAGCGCCATCATCGGAGCGTCGAGCGTCGCGCAGCTCGAGCAGAACGTCGCCGCGCTGGACGCCGGCCCCCTCTCGCAGGAGGAGATCGACGCGATCGAGGAGTTCGCTGTGCACGGCACGACCCTTCGCTGACGCCCCGGCGGGGATGTCGGTGGTCGGCCGTAGTCTGCGACAGCACTCGGCCGGTGGGTGCTCCGAGACTCGAGCAGGAGGAACCGATGTCCCTGTCCACGCTGCACGCCACCCGCACCCCGCCGACGCTCACCCGGGTCAACGCCCGGCTGTGGCGCGTGAGCACCGGCTCGGGTGCCGTCGTCGGCCACATCGAGCTGGTCGAGGATCCGCTCGGCGAGCGGTACCGCGCCCGGCTGCTGCGGGCGGGCATGCCCGCCGGCGCTGAGCTCGGCGAGTTCTGGAGCGTCGACGACGCGATCGAGGTCTTCCGCGTCGCCTGACGCGCCGATCCGCCCGGTCGGCGGCGTGCCGACCGGGCCGCGGCGACCGCCCCGGATAGCGTTCGCCCCATGCAGTGGTGGAACGAGTTCATGTCCTGGATCCGCACGAGCGACGGACACCAGGCGGTCTTCACGGCCGCTGTGGTCCTGCTGGCCGTGGTGGTCGGAGCGATCGTGATCGCCTCCGTCTTCCGAGCGTCCATCGCGCGCCTCATCCGTCAGCAGGATCACGAGCGGAAGAACGCGGTCATCGCGACGCTCGTCGACGCCGCGGTCGACGCCTCGGCCTGGAACGTCCTCAGCAGCCCGGAGCGCGTCCTCAGCGACCGCGCTTCCGCGCAGGCCGAGACGCACCTGCGCCTCCTGCCCGTCAAGGGCTCCGGAGTCGCGGCCAACTGGGCCGCTCACGAGCTCGCCGAGCTGAAGCACACGTCGAGCACCGGCGGCTACCAGACGCAGGCGAGCGTGGGCGAGTTCCGCGACCGCCTCGTGCAGTGGCGGGACAAGCCCGGGCGCGCCCGGAAGGCCTTCCTCGCCGACCTCGAGCGCTGGCGCTTCTCGGAGACGGGTCGAGACCGCTCCGCCGAGTCCGCTCCGTCGTCCGATCGGGCCGCGAGCACCGCCGAGGCCGCTCCCCAGCGCACCGCTCCCCCGGCCGCCGCACCGACCGCCGTCGCACCGGTCGTCGTCGGCGCGGGCTCCGCCTCCGGCTCTGCAGCCCCGCAGACGCCCACGATCGTCCTCCCCGCGTCGGCCGGGGACGCCTCGCAGGAGGAGACCCGCCGCCTGCTCGCCGACGTCGACCGCCTGGAGGTGCCGTCGCGCGAGCGTCCCGTGGAGGAGCTGCCGCCCGTCGACCCGCAGCGCTCGGCTCCTGCCGCCCAGCCGCAGCCGGACGCGGAGCACGACGCGACGCCGTCGGCTCCGGCCGACGGAGACCGCGACGGCGTGCCGGCCGACGACGAGGCGTTCGTCCGGGCGGACGAGGCCCGGTTCGAGCGGTCCGCCTCGGACGACGACCGAGGCCAGGAGCGCAGCTCGGTCTGAGTGCTCCCGACCACGAGAAGAAGGCCCCGATCGCGAGTGCGATCGGGGCCTTCTCCGTGGTGCGGGCGGTGCGTGTACTGACTAGCTGTGTGCATCACGTGCACGGGCGACTCGGCCGACCAGTACGGCGAGGGGCGCCGCGACGATCGTCCACGCGACGGCGATTCCACCGAGGATGGCGAGGAGCAGCATGGTCGTACCTCCGTTCGTTACGTCGTTGTAATTCCGGACACCCCAAGACTAGGTGCCTGAATGACACTCAAACGACTTCGGGTGGGAAACACGCCGGTGTTGCCTCCGATTTGCCGGTGTGTTACTGGTGGAGCGACCGCGAGTCCTCGTCCGAGGGTCACCGGAGCGGAGGAAAACCCCGTGGGTGCCGGGCGTCACTCCTCGGAGGAGCGCAGCGCCGCCCGAGGGGAGGCCGCGACGCGGTCGAAGGACGGGCGCGAGGCGTCGACGCTGATCCGCACGCCACCGGGACAAGACTAGGGACGGCGACCGGCGCGCTCCCGATCCGATGGTGCCCCCGGCAGGAATCGAACCTGCGACCAAGAGATTAGAAGGCTCCTGCTCTATCCGCTGAGCTACGGGGGCGGACTGCGACCACGATACCGAAGCGCAGAGGCCGCGCCCGCCGGGGCCTAGGCGCCCCGGACGAGTCCCAGCACTCCCACGACCAGGGAGACCACGGCGAGGGCGAGCGACACGCCGATGAGCACCGTGTGCACGCGGAGGAAGGTCGTCGCGCGGCCGTCCGCGTCGCGCGCCCGCGGGTCCTTGCGGACGCGGCGGAGGAAGGGCGGCCAGACGATCGCGTTCCACACGGCGTTGACGATCAGGAGGCAGCAGGCGAGCGTGATCACGAGGGTCCAGTGTAGGAGGAGCGGGACGGCCGGACCGGGTGTCGGCGGCCGCCGATAGACTGCCCCGCATGAGTAGCGCCCCCGACCGTCTTGTCTGGATCGACTGCGAGATGACGGGGCTCGACCTCTCCGTCGACGAGCTCGTCGAGATCGCCGTCGTCGTCACCGACTTCGAGCTGAACCCGCTCGACGAGGGGCTCTCCCTCGTCATCCGGCCCGACGCGACCGCGCTCGAGAACATGGGCGACTTCGTCCGGTCGATGCACGAGACCTCCGGGCTGCTGGTCGAGATCCCCTCCGGCGTCAGCGTCGCGGAGGCCGAGTACGAGGTGCTGGAGTACGTGCTGAAGCACGTCCCGGCGGACCAGCAGGCCCCCCTCGCCGGCAACTCGATCGGCACCGACCGCGCCTTCCTCGCGAAGTTCATGCCGCGCCTCGACGGCCACCTGCACTACCGCAACGTCGATGTCAGCACGATCAAGGAGCTGGCACGGCGCTGGTTCCCGCGCATCTACTTCAACGCGCCCAAGAAGCACGGCGGACACCGCGCTCTCGCCGACATCCTCGAGAGCATCCGAGAGCTGCAGTACTACCGCCGTGCCGTGTTCGTGGAGCAGCCGGGGCCGAGCACCGCCGAGGTGCAGGCCGTGTCGGCCGCCGTCGTGGACGAGTTCGCCTCGCGGATGTAGTACTCTCGTACAGTTGCTTCGGCGGGTCACCCCGCCGGAACACGCTCCTGGTGGGTATAGCTCAGTTGGCAGAGCGCCTGGTTGTGGTCTAGGAGGTCGCGGGTTCGAGCCCCGTTACTCACCCCAGTGGCTGTGCATGCAGCGGAAGAGGCCCGGAGTTCCGACTCCGGGCCTCTTCGCACATCCGGCGACCGGCAGCGATCGCCGACGCAGAGAGGTCCCGGATGCTCGAGCTGGACGAGGACGCCTTCGAAGCCCTGGTGATCTCCGAGCTCGACGCGCTCCCGGACGACATGGTCGACGGGCTCGACAACGTCGTGTTCGTCGTGGAGGACCGGCCCGAGGACGGGACCCTGGATCTGCTCGGCTACTACGACGGCGTCGCCCTCACCGAGCGCGAGCGCTACGGCTTCGGCGAGATGCCCGACCGCATCGTGCTGTTCCGCGAGCCGCACCTCGCCGCGTGCGACGATCTGGACGCGCTGCGCGACGAGATCCACGTCACGCTCGTCCACGAGATCGCCCACTTCTACGGCATCGACGACGACCGGCTGCACGAGCTCGGCTGGGCCTGATCACCGCCGAGGGCGAGCCTCTCACCGGCATCCGCGCGTCGCAGCGCTCGGAGTGGACCCCTCAGCCGCGCACCGCTCCCCCGCCGCCCGTGTCCAGCACGAGGTCGGCGTTCTCCCGGGGCCGCTCCCGAGCGCAGTAGGAGCGGAAGTCGCGGTCCCAGGCGTCCCAGTGCGGAGCGAAGAGCTCGCCGTCGCGCTCGAGCGCGCGCACGCGCCGCACCTCGTCGTCGGCCTCGAGCCAGACCACCAGATCGGCGTGGCGGCGCGCGGCGGCGCCGGCCGATCCGCAGCCCTCGAGCACGAGAAGCGGCTCGCGGACGACGCGGCGCCCGGCCGTCGTCCCCGCGGCCCAGTTCCAGGGCCGCCAGTGCGCCGCGAGGCCGAGGCCGTGGGGGCGGACGAGCGTCGCGGCCGTCTCCCGCGACGCCCGGTCCAGGCCCGTCCAGCCGGGGTAGAGATCGTCCATCCGCACGAGCGCGACCGACGATGCCGCCGGCGCGAGACGGAGCTGCTCGACCAGCGCGCGCGCGAACGTCGACTTGCCGGAGCCGCTCGGTCCGTCCAGCAGCACCGTCCGACGACGCCGCGCGATCACGGAGCGGGCGAGGTCGCCCGCCGTCCGATCCGTCAGCGGCAGGATCCGCTCAGCCATGCAGGACGAAGCTCCAGGAGCCGGTGACGACGGCGGCGGTCACGGCGACGGCAGCGATCAGCACTCCGCCCGCGAGCAGCAGGAGGTCGCCGGCTCCGAGGCGCGACTGCCGCGCCCAGGTGCGCGGGACGCCGGAGCCGAAGCCCTTCGCCTCCATCGCCGTCGCGAGCCTGCTCCCCCGCCGGATGGCCAGCACGAGCAGCGAGAACGTGCGGGCCGCGAGGCTGCGGAGCGCCTCGACGGGCCCGTGGCCGTCGGCGACCCCGCGGGCCCGGCGGGCCATCGACAGGGTGCGCCAGTCGTCGACGAGCAGACCGACGAGCCGCATGCCGGCGAGAGCGCCGAGCACGAAGCGCGAGGGCAGGCGCAGGATCTGCGCCAGGCCGTCCGCCAGGTCCGTCGGGTCGGTGGTGGCGATGAGGACCACGCTCGGCAGTCCGATCGCCAGGACGCGCAGCGCGATGGCCAGCCCGAGGGCGACGGATCCCTCTGTGACCGAGACGATGAGGAACTCCGCGAAGACGGCGCCGCTGTCGCGACCGTAGAGAACAGTCGAGAGGCCGGCGAGCGGAGCCGCGATCCAGACGGGAGCCGTCCGCCGCACGAGCTCGCCCGCCCGGAGCCCCGCGAAGGGCAGAACCAGCAACTCGAGCGCCAGCGCCGTCGCCGCGGAGACCGCATCGACCGTGAGGAGGAGCGCGAACGCGATGACCAGGCTGGCGAGGAGCTTGGCGACCGGGTTGGCCCGGGCGATCCGGCTGCGCGCGGGAACGGAGTCGAGGAGCGTCATCCCGACACCGCCTCGCGGGCGCCGAGGGTGACGACCGAGTCGGCGAGGGCGGCGACCAGCGCCTCGTCGTGGGTGACGGCGAGCACCGCCGTGCCCGCGTCGCGCTGCTCGGCGAGGAGGTCGACGAGCACCTCCCAGGTCAGGCGGTCCTGCCCGAACGTCGGCTCGTCGAGGACGAGCACGGACGGCGACCGGGTGAGGGCGGACGCGACGGCCAGGCGCCGCTTCTCGCCTCCGGAGAGGGTGAACGGATTGGCGTCGGCGAGGTGCGCGAGGCCGAGGCGCTCCAGGAGCTCCTCCGCCCGATGCCGCTCCGCCTCGTCGCGGGCGCCCAGCGCGAGCTCGGCGCGCACGCGAGCGGTGAGGAACTGGTGCTCCGGCTCCTGGAACACCATCGCGATCCGTCCGGCGAGCTGAGCCGAGGTCCAGCGGATCGGCTCCGGGCCCGCACCGGCGCGGAGCGACTCGGAGGCGGTCACCCGCCCCGCGACCGGCGGCAGGAGACCGGCCAGCGTGAGCGCGAGGGTCGACTTCCCCGCGCCGTTGGGTCCCAGCACGGCCGTGGCCCGCGCGGAGTCGACGGCGAGCTCGAGCCCCGAGGCCACGATGGTCGAGCGGCGGCGCCCGAGGACGGGCCGGCCGATGGCGAGGTCGTGCGCGCTCAGGGCGGCGGGCGAGGGCAACACGCTCGCCCCGCGCCTGGCGGGGGTGTCACCGGGCAGCCAGACGCCGGAGGCGCGGAGCACGTCGTGCGTTCGATCGAGGACCTCGACCGGAGCGCCGTCGGCGACGACCGCGCCGTCCCGCCCGAGCACCACGACCCGGTCGACGAGGCCGACCCACACGTCGACCCGGTGCTCGACGACGATCAGCGTCGCCCCCGTGCGGTCGGCCGTGCGCTCCACCGCCGCCCGCACCTCGCGTACACCGTCCGGATCGAGGTTGGCGGTGGGCTCGTCGAGGAGCAGGAGCCGCGGACGCATGGCGAGCACACCCGCCAGGGCGAGCCTCTGCTTCTGCCCGCCCGAGAGCGCCGAGGTGGAGTGGTCCAACGGCACGTCGAGCCCGACGTCGCCGAGTGCCTCCCGCACCCGCGCGGGGATCTCCTCGCGCGGCACGCCGAGGTTCTCGCAGGCGAACGCGACGTCGTCGCCGACCCGCGCCAGGACCGCCTGAGTGTCCGGATCCTGCAGCACGAGCCCCGCGACACCGCGCCGGGTGAGCGGCGCGGCTCCGTCGATCTCGAGCTCGCCCGCCGCGGAGCCGTCCTCCTCCCCGCCGAGGACGCCGGCCAGGGCGTGCAGCAGCGTGCTCTTTCCCGCGCCGGAGGGGCCGAGGAGCAGCACGCGCTCCCCCGGCTCCAGCGCGAGATCGAGGCCGGAGAGGGCGTCGCGGGAGCGTCCCGCGTGCCGCCAGCTCCAGCCTCGCGCCCGGACGTAAGCGCCGCTCATCGAGCGCCCGCGCCGGCTCCCTCGACCGTCCGGCCCTCGCGCCCGGAGGCGAAGCGGTCCAGCGCTCCCGAGGCCGCGAGCCCCCGCACCGCGAACCAGGACAGCAGCCCGGCCAGGAGCGCGCCCGAGACGATCGAGGAGGCGACGTAGACGGTCTTGAAGAGCGCGTCGTTGACGGCGTAGTACGACAGCAGGTCGTTGATCGCGAGGGCGAGCCCCGCACCGGCACCGGCCAGCATCGCGACGAGCGGACGGCCGCTGCGGTAGAGGAAGAGCGCCAGGACGATCTCCGCGCCGAGTCCCTGCACGAGTCCGGAGATCAGCACGGTGAAGCCCCACTGGGTGCCGATCAGAGCCGACACGGCCGCGGCGACCAGCTCGGTGTAGAGCGCGGCTCCGGGCTTGCGGATGATCAGGCCGCCGAGGACGCCGGCGAAGAGCCAGCCGCCGCCGAGGAGCCCGCCGAGCCCGGGCAGGAACTCGAAGGCGAGGCCGAGGACGTTCGTCGCCAGGCCCCAGGCCCAGAAGACGATCCCGCTCGCGACGGCGACGACGCTCGCCACCACGATGTCGACGACCCGCCAGCGCAGATCGCGCCGGGCCGGGGCGGAGGAGGTGAGGTTCTGCGCGTTCGTGTTCTGCGCGTTCGTGTTCTGCGCGTTCGTGTTCTGCGCGTTCGTGTTCTGCACTGACGTGCCCTTTCGTGGAAGCGAATGGAGGGCACGGGTTGGTAAGAGGAGATCGAAACGTTCCTTCGCTGGCATGACCCAGATCAGGTTCGACGGTCGAAGGCTGCTGCCTTCCTCTCAGCCCGGTGCACCGGACTCCCGTGTTCGTCGGCAATCATAGACGTCATGTCGTGGTCGGTGGTCGTCGTCCTGGCCGTGCTGCTGATCGTCCTGCTGCAGGCCCTGCTCTGGCAGCGCCGTGCGCGGATCCGCCGCGAGCTGCTCAGCTACGGCACGCGGGTGCCGGCGCGCGTCGTCGGGCCGGATCCGGCACGCGGCGATCGCGATTCGGCACGGGATCTGGGCAGGCTCCTGGTCGTCTACCGGACCGCCGAGGGTGTGGAGAAGCGCGCGCAGAAATACCCGCTGAAGCGGGGGGACGCGTGGATGGCCGGTGAGCCCGCCGCGGTGATCTACGACCCCCGCCGGCCGGACGACGCCGAGCGTCTGATCGTCGGCTTCGGCCGGACGAAGAAGAAGTGGTACCCCGCGCGCCAGCAGCGCGCCAGCTGACGCGGGGCCGCTCCGGCTACTTCTTGAGGGCGCGGATGATGCGCGCGAGGGCCTTGCCGGTCACCCACACGAAGGGGATGCCGACGGCGAGGACCGAGATCACGTTCGGCTGGAACCGCAGGCCGAGGTCGTCCTTGATGTAGGCGCCGATCGGGATGACCGTGGCGCCGCCGCCTCCGCCGCCGCCCTCCTGGCCGTCCTCGGAGCCGCTGCCTCCGCCGAAACCGAACCAGCGGAGGGCGACGGGGACGAGCGAGACGCCGTCGACGGTGACGGGCTCGCCGTAGATCGTCGCGGTACCCGCGGTGGTGACGGTGTCGGCCAGGGAGACTGCGATGTTGGGCATGGTGCGACGGTACTCCGCGGCTCTCCGCGGCGACAAGCGGCCCGCCGGGGCGCACAGGACTCGTCCATGGACCTCCGGGGACCTGCTGCCATGATCGACGGATGTCCGCCCGCACCCGCCGCCGCCGCCCCGTGCGCTCGGCCGCGGTGGCGGTCGCGAGCCTCGTGCTCGCCGCCTTCCTCGCCTTCCACCGCGCGCTGCCCGATCCGATCGGCTGGTTGTCGGTCCTCGAGGTCGGGATCCCGTGGACGGGGCTCGTCGTGTTGCTCCTCATCGCGGCCGCGGCGGCCCTCCGGTCGCGCCGGACGGCGGCCGCGGTCACCGTGCTGGCGATGGTCTACGGCGTGCTGGTGCTGCCGGTCGCGCTTCCGGCGCCGGCCGTGCGCTCCGGCTCGTTCACCGTCGTCAGCCAGAACATCGAGACGAGCAGCGACGCCGGTGGGCTGGCCGCCTCGCTCGCCGCCCGCGGCCCCGACGTGATCGCGCTGCAGGAGCTCGACGGAGACGCCGTGGACGCGGTCGACGCCGAGCTGGCCGACGAGTACCCGTACTCGTCCGTCTCGAGCACCGTCGGCGTCTGGAGCCGGACCGAGCTGACCGACGAGGAGCCGCTCGACCTCGGTCTCGGCTGGGAGCGCGCGCTCGCCGTCGACGTCGACACGCCGGTCGGCAGCGCGCGCCTGTTCGTGGTGCACCTGGCCTCGTTCCGGCCGGGCGACCACGAGGAGCGGGACACCATGCTCTCGAACCTCGCCACCGCTCTTCGAGACGACGCGTCGGAGCGGACACTGGTCATCGGCGATTTCAACACGCCGACGGACGACCACCTGTTCGCTCCGGTGCTGGTGGAGGCGGGTCTCGTCCGCACGGGCGGAGTCGGCTTCCCGGCGACCTGGCCGTCCCTGCTGCCGCTCGTCTCGCTCGACCACGCGCTCGCCGACGGCGTCACCGCCGCGACCGTCGCGGTCCTGCCGCCGAACGGCTCCGACCACCGCCCGATCAGTCTGACGATCGGTTCCGCGTAGCGAGCGTGTCGCTGAGGTCGATCCCCTTGGCCGACTCAGGAGCCGACCGGGACAGGAGCGAGGCGGGACGCACGGCCCCGGAGCCGAAGCGGGCGGCCACGCCGTCGACCGCGAGCTCCGCGTCGCGCCAGTCGTCGGAGTCGCTCCACAGGGAGAACGCGACGTCGTCGCCCTCGACCAGCTGCTCGCCGCGCACGCCGATCAGCCGCACGGGCCGCCGCATCGGGTTGGCCGCCTCGAGGAGCGCGGAGGAGGCCTCGTAGAGGACCCGGGCCACGTCCGTCGCCTCGACGAGCGTGCGGGAGCGGGTGAGGGTGCTGAAGTCGCCGAAGCGCACCTTCACCGCGACGGTGCGGCAGCGCACTCCCGAGCGGCGCATCCGCACGGCGACCTTGTCGCAGAGCCGCAGCAGCTCACGACGGACGAGCTCGGGGTCGGCCACGTCGTCGGCGAACGTGATCTCGTGTCCGGCGCTCTTCTCGATCTGGCGGGTGTCGACCGGCCGCGGATCCACCCCGTTCGCCAGGGCGTGCAGGCGCCTCCCGGTCGCCTCGCCGAGGGCGGACACCAGCGACGGCAGCGGGGTGGTCGCGACGTCGGCGACGGTGCGCAGACCGCGGCGGACGAGCGTCTCCTCCGTGCTCGCGCCGACTCCCCACAGCGCGCTCACGGGCAGCGGATCGAGGAACTCGCGGACGCCGTCGGCGGGGACGACCAGCAGACCGTCGGGCTTGGAGCGGCCGGAGGCGAGCTTGGCGACGAACTTGGTGCTGGCGATCCCGACCGAGCAGGTCAGCCCGAGCTCGGCGTGCACCCGGCGGCGGATCTCGGTGCCGATCGCGAACGGCGAGCCCGAGATGCGGCGGGCACCCGCGACGTCGAGGAACGCCTCGTCGATGCTCAGGCGCTCGACCAGCGGCGTGAAGGAGTCGAAGATCGCCATGACGCGGCGAGAGGCCTCGCGGTAGCGCTCCATGTGCGGCTCGAGGACCACGGCCTGCGGGCAGCGGCGGAGGGCGACCGCCATGGGCATCGCCGAGTTGACGCCGTAGCGGCGCGCCTCGTAGGTCGCCGCTGTGACGACGGAGCGCGCTCCGTGGTGCCCCACGATGACCGGCCTCCCGCGCAGATCCGGCCGGTCGAGCAGCTCGACGGAGGCGAAGAACGCGTCCATGTCGATGTGCATGATGCTCGCGCGCGGGTCGTCGAAGGGCTCGGTCGTGACCTGCCGCCCCGTGCCGTCCTGCTTGCTCATGCGGTGCCGTCCTGCTCGCTCACGCCGCGCCGTCCTGACTGCTCACGCCGCTCCGTCCTGCTCGCCCACGCCTCGGGACATGCTCGCACGCACCACCGACATCGGCCGCTCGACAGCTGCGCCCGGGAATGAGCGCCGACCACTCGCGGTTGACCCGAGCACCACGACGCTCCGGAGAGACCATGACGCACGAGCAGCCCGACTCCCCCACCGCCACCGAGACCGGCCCCGGCGCCGAGATGAGCCGCTGGCTCGATCTGCAGGACCGCGCCCACCGCGCCTTCGAGCTCCGGCTGAGCGCCGTCGAGGACTGGTCGGCCCCCACGCCCGACACCGAGTGGGACACGCGCGCTCTGGTGCTGCACGTCGTCCGCGAGCAGCAGCGCGCGCACACGCTCCTCTCGGGGGGCGACGAGTCGGCGCTGCGCCTCGAGTCCGTCGCCACCGATCTGAGGAGCGAGTGGCGTCGCGTGACCGACCGCCTGCGCGACGCTGTCCGCACCGTCGACCCGGCTGCGACCGTGCAGCTGGGGCGCGACACCGTCAGCGCCGTCGAGCTGCTGCAGGAGCAGACGGCCGATGTGACCGTCCACGCCTGGGACCTCGCCCGCGCGACCGGCAGCGACGAGCGGCTGGACGAGGAGCTCGTCGCAGCGGTCTGGGAGCTCTTCGCACCCCAGGAGGAGACCCTGCGCGCGAGCGGCCTCTACGCCGCGCCCGTGCCGGTCGACGACGCCGCCTCCCTCCAGAGCCGCCTGCTCGCCATCACCGGACGCGACGACCGCCTCGCCGCCTGACTGCCCGGTGCCCGAACGCCGTCAAGGCCTGGGGGCGTCCAGGGTCGCCGCGGCAGGATGGAGGGGACCACGAACACGGGGCGACCGCCCCGACGAGGAGAGGAACGTCCATGACACGCATCGCCGTCATCGGAGCCCACGGCAAGGTGGGGCAGCAGATCCTGCACCTGCTCTACGACGCCGGCCACGAGTCGGTCGGAGTGATCCGCAACCCCGATCACGCCGAGGACATCGTCCGGCTGGGCGGCGAGCCGCTCGTGCACGACCTCGAGGACACGACGCCCGAGGCCTTCGCCGAGGCGCTGGGCCACGTCGACGGCATGGTCTTCACCGCCGGAGCCGGACCCGACTCGGGCCCGGAGCGCAAGCGCACCGTCGACCTGGGGGCGTCCGTCCTCAGCCAGAAGGCCGCCGCGATCGTCGGGGTCCAGCACTTCGTGCAGGTCAGTGCGATCGGTGTGGACGAGCCGCTCCCCGAGGACACGGAGGAGGGCTGGAAGGCCTACGTCGAGGCCAAGCGCGACGCCGACGCGGCACTGCGCGACTCCGGCCTCGACTACACGATCCTCCGCCCGGGCGGGCTGACGGACGACGAGGGCACCGGCACGATCACGCTCGGCACCTCCGTCGAGAAGGGGAGCATCCCCCGAGCGGACGTCGCCGCCACGGTGATCGCCGCCCTGGCGCAGCCGACCTCCATCGCGAAGACGTGGGAGATCGTCTCCGGTCCCACCCCGATCGAGGACGCGGTGGCTCAGGGAGCCTGAGCCCCGGCACCTCCTCCTAGAGTGGGGCGGGTGAGCACCCACCCGCCCCGCCCCTGGATCCGCAGCTACGCGCCCGGCGTGCCGACGGAGCTCGAGCTCCCGACCGGCTCGCTCGTCGACATCGTCACCGAGTCGGCCGAGCGCTATCCCCACCAGGTCGCGCTCGAGTTCTTCGGCCGTTCGACCAGCTACTCCCAGCTCGCCGACGAGGTGGAGCGGGCCGCCGAGGGCCTCCGCCGCCTGGGCGTCCGCGCGGGCGATCCGGTCGCCCTCGTGCTCCCGAACTGCCCGCAGCACGTCGTCGCCTTCTACGCCGTCCTCCGGCTCGGCGCCGTGGTGGTCGAGCACAACCCGCTCTACACCCCGCGCGAGCTGCGCCACCAGTTCGAGGACCACGGTGCTCGTGTCGCGATCGCCTGGAACCGCGTCGTGCCGACGGTGCAGGACCTCCCGGCCGACCTCGGCGTCGAGACCGTCGTCGCCGTCGACCTCACCCGCGCGATGCCCGCCTCGATGCGCGCAGCCCTCCGCCTGCCGCTGAAGAAGGCCCGGGAGTCGCGCGCCGCGCTGACCGGGCCGGTCCGCGGCGCGATCGAGTGGGAGTCGCTGCTGAGGCGACGGATCGACCCGGCGCACCCGCGCCCGGTCGCGGAGGACCTCGCCGTCATCCAGTACACGAGCGGGACGACCGGCACGCCCAAGGGCGCCGAGCTGACCCACGCGAACCTGACGGCGAACGCCGCCCAGTCGCGCGCCTGGGTGCCGACGGTCCGCCGTGGCGACTGCGTGGTCTACGCGGTGCTCCCCATGTTCCACGCCTACGGGCTGACGCTCTGCCTGACCTTCGCGATGAGCATGGGCGCGCGCCTGGTGCTGTTCCCGAAGTTCGACCCGGAGCTGGTGCTGAAGGTCGTCAAGAAGCACCCCGCCACCTTCCTCCCGGCCGTTCCGCCGATCGCGGAGCGCCTGGCGCGCAGCGCGCAGCAGCGGGGCGTCTCCCTCCGCGGCATCGAGATCGCCATCTCCGGCGCGATGCCGCTCGACCCGGCGCTGGTCGAGTCGTTCGAGGCGCTGACCGGAGGCACGCTCGTCGAGGGCTACGGCCTCTCGGAGACCTCTCCGGTCCTGATGGCCAACCCGGTCGGTCCGACGCGACGCGCCGGGACGGTCGGGCTCCCGCTGCCCGGCACCGACGTGCGGATCGTCGACCCCGAGGATCCCGACACGGAGGTGGCGACCGGCGAGCAGGGCGAGCTGGTCGTGCGCGGTCCGCAGGTGTTCCGGGGCTACCACCGCAAGCCCGACGAGACGGCGGCGACCTTCACCGGCGACGGCTGGTTCCGCACCGGCGACATCGCGACGATCGACGAGGACGGCTTCGTGCGCATCGTCGACCGGATCAAGGAGCTCGTGATCACGGGCGGCTTCAACGTCTCGCCGTCCGAGGTGGAGGAGGTGCTGCTCCGCCTGCCCGAGATCAAGGAGGTGGCGGTGGTCGGCCTGCCCGATCCGCGCAGCGGCGAGTCCGTGGCGGCGGCGGTCGTCCTGGAGCCCGGCGCGCAGCTCGACGTCGCAGCCGCCCGCAAGGCCGTCCGGGAGGCGCTGACGCCCTACAAGGTGCCCAAGCGGATCACCGTCGTCGACGAGCTGCCGCGGAGCATGATCGGCAAGGTCCTCCGCCGCCAGGTGAAGGCGATGCTGACCGACGAGGACTAGCCCGGAACGAGCGAGGGCCCCCGACCACTGTCCGTGATCGGGGGCCCTCTGCAACGAGGCTAGAAGCCGAAGTCGCCGCCTCCGAAGTCGCCGCCCCCGCCGAAGTCGCCTCCGCCACCGAAGTCGCCGCCGCCGGAGTCGCCCCAGCCGCCGCCGTCTCCGGCGTCCGCACCGGAGGCGTCCGCACCTCCCGCATCCGCTCCGCCGTCGGCCGAGGCGTCTCCCCCGCCGTCACCGCCGGCGTAGTCGCCTCCCGCGTCGGGGAGGAACGCGCCCGCGATGGCCGAGCCGATCGCGAACCCGGCGATCGTGCCGAGCATCGAGGAGGCGAGGACGCCGCCGAAGCCCATGCCTCCGCCGCCGGAGAAGCGCCGCTCCATGAATCCGGGCTGGCGCAGCTCGCTCCTCGTGGCGGACTGGGCGAGCGTGCGGGGGTCGTCGTCCTTCGGCGCGTCGCCGACAGGGGCCCCCTCGCTGAGCTCTCGGAAGACCTGCTGGCGCTGCTCCGGGGTCAGCTGCTCGAAGGCCTCGCGGTGCACCTGCTCGATCGCCTCGGGCGGCGCGGTGCGGAGGAGATAGCGGTAGCGCTCGATGGCACGCTCATCGTCGGTGCGCGGAGACGTCGCCGGAGGGGAGCCGTACTCGGGCCTGCGGTCCGCGGCCTGCGGCGGCGCGTACGTCGAGCGGCGTGCGCTCTCGGGCTGCTCGTCGCGGCCCAGCAGTCGGTCCAGGAATCCCATGATCTCCTCCTCGGCGCCCGACGGACGCACACCGCCACCGTAGGCCCCTCGTCGCTCCGGGTGCTGAGCGTTCTCTCAGAGGCTGCTCGGAGCGGGGGCCTCGGTCATTTCTGCTTCGGGATGACCACCCACATCACGAGGTAGGCGATGATCTGCGGCCCCGGGAGGAGGCACGAGAGCACGAACAGGAGACGCACCACGAAGGGGCTCCAGCCGAATCGGCGGGCGAGACCGGCACAGACGCCGGCGATGATCCTGCCCCGACGGGGGCGCACGAGAGTAGCCATGACTCCACTCTGGCGCAGGGCGCCTGAGCGGGGCATCCGGGAAACCCCCTAGGTCTGCGCCGGAGTCCCGTCGAGCTCCTCGGGCCGGAACGCTCCGACCGAGCGGGCGAAGGCGGCGGCGCGCTCGGCGTCGGCCTCCGGCCAGACCACGTGGAAGCGCTCGAAGACCACGTCGCCGATGCCGCCCGGTGAGACGCGGGCGAAGTAGCGGCGGTGGCCGTCGAACCAGGAGGCGCGCGTGCGGTCCCCCTCGCCCTCGGCCCAGGCGAACGCGTCGTCGACGGAGTCGAGCGGACCGGTCCGCACGTCGTCCGTCACGAGGACGACACGCGCCGCTCCCGCGCCGTCGCAGACGATCCAGTGGTCACCCGCGACGGGCGCCCCCTCCTCGGCGAGGGACGCCGTGGCCGTCTTCACTCCGCGCCGCACGAGGCCCAGCAGCTCGTCCGCCATCGCCGTGCTGTCGCCGAACGCCTCGACCGGCGGGAGCGCCTCGTTGACTCCCGGATGCGCGGAGCGGTACTCCGCCCAGAGGAGCGCCGCCGAGGCGGCGTCGGTGTCGGGGAGGGCGGTGCGCTCCGGCGCGGCGGGCACGAGCGCCACGATGTTCGCCCCGGCCAGGGAGGCGGGATCGTCGGGGTGGTTGTCGGGCGTGGTGACCGTGTCGAAAGGCCAGTGCTGCTGGAGCCAGCGGCGCGCGTAGGCGTCGAGCTCCTCCTCGAGCCGCGAGCCCCGGACGGCGGGGACGACCCACCAGGAGGCCTCGGCGGAGTCGCCGCCGCCGGGCCGGACGCTCAGAGCGCCCAGCGCCTCGGTGCGGTCCGGGCCGACGAGCAGGAACGCGTGCGCTCTGCCCGCACGCGACTCCTCCTCGAGGCGCAGGAGACCGCGCACGTCGTCACCGAGGGACACCGACGGCAGGGCGGCCGGATCGTCTCCGCGGAGGAGAGCCGCGAGCCACGGTCGCTGCTCGCCGATCACCGCGTGCAGGAGGTCCGCATCGCTCGAGACGAGAGGACGCAGGAGGGCGCCCGCCGGCAGCTCGAGCCGCGCGGGAAGGGGCGCGTCGCCGGTTCCACCGCTCATGACCGTACCTCCCCGCGCACCGGCTCAGCCGGCCGCGCGCTCCAGCACGAGCTCGCGGACGCGGGCGGCGTCGGCCTGCCCCTTCATGGCCTTCATCACGGCACCGATCACGGCACCGGCGGCCTGAACCTTGCCGTCGCGGATCTTCGCGAGCACGTCGGGCTGCGAGGCCAGTGCCGCATCGATCGCCTCGATGAGCGCTCCGTCGTCCGAGACGACCGCGAGTCCCCGGGCGTCGACGACCTCCTGCGGGGTGCCCTCTCCGGCGATGACGCCCTGGAGGACCTCGCGGGCGAGGCGGTCGGTCAGCGTGCCGCTCTCGATCAGACCGGCGAGCTCGGCGACCTGCGCCGGAGTGACCAGGGAGGCCGGGTCCTCGCCCGCCGCGTTCGCGAGGCGCGCGATCTCCCCGGTCCACCACTTGCGGGCCGCCTGCGGAGCGGCTCCCGCGGAGACGGTCTCGGTGATCTCGACCAGCAGGCCGCTGTTGGCGACGTCCTGGAACTCGAGGTCGGTGAAGCCCCACTTCTGCTTGAGGCGGCGGCGGCGGTCGGCGGGCTTCTCGGGGAGCGCGGCGCGCAGATCCTCGATCATCTCGGGGCTCGGCACCACCGGGAGCAGGTCGGGCTCCGGGAAGTAGCGGTAGTCGTCGGCGTCGCTCTTGGGCCGGCCCGCGGAGGTGCGGCCGGTGTCCTCGTGCCAGTGGCGCGTCTCCTGCGTGATCGTGCCGCCCGCGGCGAGGATCGCCGCCTGGCGCTGGATCTCGTAGCGGACGGCGCGCTCGACCGAGCGGAGCGAGTTGACGTTCTTGGTCTCGGTGCGGGTGCCGAGCTTCTCCTGACCGATCGGGCGGAGCGAGACGTTCGCGTCGCAGCGCAGGTTGCCGCGCTCCATCTTGGCGTCCGAGATGCCGAGCGCCAGCACGATGTCGCGGATCGTCGCGACGTAGGCCTTCGCGTACTCGGGCGCGCTCTTCCCCGCGCCGTAGATGGGCTTCGTGACGATCTCCACGAGCGGGACCCCCGCGCGGTTGTAGTCCACGAGCGAGTACTCGGCGCCCTGGATGCGGCCGGTGGCGCCGCCGACGTGCGTGAGCTTGCCGGCGTCCTCCTCCATGTGCGCGCGCTCGATCGGGATCTGCACGAGCGAGCCGTCGGCCAACTCGATCTCGACCGAGCCCTCGAAGGCGATCGGCTCGTCGAACTGCGAGATCTGGTAGTTCTTCGCCAGGTCCGGATAGAAGTAGTTCTTGCGCGCGAAGCGGCTGGACGGGGCGATCGAGCAGCCCAGGGCGAGGCCGAGGCTGATCGAGTAGCGGACGGCCTGCTCGTTCACGACCGGCAGCGAGCCCGGGAGGCCGAGGTCGACCGGGGTCACGTTCGTGTTGGGCTCGGACCCGAACTCGTTCGGCGCGTCCGAGAACATCTTGGTCTTCGTGTTGAGCTCGACGTGCACCTCGAAGCCGAGCACCGGCTCGAAGGTCTCGAAGACCTCGTCGTAGTCCATCAGCTCGGGAGCGGACGTGTGCGCGGAGGCCATCAGACGGCACCTTCCTCGGTCGCGGAGAGCACGGAGTGGGTCAGGTCGGGGGCCTGCGCGAGGAGCGGACGGCCCCACTTCTCCTCGAGCAGCGCCTCGAGCGCGGCGCCCACGGTGTAGAGGCGCACGTCCTCCCGGGCGGGAGCGAGGAACTGGATGCCGACGGGCAGCCCGTCCTCGTCGGCGAGGCCGGCGGGGACGGAGATGCCGGGGATGCCGGCCAGGTTCGCCGGGATGGTCGCGACGTCGCCGCGGTACATCGCCAGCGGGTCGTCGAGCTTCTCGCCGAGGCGGTAGGCGGTCGTCGGCGCCGTCGGCGAGGCGATCACGTCGACGTCCGCGAAGGCCGCGTCGAAGTCCCGCTGCACCAGGGTCCGGACCTTCTGCGCGCTGCCGTAGTAGGCGTCGTAGTAGCCGGCCGAGAGGGCGTAGGTGCCGAGGATGATCCGGCGCTTGACCTCGGGGCCGAAGCCCTGCTCGCGGGTCGCGGACATGACCTGCTCGACCGTGCCGCCGCCCTCCGGCGTGACGCGGAGGCCGAACCGGACCGAGTCGAACTTGGCGAGGTTGCTGGAGGCCTCCGCGGGGAGGATCAGGTAGTAGGCGGCGACCGCGTGCTCGACGCTCGGGAGGCTCACCTCGACGACCTCGGCTCCGGCGCCCTGCAGGATCTCGAGCGCCTCGTGGAAGCGCGCCAGCACGCCGGGCTGGAAGCCCTCGCCGCCGTCGAGCTCCTTGACCACGCCGATCCGGAGGCCCGTCACGTCGGCGCGGCGCACCGCGTCGGCGAAGGAGGGCCAGGAGTCGCGCAGCGACGTCGAGTCGCGCGGGTCGTGGCCCGCGATGACGTCGTGCAGCAGCGCGGAGTCGAGGACCGTCCGGGAGACGGGGCCGATCTGGTCGAGGCTCGAGGCGAGCGCGATCGCTCCGTAGCGGGACACGCCGCCGTAGGTCGGCTTCACGCCGACGGTGCCGGTCACGTGCGCGGGCTGGCGGATCGATCCCCCGGTGTCCGAGCCGAGGGCCAGGGGCGCCTCGTAGCTCGCGACGGCCGCGGCGGATCCGCCGCCGGAGCCGCCGGGGATGCGGTCGAGGTCCCACGGGTTGTGGGTGGGGCCGTAGGCGCTGCGCTCGGTGGTCGAGCCCATCGCGAACTCGTCCATGTTGGTCTTGCCGATCGGGACCAGCCCGGCCTCGCGGACCTTGCGCATGACGGTCGCGTCGTAGGGCGGGCGCCAGCCCTCGAGGATGCGGGAGCCGCTCGTGGTCGGCATGTCGTTCGTGACGATGACGTCCTTGACGGCGAGAGGCACTCCGGCGAGGGGGTGCAGCGACTCGCCGTCGGCGCGCCGGCGGTCGATCGCCTCGGCGGACGCGACCGCGCCCTCGCGCGCGACGTGGAGGAAGGCGTGGACCGCTCCGTCGACCGCGTCGATGCGCTCGAGGTGCGCGCGGGTGGCCTCGACCGAGGAGACCGAGCCGTCGGCCAGCTTCTCGGAGAGGGCGGACGCGCTGAGGCGGACGAGCTCGTCGCCGTGCGCGCTCACTGCTCCTCCCCCAGGATCGCGGAGACCTGGAAGCGGCTGCCGTCGTGCTCGGGCGCGCCGGAGAGCGCCTGCTCGAGCGTGAGGGTCTCGCCGACCACGTCGGGTCGGAAGACGTTCTCGAGCGGGATCGGGTGGCTGGTCGCCGGCACCTCGGGCGTGGCGACGGCCTGGACCGCGCGCACGGAGTCGACGATCTGGCCGAGCTCCCTGGTGAGGCTCCCGATCTCGTCGGAAGTGAGGTCGATCCTGGCCAGCTGGGCCAGATGGGCGACCGTGTCGGCCGTGATCTCGGACATGCGTCTCCGTCTGGTGGTTCGGGGGGATTTCCGGCCGCCAGTCTACTCGGCGCGCCCGCACCGCCTCCGCCCGTGCCGCCCGCCCGTCAGGAGCCGCCGAAGAGGCTGGCGCCGTGCTTCAGGAGTGCGTTGTACGCCCCCTCGTAGGTGGTCGGCAGGTCCTCGCCGGGCTCGCCGTACCGGGCCAGCAGCAGGCCCATCAGGCCGACGGCGGGCGGGCTCAGCGGCTTGTCGCGGTTCACGTGCGCCGGATGCGCGGGCGCCGCCTCGGGGTTCGGGGGCAGGTACTGCGGCACCGTGGTCGGCCAGTCGCCGATCTGCCGCGGCTCGTCGAGGGTCAGCACCCCGAAGAGGTCGGGGGCAGAGGCGTCGCGAGCGGTCAGCGGCTCGAGGCCGTGCAGGGCGCTGAGGGTCCGGATCACGGCGCCGTGGTGCAGCTCGTCGTGCACGATCGTGCCGGCCCTCGTGTACGCCGAGACCGCGATCGCCGGCACGCGGCAGCCGAGCCGGTCGAAGGCGAAGCCCATCTCGCCCTCGCGGCCGTCGCCCGGCGGAGTCGCCGACGGCGGGGGGACGTGGTCGTAGAGGCCGCCGTGCTCGTCGAAGGTCGCCAGCAGGAGCGTGTTCACCGCGTTCGAGCCGGTCGTGCTCGCGCTCTCCCGGATCGCCGAGTACACCTGGTGCAGCAGCAGCTCGCCGGCGCGGACGTCGGACAGCGCGCTGTCGTAGACGGGCGTGCCGTCGACCTCGTCCTCGTGGAGGACGCCGGTCGGCGGGTGCATGTCGTTGTGGTCGAAGACGAGCCGCGGCTCGAGGAAGGCGTAGTCGGGCAGCTCGCCGTTCTCCACGTCGGCGTAGAAGCGGTCCATCGTCGAGAAGTGGGTCTTCCAGTACTTCTCGAGCACCGGCGCGTGCAGGAAGCCGGTGTAGGAGACCACCTGCAGCGCGTCGAAGTAGACGCGCCAGGTCCTCCCCGCCTCCTCGAGGCGGTTGAACACCGTCGGCGCGTCGGCCAGGTCGTCCGCGAGCCACTTCTCGTAGCCGCCGCCCTGCTTGTTGGTGACGAAGCCGTGCGAGGTCGACGCGTGCAGGAAGGACCGGTTGCAGAAGGTCTGGGAGGGGACGGCGCAGAACCACTGGTCGAAGACGGCGAACTCGCGGGCGAGGGTGGAGAAGACGGGCAGCATCTCCGGCGAGAAGCCGCCCATGATCGTCCGCGCCTCCTCCGCCGTGGGCTCCTGCCCCTTCTTCATCACCCTCAGGTGCTGGACGTAGTCCTCGAGGAAGCCGCTCATCGTCGGGGCGGCGGCGTCGGCGGGCGCGTTGAAGGGCGCGGTCATGGCGCCGACGGTGCGGCCGGCGTTCTCGGGCGGATCCACCGTGCCGAAGAGCTGGGTGTTGACGTGCGGGTACTCCTCGCCCGGGTCCGGGTCGGGCTGGCGCATCACGGAGTCGGTGGCGCCCTCGTAGACGTGCGTGCCGACGGTCAGTCCGCCGGCGCTGGTGTTCGTCCGCTCGTCGGGGAGGAGGCCCTCGAAGCTCTCGCCCGCGGGCAGATCGTCCGGTCCGTAGAGGCGGCCGAGGACGTTGTCGAAGGAGCGGTTCTCGAACATGATCACGACGACGTGGTCGAAGCCCGGCTCCGTGCGGGCGGGCAGTCGCGGCTCCTCCTCGCGGCGGGGGCCGGAGGCGACGGCCGCGCCGATCGCGCCGCCGGCGAGGGCTCCGGCTCCGACTCCGGCGGCGGCGGTGCCGGCCAGGAAGCGGCGGCGCGAGCGGGAGCGGGGAGCTCCGTCGTCGTGCTCCGAGGGAGTCCGCTCGCTGGTCATCTCCGCCGCCTCTCCTGCGCCGCCTGCGCCTGCTCGGAGTGTAGCGACGCGCCCGGGACGGCGGCTCGAACGCGGGCGAGCAGTCCGGCCTCCGGCTCGGGGTCGACGTGCGCGCGGCGGGCCGCGTCGCGGAGGCGCCGCCCGACCGGCGCGGGCGGCGCGAACGCCGGCGCCGTGCGGGGCCAGCGCGCGAGGGACCGGTCGGGACCGCCGAGGAGTGCGGCCAGCTCTCGGACCTGCGGATCGACGAGGGCCCGGCGCCCGCCCGCCCGGGCGCGGACGAGCTGCGCGGGAGTCTCCGGACCGAGCGGCACGCCGATCCGTGCACCCGAGGGGACGGCCGAGGCGAGCACGAGCGCCGGCACCGTGCCGGGCCGCTCCGCGCTCCCCCGCGCGGTGACGAGGAGCAGCATCCGCCGCCCCGCCCGTTCCCCGTCGCGGACGGCGTCGAACACGACGTGCAGCAGCTGCTCCGCGAGGCGCGCATCAGCGGATCGATCGGTGCCGGCGGCTGCGGCGTCGGCGAAGTCGGCCGGATCGACGAGGGACCGCGGCTCGACCAGGACGAGCGGAGGCAGGGTGCCGGCTGCGGCCTCGGCGGCCAGCGCGTCGATGGGAAGGAGGCGCCCGCCGCGGGAGCCGGCGGCGCCCGGATCGCGGTGGGGCCACTCCGGATCGGCGAGGAGCGTGATCGAGACGCCCTGCCGCTCGTCGACCGCGAGAGCCCAGCCTGTGCCGGTCTCCCGGGCCGCGCGCAGGGCCGCCGGCAGCGGATCGCGGCCGTCGGCGCGCCAGTGGTCGGCCCGCGCGAAGGCCGTGGCGAGGAGCGCGTGCACCGGCAGCATCTCGGGGGCGAAGCGCGCGCCCGGAGGATCGTCCGGGCCGGGCGCGGTCATCACGGCGTCCGTATCACCGGTGAATACCGGGCCGTCCGGATCGTCGAGCGCGCCGAGGACCTGGTCGCGGCTGCGGCCGGCGAAGGAGAGCACGACCAGGTGGTCGATCCGGCCCAGCGCCTCGGCGGTCCGACGCTCGGCGGCGGTGGGCCGAGCCGCGGCGTCGAGCGCGAGCGACGCCGCGTCGGCGAGGGACCGGCGCAGGAACGCACGCCGCTCCCCGCCGCCCGAGTCAGGCATCGGGCCCGGTCGGCTCCTCCGTGCTCGGGGCGGCCGCGTCCGGGACGGCGTCGGTCTCCGGCACGGCGTCGTCCTCCGGCGAGGCGTCGGAGCGCGATGCGCCGGCGACGTCCCCGTCCGGGCCGGCAGCGGCCTCCTCCGGAGCGTCGGCGGACGCCTCCTCCGGCAGCGCGATCGCGTCCGGTCCCTCCGTCACCAGGAGGTGGAACTCGGCCGCGGTGATGATCCGGAGCCCCAGGGCCTCGGCCTTGCCGAGCTTGCTGCCGGCGCCGGGACCGGCGGCGACGTAGTCGGTCTTCTTGGAGACGCTCGAGCCGGCCTTGCCCCCGGCCGCGAGGATGGCCTCCTGCGCCCCCTCGCGGGAGTACCCCTCCAGGCTGCCGGTCGCCACGACCGTGAGACCCGCGAGCACCCCGCCGGCGGCGTCCGCGGCACCGGGACCGGGGTGGCCGGGCGTGGCGAAGCGCACTCCGGCCGCGGCCCAGCGGTCGACGATCTCGACGTGCCAGTCGACCTCGAACCAGGCGATCAGAGCGTCGGCGATGATCCCGCCCACCCCGTCGACCGCGGCGAGCTCGTCGCGGCTCGCCACGCGGATCGCGTCGAGCGAGCCGAAGTAGCCCGCCAGCGCGCGCGCGGCGACCGGGCCGACGTGCCGGATGCTGAGCGAGACCAGCAGACGCCACAGCTCCTTGGTCTTCGCCCGCTCGATGTTCTCGATCAGCCGGAGGGCGTTGGTGGAGGGCACGGAGGCGGCGTCCCCCGCGAAGGCTCCCGCCTCCGGGTCGAAGGCGCCGTCCTTGGCGAGCTGCCGCTTGCGCTTGAAGGGCGTGACGACCTTCGGATCGCCCTTCGCGTCGAGCTTCTGCAGACCCGTCTCGGAGTCGCGGACGACGACCTCGATCGGGAAGAGATCGGCCACCGTGAGCTCGAACAGGCCGGCCTCGGTCCGCAGCGGCGGCTCGGCGGGCACCAGGGGCTGGGTCAGGGCGGCGGCGCTGACCTCGCCGAGCGCCTCGATGTCGAGCGCGCCGCGGCTGCCGATGTGCTCGACGCGTCCGCGGACCTGCGCGGGGCAGGACTCCGCGTTGGGGCAGCGCAGGTCGACGTCGCCCTCCTTGGCCGGAGCGAGCGTGGTGCCGCACTCGGGGCACTGCGTCGGCATCACGAACTCGCGCTCGGAGCCGTCGCGGAGCTCCACCACCGGGCCGAGCACCTCGGGGATGACGTCCCCGGCCTTCCGCAGCACGACCGTGTCGCCGATGAGCACGCCCTTGGCCTTGACCACGTCGGCGTTGTGCAGCGTGGCCTGGCGCACCTCGGACCCCGCGACCTTCACCTTGGTCATCTGGGCGAACGGCGTCGCGCGGCCGGTGCGCCCGACGCTCACGACGATGTCGAGGAGCTTCGTGTGCACCTCCTCGGGCGGGTACTTGTAGGCGATCGCCCAGCGCGGCGCCCGGCTGGTGGCGCCGAGCTCGTCGTGCAGCTCGAGCTCGTCCACCTTCACGACCACGCCGTCGATCTCGTGCTCGACCGAGTGCCGCTCGCGGCCGTAGCGCTCGACGAAGGCGAGCACCTCCTCCACCGAGGCCGAGACGCGGTTGTGGCCGCTGACCGGCAGTCCCCAGGAGGAGAGGAGCCCGTAGACCTCGGACTGGGTCGCGACCGGCGGGTCCGGCCAGGCGCCGATGCCGTGCACGTAGAGCGCGAGGGAGCCGACGCGCGCCTCGCCGGCGCGCAGGTCGAGACCCGACTTCTTGTCGAGCTGCTGGCGGAGGCCGCCGCTCGCCGCGTTCCGCGGGTTGGCGAAGGTCGGGAAGCGCCGCAGCGCGCTCGTGCGCGCCTTCTCCTCCTCGAAGACGCCTCGGGTGGCGGCCGGGCGGGTCGACCAGCGGGTCCGCGCCTCCTCGACCGCCTCGTCGCGCAGCGTCTCCTGGAGGGCGTTCAGCTCGGCGAAGGCGGCCACGGGGATGAAGACCTCGCCGCGGACCTCGACGAGTGCCGGGTGGCCCTCGCCGGAGAGGCGCTCGGGGATCCCCGCGACGCGGAGGGCGTTGACGGTGACGTCCTCGCCGGTGCGGCCGTCGCCCCGGGTCGCCGCCGTGACGAGGCGGCCGTCCTCGTAGTGGAGGGAGATCGCGAGCCCGTCGATCTTGAGCTCCGTGAGCCAGGCGACGGGGCGGTCGGCCGACGCCACCGTCTTCTCGCACCACTCGCGCAGCTCCTCGGCCGAGAACACGTTGTCGAGGGAGAGCATCCGCTCGGCGTGGTCGATCGGGGCGAGGCCCGCTCCGACGATCCCGCCGACGGTCCGCGTCGGCGAGTCCTCGGCGGCGAGCTCGGGGTGCTCGGCCTCGAGCGCGGCGAGCTCGCGCACCAGGGCGTCGTACTCGGCGTCGGACAGCGGCGAGGAGTCGGCCGCGTAGTAGTCGTCGCTCGCCGACCGGATCCGCGCCCGCAGCTCCTCGACGCGGGCGGCGGGCTCGACGGCGCTCACCGGAGCACCGCGGCGTCGGCCGCGACCGTGCGGTCGATCGTGCACTGGCCCAGCACGCGGGTGCCGAGGTAGACGACGGCCGTCTGGCCGGGGGCGACGCCGTCGAGCGGCGAGTCCGGAGTGATCACGAGCTCCACCCTGCCATCGACGTGCGACACCATCGCGGAGGCGGGGACCGGGTCGGCGTGCGCGCGGATCTGGACGTCGCAGCGGAAGGGCGCGTCCACGTCCTCGGGAGCGGCGCCCGCCCAGGTGAACCGCTCGCCGGCGATCTCGCCGATGCGCAGCGCCTCGCGCGGACCGACGACGACCTCGTTGCTCACCGGCCGCACCTCCAGGACGAAGCGCGGCCGACCGTCGGGCGCGGGGACGCCGAGATGCAGGCCCCGGCGCTGGCCCACCGTGTACCCGTGAGCGCCCTCGTGGGAGCCGACCACCGCGCCGTCCCGATCGACGACCGCTCCGGTCTCGGGGGCGACGCGCTCGGCGAGCCAGCCGCGGGTGTCGCCGTCGGGGATGAAGCAGATGTCGTAGCTGTCGGGCTTGCTCGCGACGCTGAGGCCCCGCTCGGCCGCCTCCGCGCGCACGATCGCCTTGGACGGCGTGGAGCCGAGCGGGAACATCGAGTGCCGTAGCTGCTGCTCCGTCAGCACGCCGAGGACGTAGGACTGGTCCTTCGCCTCGTCGCTCGCGCGGTGGAGCTCCGGGGAGCCGTCGGCGGCGGTGCGGAGGGAGGCGTAGTGGCCGGTGCAGACCGCGTCGAAGCCGAGGTCGAGAGCCTTCTCGAGCAGGGCGGCGAACTTGATCCGCTCGTTGCAGCGCATGCAGGGGTTCGGGGTGCGGCCCGCCGAGTACTCGGCGACGAAGTCGTCGACGACGTCCAGCTTGAACCGCTCGGAGAAGTCCCACACGTAGTACGGGATGCCGAGGACGTTCGCGGCGCGCTGCGCGTCCATCGAGTCCTCGATCGTGCAGCACCCCCGGCTGCCGGTGCGCAGCGTGCCGGGCATCCTGCTCAGGGCGAGGTGCACGCCCACCACGTCGTGCCCCGCCTCCACCGCGCGGGCCGCGGCCACCGCCGAGTCCACTCCACCGCTCATCGCCGCCAGAACCTTCACCGTGCGAGTCTACGTTTCCCGCGGGCGCGGCCGGCAGGGGTTCAGGCGGGCAGCACCGCGCGGTTCGAGAGTCCGGCTCGGGCGGCGCGGGCGTAGGCGCTGGGCAGCGCGGCCAGGAGGACGTCGACGTCCGCGTCGGTCGAGGTGTGGCCGAGCGTCATCCGGAGCACCCCGCGGGCCTCGTCCTCGCTCCGGCCGAGCGCGAGGACCACGTGCGAGGGCTCCGGGATCCCCGCCGTGCAGGCGGATCCGGTCGAGACGGAGACGCCCGCGGTGTCGAGGAGGAAGAGGAGGGAGTCGCCCTGCGCACCGGGGAAGGCGAGGTGCGCGTTGTTGGCGACCCGGCGTCCGGAGTCGAGGGCGGGCCCGGTCAGGGTCGCCCCCGGCACGGCGGCGAGGATGCCCGCGACGAGCCGGTCGCGCAGGGCGGCCAGGCGCAGCGCCTCCGCCGACAGCTCGGCGTCCGCCTCGACCGCGGCGGCGGCGAAGGCCGCGGCGCCGGGCACGTCCTGGGTGCCGGAGCGGACGCCTCGCTGCTGTCCGCCTCCGTGCAGCACCGGGACCACGCGGGCGTCGCGGGCGAGCACGAGGGCACCGGTCGCGATCGGCCCGCCGACCTTGTGACCCGAGACGCTGACGGCGGCCAGTCCCGCGCCGCGCCCGGAGCCGGAGGCGCGGCGGATCTCGGCGATCCGCAGCGGCACGTGTCCAAGGGCGGCGACCGCGTCGACGTGGAGGGGGACGCCGGCGCGGGCGCACGCGGCCGCCAGCTCGGCGATCGGGTTGATCGTCCCGATCTCGTTGTTGACCCAGAGCACCGTGACCAGGGCGACCGATCCGGGGTCCTCCTCCAGCGCCGCGGCGAGCGCCTCCGGCCGCAGGGTGCCCTCGTCGTCGAGAGGCAGCGACTCGAGGACGGCGCCCTCGTGCTCGGCGAGCCAGGCGGCGGAGTCGAGCGTCGCGTGGTGCTCCCCCTCGGCGACCAGGACCCGGACGCGGGCCGGGTCCTCGCTCCGGCGCTGCCAGTAGAGGCCCTTGATCCCGAGGTTGACCGCCTCGGTGCCGCCGGCGGTGAGGATCACCTCGATCGGCTCGCAGCCGAGCACCCCCGCGAGCGCCGACCGGGCGTCCTCCAGCCGGCGGCGCGCCTCCTGGCCGGAGCCGTGGACGGAGGAGGGATTGCCGGCGTGGGCGGACGCCTCCGCGAACGCGGCGAGCGCCGAGGCGCGCAGCGGGGTGGTCGCGGCGTGGTCGAGGTAGATCACAGCAGCCCTTCGTCCCGCGTCGGGGGCACGGAGGGAGCCGGTGCCCGTCACTACTGTAAGTCGCATGACCTCTCACGATCCCCTGGCCCGGCTCGGCGTGACCGTGGACGATCAGGGCGGTGAGCTGCGGGTCTGGTCCGAGAGCGCGAGCGCCGTCGATCTGCTGCTGTACGACGAGAAGGATCCGACCTGGGTGACCCGCACGGTCCCGCTGGCGCGCGACGACGCCGCGGTCTGGTCCGCGCGCTCCGATCTGCTGGCCCCCGGCCGCCGCTACGCCCTGCGCGTCGACGGGCCGACGGGCCCCCGACACCGGTTCGACCCCCGCCGGGCCCTACTGGAGCCGTACTCCCGCGGCCTGCACCGGGTGGCGGAGAACGAGTGGCGCTCCGTCGTCGTGGACGACGCGTTCGACTGGGGCTCCTCCTCCCGGCCCGGCACCCCGATGGACCGCACCGTGATCTACGAGGCGCATGTGAAGGGGCTGACCCGGCTGAACCCGGCGCTCCCCGTGGAGCTGCGCGGCACCTACGCCGGCCTGGCGCACGAGTCGACGGTCTCGGCGCTGCTCGATCTGGGCGTGACGGCGGTCGAGCTGCTGCCCGTGCACGCGTTCGTGTCGGAGCAGCGCCTGCTGCGGCAGGGGCTGACCAACTACTGGGGCTACAACACCCTGAACTTCTTCGCCCCGCACGCCGCGTACGCCTCCTCCACCGCGCAGCGCGGCGGACCGACCGCGGTGCTCCGCGAGTTCAAGGGGATGGTGAAGCTCCTGCACGAGGCCGGCCTCGAGGTGATCCTGGACGTGGTCTACAACCACACCGCCGAGGAGGGGCCGGGCGGGCCGATGTCGAGCCTGCGCGGGATCGACGACGCAGGCTGGTACCGCCAGACGCCCGAGGGCCACTACGTGGACGTCACCGGCTGCGGGAACACGATCGACTTCGGCCGGCCCGCGGCGCAGCGCCTCGCGCTGGACTCGATGCGCTACTGGTCGGGCGAGGTCGGGATCGACGGCTTCCGGCTCGACCTGGCCGCGACCCTCGGCCGGGACGAGATCGCGCACTTCCGGAGCGACCACCCGCTGCTGCGGGCCGCGGTCGAGGATCCGGCGCTGGCCGGCGTGAAGATGATCGCCGAGCCCTGGGACGTGGGAATGGGCGGCTGGCAGACGGGGAACTTCCCGGCCGGGTGGTCGGAGTGGAACGACCGCTACCGCGACCGCGCCCGCAACTTCTGGCTCTCGGACATCGACTACGCCCGCCGCGCCGGCACGGCCCCCGTCGGCATCGGCGGCTTCGCGACCCGGCTCTCGGGCTCCTCCAACACCTTCTCGGCGGAGCGGGGACCCCTCGCTTCGGTCAACTTCGTCACCGCGCACGACGGCTTCACGTTGGCGGACCTGGTCTCGTACAACGTCAAGCACAAC
The DNA here is from genome assembly GCF_002931535.1 of Rathayibacter sp. AY1C6. Lineage (NCBI taxonomy): Bacteria > Bacillati > Actinomycetota > Actinomycetes > Micrococcales > Microbacteriaceae > Rathayibacter > Rathayibacter sp. AY1C6. The sequence goes on along the minus strand of NZ_PSWC01000007.1, from coordinate 58,079 downwards.
ATCGGCAACGGCGAGTCGAACCGCGACGGAGCCGACACCAACCGCTCCTTCAACCACGGCTTCGAGGGCCCCACCACCGACGAGCGGATCACGCTGGCGCGGCGCAAGGCGATGCGGAACCTCCTCGGCACCCTGCTGCTGTCGGCCGGCGTGCCGATGATCACGGCGGGCGACGAGACCGGGCGCAGCCAGCGCGGCAACAACAACGCCTACTGCCAGGACTCGGACCTGACCTGGGTGCGCTGGGAGGGCCTGGCCGACTGGCAGCTCGCGCTCCGCGCGCACACGCGCACCCTGCTGCGCCTGCGGCGTGAGCACCCGGCGCTGCGCCCCTCCCGCTACGGCAGCGGCGACGCGAGCGAGCCGGGCGCCACGACCATGACGTGGTTCGACGCCCACGGGCGCGGGATGAGCGAGCACGACTGGACCTCCGCCGCCAACCGGACGCTGCAGTACCTCGCGGCCTCGACGCCGGTCGAGGGCGAGCCGGACCGTGTCCTGCTGGTGGTGCACGGCGTCGAGCAGGACACCACGGTCGTGCTCGCCGACGGCGAGGGGGTCACCGGCTACACGCGCCTGTGGAACAGCGAGGAGCCGGAGCCGCTGGAGCACGGCGAGTCGTTCGAGCCGGGGCAGGTCATCCGCGTGGCCGGCACCTCGATGCAGCTCTTCGCCGCGCACGGGCCGGCGGCCGAGCAGGACGCCTGATGGCGCGGAGCGGGCCGGGGACCCCGGCGACCGTCGCGCTGACGGCGACGGGCGTCCCCTTCACTCCCCGCCAGTACCGGCACGACCCGGCCACGTCGCGCTACGGGCTCGAGGCGGCCGAGGCGCTCGGCGTCGAGCCGGAGCGCGTGTTCAAGACCCTGATGGTCGATGTGGACGGCGAGCTCGTGGTGGGCGTCCTGCCCGTCACCGGCTCGCTCGGGCTGAAGGAGCTCGCGGCCGCGGTCGGAGGCAGGCGGGCGGCGATGGCCGACCCCGTGCTGGCCCAGCGCCGGACCGGCTACGTCCTCGGCGGCATCTCGCCGCTCGGGCAGAGGACGCTGCACCGCACCGTGATCGACGAGACCGTCGAGCTCCACGACACGGTGCTCGTGTCGGGCGGGCGCCGGGGCTTCGACATCGAGCTCGCCCCCGCCGACCTCGTCGCCGCGACGGCCGCCCTCCTCGCCGACATCGCGCGCTGACCCCTGCTCCCCCGCCGTCCTCCTCCGGGCGCCGTTTCGCTCCATGCGCCGTCCTCCTCCCGCGAGATCCCACTCCGGTCCGCGAGACGCCGAGGAAGGCGCACCGGAGCGGCATCTCGCGGAGAGGGACCGGGCGGGGTCAGCCGGCGGCGGCGGCCAGTCCCAGCTCGGCGGAGCGGGCCAGGAGGGGATGCCGCGGCACGACGCGGACGGTGTAGCCGAAGGAGCCGCTGCGGTCGAGGGTGACCACTCCGGCGTAGGGCACGCGCCCGACCGCGTCGGCCGGCACTACGGCACCCGACTCCTCGACCACCTCGAGCTCGTGGTGGCGGACCTCGGTGAGCGAGCCGTCAGCGGCCGTCGTCCCGTACACGACCTCGACCGAGACGTCCGCCGGCGAGAGCTCGCCCAGGCGCACGCCCGCGCGCACGGCGAGCCGGTCCCCGCGCTGGGGCACCGCGTCGATCCCGCCGGACTCGACGGACGCGACCGCGACCCCGGGCCAGCCGGCGCGGACCCGCCGCTTCCAGGTCGCCAGCTCCTTGGCCGGCTCGAAGTGGTCGGCGGCGACGGCGCGCCCGGCCTCGGCGGCCGGCGAGTAGAGCGCCTCGACGTACTGGCGCACCATCCGCTCGGCGGAGAGCTCGGGCGAGAGGGTCGCGAGGGTGTGCCGGATCGACCGCACCCACCGCCGGGGCACGCCGTCGTGATCGCGCTCGTAGTAGCGCGGCACGACCTCGGTCTCGAGCAGCTCGTAGAGCGCCTCGGCCTCGAGCGTGTCGCGGGCCTCCGGGTCGAGCGCGCGGTCGGAGGAGGGGATCGCCCAGCCGTTCTCGCCGTCGAAGTACTCGTTCCACCAGCCGTCGAGGATCGAGAGGTTGAGCGAGCCGTTGAGCGCCGCCTTCATCCCCGAGGTGCCGCACGCCTCGAGCGGGCGCAGCGGGTTGTTGAGCCAGACGTCGGTGCCCGGGTAGAGCAGCTGCGCCATCGCGATGTCGTAGTCCGGCAGGAAGACGATCCTGCGGCGCACGTCCGGCTCCTGCGCGAAGCGGACGAGCCGCTGGATCAGGCGCTTCCCCTCCTCGTCGGCCGGGTGGGACTTGCCCGCGATGACGATCTGGATCGGGTGCTGCGGGTGGGTGAGCAGCGCGCGCAGACGCTCGGGGTCGTGGAGCATCAGGGTCAGCCGCTTGTAGGTCGGCACCCGCCGCGCGAAGCCGATGGTGAGCACGTCCGGGTCCAGCAGCTCGTCGAGCCAGGCCGGCGGGAGGCCGCCCGGGTTCTGCTCGCGCCAGGAGCGGGCGGCCCGGCGGCGGGCGTCCCGCACCAGCTGCTCCCGCATCGCCCGGCGCGCGGCCCACAGCTCGGTGTCGCCGAGCGCGCCCGAGGCCCAGTCGGCCCGCGTCGTGTCGTCGGTGCCGAGCCGCTCCTCCGCGAGCCGCCGGAGGATCGGATCGGTCCAGGTGGCCGCGTGGACGCCGTTCGTCACCGAGCCGATCGGCACCTCCGCCGTCTCGAAGCCGGGCCAGAGGCTCGAGAACATCGAGCGGCTGACCTCGCCGTGCAGCGTCGAGACGCCGTTGGAGCGCTGCGCGAGCCGCAGGCCCATGTACGCCATGTTGAACGCCGTCCCGGAGTCCCCCGGCTCGGCGCCCAGCGCGAGCACGTCCTCGACCTGCACGCCCGGGAGCAGCTCCGTGGAGAAGTACTCCTCGATCATCCCGCGGTCGAAGCGGTCGATGCCCGCCGGCACCGGAGTGTGCGTGGTGAAGACCGTGCTCGCCCGCACCACCTGGAGAGCCTGGTCGAAGTCCAGGCCCGCGCCGATCAGGCCGGAGATGCGCTCGAGCCCCTGGAAGCCGGCGTGCCCCTCGTTGGTGTGGAACACCTCCGGGAGGACGCCGCCCGAGACCTCGGCCCAGAGTTCGAGCGCGCGGACCCCGCCGATGCCCAGCAGCAGCTCCTGCAGCAGGCGGTGCTCGCCCCCGCCGCCGTAGAGGCGGTCGGTGACGGAGCGGAGCGAGTCCTCGTTCTCGGGGATGTCGGTGTCGAGCAGGAGGAGGGTCACCCGGCCGACCTCCGCGCGCCAGACCCGGGCGTAGAGCGCGCGTCCCTCGGGGAGCGCCAGCACGATGCGGGCGGGCGAGCCGTCGGCGAGACGGACGACGCGCAGCGGCAGCCCGTCGGGATCGAGCGAGGGGTAGGACTCGAGCTGCCAGCCGTCGGCGGAGAGCTTCTGCGAGAAGTAGCCCGACCGGTAGAAGAGGCCCACGCCGGTGAGCGGCACGCCCAGGTCCGAGGAGGCCTTCAGGTGGTCGCCCGCGAGGATGCCGAGTCCGCCGGAGTACTGGGGCAGCGCCGCCGCGATGCCGAACTCCGGCGAGAAGTAGGCGATCGAGCGCGGGGCGGACTCCGGCAGCGACTGGTACCACCGCGGCTCGGTGCGGTAGCGCTCGAGCTCGTCGCGGAGGCGCCACGCCTCGTCGACGAAGCCCTGGTCCCCCGCCAGCTCGGCGAGGCGCTCGGGGCTCACTGCTCCGAGCAGAGCGGTGGGGTCCGCTCCCCCGCGCCGCCACAGCTCCGGATCGACCCGCTCGAACAAGCGCCGGGCGGGCTCGTGCCAGGCCCAGCGGAGATTGCCCGCCAGATCGCCCAGAGCCGAGAGCTCGGGCGGGAGGACGGAGCGGACGATGAAGCGGCGGATCGCCTTCACGGCACCCCTCGACTCTCTGCGGACCCCGGAGCGCCCGGTCGCGGAGCACCGGGGCGGTCGCGCTCGGTCACCCTAGCGGACCCCTCGGCCGCCGCGGATCGGCCGGACGCGGACCCGCCCCGACGCTCCGGCACGCGCTCCCCGGATCCGTTTGCACAGGCCCGAGCGCGGGCGCAACCGTCGTGTGCGAGCCGCCGCCGGTCGCTACTGTCATGACGTGGCTCAGATACCTTTCGGCAAGGCTCAGAACGGCAAGGACGCACGGCGAGCGGGTCGCGGACGCGCACCCCAGGAGGCGTCGGCGCCTCCCGAGACGGCCGCTCCGGCGCCCGCCGCCGCCCCCGAGGCGACTCCTGCTCCCCCCGCGGCCGACAGTGCTCCGGCCGACCCGGTGACCGCGGACGCACCCCACGCGTCGCCGGCGACCGCGACGACCGGGAGCGGCTACCGCGTCCGGGCCGAGCGCCTGCCGATCATCGACCCGCAGCCCCGGCTCGAGGACGACCGCTGGCCCGCGAAGGCGTTCGTCGGCGAGGTCGTCCCCTTCGCTGCCACGGCCTTCCGCGAGGGGCACGACCTCATCGGCGTCGACCTCCTGCTGCGCTCGCCGTCCGGGGCCGAGTCGGAGCACCGCATGTCGCTCCTCGCGACCGGCACCGACCGCTACGGGCGCCTCGTGGCCCTCGACGAGGAGGGCGACTGGAGCTACCGCATCCGCGCCTACGCCGACGACTGGGCGACCTGGCTCCACACGGCCGAGGTCAAGATCCCGGCCGGCCTGGACATCGACGTCACCTTCGCCATCGGCGAGGGCCTGCTGCGCAGCGGCGCCGACGACTCCTCGCGGCCCGAGGGCGAGCGCAGCCTGCTCTCCGACACCGCCGCCCGCGTCGGCGACACCACGCTGAGCGCCGAGGAGCGCCTCGCCGCGGCGACCGATCCCGCCGTCCACGGCGCGCTCGACGCCCGCCCGGTGATGAGCCTCACCAGCGTCTCGGAGCCGCGCACCGTCCACGTCGAGCGCACCCGCGCCGGCGTCGGCGCCTGGTACGAGTTCTTCCCCCGCTCCGAGGGCGCCGTGCGCCACGAGGACGGGACCGTGACCAGCGGATCCTTCCGCACCGCGATCGACCGCCTCCCCGCCGTGGCGGCGATGGGCTTCGACGTGCTCTACCTGCCGCCGATCCACCCCATCGGCCGCTCCTTCCGCAAGGGCCCGAACAACACGCTCGACGCCGGCGAGAACGATCCCGGCTCGCCGTGGGCGATCGGCTCGGCCGAGGGCGGCCACGACGCGATCCACCCGGACCTCGGCACCGAGGACGACTTCCGCGCCTTCCACGCCGCGGTCGAGGCCGCGGGCCTCGAGCTCGCCCTCGACTTCGCCCTGCAGGCCTCGCCCGACCATCCCTGGGTCACCAGCCACCCCGAGTGGTTCACGACGCTCCCCGACGGCTCGATCGCCTACGCCGAGAACCCGCCGAAGAAGTACCAGGACATCTACCCGATCAACTTCGACAACGACCCCGAGGGCATCCGTCAGGAGTCGCTGCGGGTCCTGCGGCACTGGATCGACCTGGGCGTGCGGATCTTCCGCGTCGACAACCCCCACACGAAGCCGCTCGACTTCTGGGAGTGGATCATCCACGAGGTCAACGCCGAGCACCCCGAGGTCGTCTTCCTCGCGGAGGCGTTCACCCGCCCCGCGATCATGCGCGCGCTCGGCAAGGTCGGCTTCCAGCAGTCGTACTCGTACTTCACCTGGCGCAACACCAAGGAGGAGCTCGGCGAGTTCTTCACGAGCATCTCCCACGAGACGGCCGACTACATGCGGCCGAACCTCTTCGTGAACACTCCGGACATCCTCACCGAGTACCTCCAGTACGGCGGCCGCTCGGCGTACAAGGTGCGGGCGGCCCTCGCCGCGACCGCGTCGCCGCTGTGGGGGGTCTACGCCGGCTACGAACTGGTCGAGAACGTCGCTCGCCCCGGCGCCGAGGAGAACATCGACAACGAGAAGTACGAGTACAAGACGCGCGACTGGGCCGGCCCCGAGGAGTCGGGCCGCTCGCTGGCGCCGTACATCACGCGCCTCAACGAGATCCGGCGCTCGCACCCCGCACTCGGGCAGCTGCGGAACCTGCACGTGCACGGCAGCGACGACGACGCGATCCTCGTCTACTCCAAGCACCTGCAGGCCGCGTTCACGGGCACCGGGACCGACGACACGATCATCGTCGTCGTCAACACCGACCCGCACTCGGCCCGCGAGACCACGGTCCACCTCGACCTGCCCGCGATCGGGCTCGACTGGAGCGCGACCTTCGAGGTCGAGGACCTGATCACCGGCGCCGTCTGGACCTGGGGCAGCGACGACTACGTGCGGCTCGACTCGTTCGTCGAGCCCGTGCACATCCTGAGCGTGAAGGCGGACGAGCGATGAGCGGAACCACCCCCGAGGGCACGAGCCCGGCCGAGGAGGCGGGCCTCGGCGCGCACGCCGAGACGGTCCCCACGACGGGCACCAGCTCGGCGACCACCTCCGGCCACGGCGCGCACGTCGCCGACGCGGCGCCCGACGCTCGACAGCACCCCGGAGCGGACGGCGAGAACGCGCGCAGCTACGCGGTCGAGACGGTCCCGGAGGCGCCTCAGCCGGTCGCGGCCGACGACGCCGTGACCGTCGAGCCCGACGCCGACGACGCGGAGTCCGCTCCGGTCGGCAGCGGGGCCGAGGGCGACCTGCCCGACGACACGGACGCCGCCGATTCCGTCGCAGCGGACAGCGCCGCTCCCTTTGAGACGACCGCCGGCCCCGCCGAGACGACCGCGGACCCCGCATCCGCTTCGGGCCCTGTCGACGGCACCGCTGCGATCGCGCTGCCCGACATCCCCGAGTGGGTGCTGCAGCAGCTCGCCACCGGCAGCAACGCGCTCCCCCACGACGTCCTGGGCCAGCACCTCGTCGCGGCCCCCGGCGTCTCCGACCCGGTGACGGTCGTCCGCGTGCGCCGCCCGCTCGCCGAGAAGGTCGCCGTGGTGCTCGCCACCGGCGCCCGCGTCGAGCTCAGCCACCTCAGCGACGGGATCTGGCAGGGCTTCCACGTCCTCGGTCCGCAGGCGTACACCGTCGAGGCCCGCTACGGCGGCGGCGGCGAGTGGACCGCGGAGGACCCCTACCGCTTCTCGAAGACGGTCGGTGATTTCGACCTCTACCTCATCGGCGAGGGCCGCCACGAGCGCCTCTGGGAGGCGCTCGGCGCCCGTCACCGCGAGCACGAGGGGGTCTGGGGCACGAGCTTCGCCGTCTGGGCCCCGCACGCCCAGGCCGCTCGGGTCGTCGGCGACTTCAACGACTGGAACGGCGAGGGCCACTCCCTCCGCAACCTCGGGACGACCGGGGTCTGGGAGATCTTCGTCCCGGGCGTCGAGCCCGGAGCCTCCTACAAGTTCGACCTGCTCTCGCGTGACGGCCACTGGGTCCGCAAGGCCGACCCGATGGCCCGCGCCACGGAGGTGCCGCCCGCGACGGCGTCCAAGGTCCCCGTCTCGCACCACCAGTGGGGCGACTCCGGCTGGATGGAGAAGCGAGCCTCGGTCGATCCGCACACGCAGCCGCTCAGCGTCTACGAGATGCACCTCGGCTCCTGGCGTCCGGGACTGGGCTACCGCGACCTCGCGGACCCGCTGATCGAGTACGTCACCGAGCTCGGCTTCACGCACGTGGAGTTCATGCCGCTCGCCGAGCACCCGTTCGGCGGCTCCTGGGGCTACCAGGTCACCGGCTACTACGCCGCCTCGAGCCGCTTCGGCACGGCCGACGACCTCAAGTACCTGATCGACCGTCTGCACCAGGCCGGCATCGGCGTCATCGTCGACTGGGTGCCGGGGCACTTCCCCAAGGACGACTTCGCCCTCGCCCGCTTCGACGGCGAGCCGCTCTACGAGCACCCGGACTGGCGCCGCGGCGAGCAGATGGACTGGGGCACCTACGTCTTCGACTTCGGGCACACCCAGGTGCGCAACTTCCTCGTCGCTAACGCCCTGTTCTGGCTCGAGGAGTTCCACGTCGACGCCCTGCGCGTGGACGCCGTCGCCTCGATGCTCTACCTCGACTACTCCCGCAAGGAGGGCGAGTGGCTGCCGAACCAGTACGGCGGACGCGAGCACCTCGAGGCGATCAGCTTCCTCCAGGAGGTCAACGCCACGGCCTACAAGCTGCACCCCGGCATCATGATGATCGCCGAGGAGTCGACGAGCTGGCCCGGCGTCACCCAGCCCACCAGCTCCGGCGGCCTCGGCTTCGGGCTCAAGTGGAACATGGGCTGGATGCACGACTCGCTCGACTACATGGCGAACGATCCGCTGTGGCGCCAGTACCACCTGGGCGAGATCACCTTCTCGTTCGTCTACGCCTTCAGCGAGAAGTTCGTCCTGCCGATCAGCCACGACGAGGTCGTGCACGGCAAGGGCTCGCTGATCCAGAAGATGCCGGGCGACCACTGGCAGCAGCTCGCGAACGTGCGCGCCTACCTCGCCTTCATGTGGGCCCATCCCGGCAAGCAGCTGCTCTTCATGGGCCAGGAGTTCGGCCAGTACTCCGAGTGGAGCGAGGAGCGGGGTCTGGACTGGTGGATCCTCGATCAGCCGAGCCACCGCGGTCTCTGGAGCCTCGTCGGTCAGCTGAACCGCGTGTACCGCGACTCGCCGTCGCTCTGGGAGCTCGACCACGAGCAGTCGGGCTTCGAGTGGATCGACGGCGGCGCGGCGGCGGCCAACGTCGTCTCGTTCCTGCGCAAGGACAGCGAGGGTCGCCCGATCGCCGTCATCGCCAACTTCTCGGGTTCGCCCGTGCACGGCTACCGCGTGAGCCTGCCCACGGCCGGCCGCTGGGAGGAGCTCGTCAACACGGACGCCGAGATCTACGGCGGCAGCGGAGTCGGGAACTTCGGAGCGGTCGAGGCTCGCGAGGAGCCGTGGGCCGGCCGCCCGGCTTCCGCCGAGCTGGTCCTGCCCCCGCTGGCCGTGCTCTACCTGCGACCCGCCGACTGATCGGTCCCCGCACGGAAGAGGCCGCCCGCCGCGACGATCGTCGCGAGCGGGCGGCCTCTCGGCGTTCCGGCCGGCGTCAGTAGAGCAGGCCGGTGAGCCGGGCCCGAGCCTTGTTGACGCGCGGGTCGGTCTGGCCGACGATCTCGAAGAGCTCCAGGAGACGAGCGCGGACGGCGGCCTTCCCCTCGGCGTCGAGGCGCGGGAACATCGAGAGCAGTCGGTCGAAGGCGTCCTCGACGTGGCCGCCCGAGACGTCCAGGTCGGCGACGGCGAGCTGCGCGTCGAGGTTCGACGGCTCGGCCGCGGCGGTCGAGCGGATGTCGTCGAGCGTGCGGCCCTGGAGGCGGGCCAGCAGCCGCACCTGAGCGAGACCGGCGACCGCGAGGTCGTCGCGCGGGTTCTGCGCGATGGCGGTCTCGTACTCGGTGATCGCCGCGGCGTAGTCGCCCCGGTCGATCGCGTCGTAGGCCTCCTGGTGGTGCGGCGGCAGCGGCTCCGGCTCGGGCTCCGCGCCCTCGGCGGGAGCGGCTCCCTCCACCGGCACCGTGCCCGTCACACCGTTCTGAGCGGCGAGCTGGAGGACCTGCTCGAGCAGGTCGCGCAGCTGCTCCTCGGCGATGAGGCCGCTGAACAGGGGCACCGGGCGGCCGCCGATGATCGCGGCGACCGTCGGCACGGACTGCACCTGGAACGCCTGCGCCAGCTGCGGGCTCGACTCCACGTCGACCCCGACGAGCACGAACGCGCCGGCGTACGAGACGACGACCTTCTCGAGCAGCGCGGTCATGCTCTGGCTCTGGTCCGACCAGGAGCCGCGCAGGTCGACGATCACCGGCACGCGCGACGAGAGCTGGACCACCTGGTCGAACTCGGCGTCGCCGGCGGTCAGCAGCAGCGGATTCGCGCCGGGCGCGCCTCCGGGAGCGGCGGGCGCGGCCGGGGCGCCGGCGGAGGCGGCGGGCGGGGTGCGGCGGTTCACCAGCGACGAGAGGTCGACGGCGCCGCGGAGGTTTCCGGGCAGGGGCGGGACGGTGCTCACGGCAGCTGCACCACCGAGACGAGTCCCTGGCTCCATCCGAGCATCACGATCTTCTCCTCCGATCCGACGGGCGGTACGTAGAACAGCAGTTGGTATCCGTAGGTGGTCTCGATGCCGGTCGTCGACTTGTCCGTGCCCAGCAGGGTCTGCGAGGCGCCGGAGGTCGAGACGGTCGAGCCCTCGGCAGTGGGGCGGACGGTCGACGTCTCGGCGATGCTCGCCGCGACGAGGGCCCCCGAGTCGTTCGTCGCGAGCGCGATCGTCGGCGACGTGCCGGCGGCGTTCGAGAACTCGATCGAGGCGGTGTCCGGCAGTGCCTCGCGGTCGGCGTTCTTCTTGTCGACGCCGACCTGCCCCCGGAGGGTGTCGCCGTCGGCCGCGAAGAGCTCGGCGTACTGGCTCGAGTCGCCGTTGGCGAGCACGTCCGCGTACGCGGAGCCGACGGTCTGCGGGGCGAGCTTCATCAGGCGCGAGTCGGGCGCCACGATCGACGTGCCGACGGTGACGGGCGCGACGTCGGGGATGCGCGCGTTGGCCTCGAGCGAGATGGCGTAGTCGACCTTGTAGTCGACGCGCGGGCTCGCCTGGCTCATCACCAGCGCGATCGGGGCCTGGGTGGAGTCCGTCGAGTTCTGCACGACGGCGGTCACCAGGCGCGGCCACGACTCCGTGTCCTGCGGGAGCACCAGGCTCACCGGGGAGGCCGGGATCGTCTGCGGCGGGTCGATCGTCCCGCCCTTGGCGACGACGTCGTAGTTGGTGGTGCGCTCGGTGAGCGCCTCGCCCTGGAAGCGCTCGGCGAGGATCCCGGCGTCCCGGGCGGCGTCGGCGCGCGACGCGACATCGGCGACCTCGGCGACGACGGCCTCCGCCTGCTGCGTGGTGACCACGGGGGTCGGCTCGGCCGAGACCGGCTCTGCCCCCGCGGTCGCCGTGGCGGACGCGGTCGGCGCCTCGCTCGCGCCCGCGGCGAGATCCGGCCAGTAGTCGGAGCTGCAGCCGGAGAGGAGGACCGTCGTCCCGAGGACGACTGGCAGCACCAGGGCGGCCCGGCGGCGCGAGGGCGCCGGCGACGCCGTGGAGGCCTGGATCCCGGCACGCGGCCGGGGGCGGCGGGCACCGCGGGGGATCCGACCCTGCGGTCCCTTCCGGCGCGGGCCGTGCTGGCGGCGCAGGTGGACGAAGGCCCAGATGTAGAGGACGAGGCCGAGGAGGAGGAACACGGCTCCTCCGAGCAGCAGCGGGCCGGCGAGGGGCGTCGCGGTGTCCACGGGCCAGCTGACGCGCACGGAGTCGGCTGCCGGCGCGGTGCCGTCGCTCGCGATGAGGATGGAGACGTCCTCCGGCACGTCGAGCGCCAGGGTCACGCTGCCGCTCCCCTCGAACTCCTCGAGCCAGAGGTCGGAGCCGCGAGGATCGACGACCGCCGCGTCGGCGGTCTCGACGTCGGAGGAGAGCTGGACGCGCTCCCCCGTCTCCTCCGCGGAGGTGAGGGTGTCGTCGGCGCGCTCGTAGCCGATGGCGTCGTAGCTCGAGCCGCCCACCCAGCCCAGCACGTCGGAGGTCCGGGCGTAGGCGACGACGAGGTCGCCGCTGCCCTCGACCGTGATCGTCTGGCGTCCCGGGTTGGCGCCCAGGGTGCTGCCGTCGATCACCGCGTAGGGAGCGGAGGAGTCGAGCGCGGTCTCGGCGGTGAGGGACTCCGGAGGAGCCCAGACCGTCCGCTGACCGATGCCGAGCACGATCATCGCGGCAGCGATGACGGTGGCGATGATGGCGAAGACGAACCGCACGAAAGAACTCCTCCTGCGTTGCCGGATCGGGGTGACGGCCGGGGCCGGCTCGGGGTACGCAGCCGGACCGGGGCGCGACGGCAACAGACAAAGACAGTCCACGATAGCCGATGCCCTCGCTCCGATGCCCGGGAGAAGCCGAGAGTGCGGCCCGGGCGGCGCGCGGTGCGGGTGTCGCCCCGGCCGCGGCCTCCCTGCTGAATACACTTTCCCAGTGCCGCGAGCCCCACCGCGGTCCTGCTCTGAAGGAGACGACGTGGCGAACGACGAGGCCGAATTCACCCAGGTGTTCCGTGGCTACGACCGGGACGAGGTCGACAAGGCCGTCCAGGGCCTGCGCCGCGAGCTCATCCACTCGAACACCCAGGCGGCCGAGAGCGGCCGCGAGGTGAAGCGCCTGTCCTCCCGGATCGAGGGCCTCGAGAAGGAGCTGCAGCAGGTCGGCACTCCCACCTACGCCGGCCTGGGCGCCAAGCTCGAGCACACCCTGCGCGTGGCCGAGGAGCAGTCCGAGCGGATCATCGCCCAGGCCGAGAACGACGCCTCCGCCCTCCGCCGCTCCACCCGCGACGACGGCGACCGCATCCTCCAGGAGGCGCGCGACGAGGCCGAGCGCCTGGTGACCGAGGCGCGCCGCCGTGCGGACCGGACCCGCGACGAGTCCGAGGCGCAGGCCGCGGCGACGCTCGGCAAGGCCGCCGACGACCGCGACGTGATGACCCAGGACGCCGTCCGCGAGGCCGCCGCGATCCGCGGCACCGTGGCGACCGAGGCCGCCGAGACCCGCGCCACCGCGAAGCGCGAGGCCGCCGCGATCCGCTCCGAGGCCGAGCGCGAGGCTGCGGAGATGCGCGCCGTCGCCGCCCGCGAGATCGAGGTCGCCCGCGCCGAGGCCGCCCGCCTCGCCCAGGCCAACGAGCTCCTGCGGGCCGAGGTCGCCTCCGAGGTCGACCGGCTCCGGGCGGCCGTCGAGGCCGAGGTCGCCCAGGCTCGCGCGGCGGTCGAGGCCGAGGTGCTCTCGACCCGCGCCGCGCTCGACGCCGAGGTCGCCGCCGCCCGCGCCGAGGGCGCCCGCGAGATCGCCGACCAGCGCACCCGGCTCACCCAGGAGCGCGCCGAGGCCGTCGCCGTGCTCGACGCCGAGCTGGCGGGCCTGCGCGCCGCGTCCGCCGACGAGGCCGCTGCGCTCTCGCGCGAGGTCGAGCAGGCCCGGATCGACCTGGTGGTCGAGCTCGCCGCGCGCCGCGAGGAGGCCGACCGCGACGACCTGCTCCGCCACCAGGAGGCCGTCGCGCAGACCCAGCGCTACCTCGACGAGTCGAACCTGCAGCTCGCCGACGCCATCCGACGCGCGAACGACAAGCGCCTCGAGGCGGACGCCCTCCGCAGCGACGCCCTCGACGACACGACGCGACTGCGCCGGAAGGCCCAGGACGACTCCGACGCCCTCCTCGACGACGCGCGCGACCAGGCGCAGAAGCTCGTCGCGGACGCGGAGCGCCGCAGCCGCGAGCTGATGGACACCGCCGAGCGGCGCCTCGACGAGATCCGCACCGAGCGCGACGCGATCGCCGGCTACGTGTCGGGACTGCGCGGGCTCATCGGCCACATCGACGGACTCGCGGACGACAGCGACGGCGACGGCTCCGACGGCAGCGGCCCTGACGGCAGCGGCTCCGACGGCGGCTCGTCCGGCCGCTAGGCGGTCGCTGGGCGGGTCGGCTCAGCCGAGCTCGCCCGCCCACTCCGTCGGCAGCGGGGACGAGGCGGGCGCGACCACGCGCACGATCTCGTCGAGGACGCGCCGGGTCTGCGCCTCGCCGACCCAGAGATGCTTCCCGCCCTCCACAGCGACGAGGTCCAGCTGCGGCACGCTCGCGAAGCGCTCGGCGGCCGCCTCCGGCCGCAGGTAGTCGTCGAACTCCGGGACGAGCGCCACGAGCGGTCGGCCGTCCTCGCCCCAGGCGGCGACCTCCTCCGCGCTCGTGCGGTGCAGCGGCGGCGAGAGCAGGATCGCTCCCTCGACGGGGTGCTCCCTCCCCCACTTCAGCGCGAGCTCGGTGCCGAAGGACCAGCCGACCAGCCAGGGGTGCGGCAGTCCGCGCTCCGCGACGAGCGCCAGGGCTGCGGCGACGTCGGCGCGCTCCTCGGTGCCGTGTCCGAACGCGCCCTCGCTCGTGCCGCGCGGCGACGCAGTGCCGCGGGTGTTGAAGCGGAGGACCGCCAGATCGGCGAGCGCGGGCAGGCGGGCGGCGGCCTTCCGCAGGATGTGCGAGTCCATGAAGCCGCCGTGTGTGGGCAGCGGATGCAGGGTGACCAGGGTCGCGACCGGCTCGCGCTCCAGGGGCAGCGCGAGCTCCCCGACAAGGGTCAGCCCGTCGGCTGTGTGCAGCTCGATGTCCTCGCGACGGGCGGGGAGGACGACGCCTCCGCGGATCTCGTGGGTCATCGTGCTCCTCGGATTCTCCAGCAGTGCGTGTGCCAGTGGCGGCGGCCGGCCAGGTCGGCCGCGTCGCCGAGGGCGCCGTCGGCCCGCCAGGTGACCAGGTGCGGCTGGCCGATGTCGATGGTGAGCCCGCAGCCCGGGCAGAGGTAGTTCTTTACGGCCCGCACTGCCGAGACGGGCTGAACGTTCCACTCCCGGCCGGCGTGCGACTCTGTGCGCCGGAAGCCTGCGAGCATCTGCGAGAGGTCGCGCTGCTCGTCGTCGTCGTCACGGCGGCCGCCCCGGGGTCTGTTGCTGCGCGGCATCTCCCCAGTCTAGGAGGCCGCCGCTGGGCCCCTCCCGTCAGTGGGAGCTGTCGTCCATCTCGAGCCGGGTCTCCTCGGCGTCGAGCATCAGCTGCGCCCGCCGCAGCGTCCGCGAGGAGTAGACCCCGCGCCCCCGGGCGTCCAGCAGCGCCTCCCGCTCGGCGAGCAGGACCGCTCGGCGCAGCCGCAGGTACTGCGCGTGCGGGCCGAGGGGCGCATCCTCCGCGCGGCCGACCTGTTCCCACGCCACCTGCGAGCGGGTCAGAGTGTCGCGGCGCACGCGCTCGAGGACGCGCTCGCCCGCCTCGCCGTCGGGCAGCTCCGCCACCGCCTCGGGGAGGGCCTGGATGCCCGTGGCCGCGACCTCGTCGAGCAGCGTCGCGAGCTCGCGGCGGTCGGCCTCTCCGTCGGTGCCCTGGATGCCGGTGAGCCGGATCAGCGCCGGGAGCGTCGCACCCTGCAGGAGCAGCGTCACGACGGCGACGGTGAAGGCGATCAGGATCAGCTGGGAGCGGTAGGGAGTCTCGTCCGGCAGCGACTGGGCCGCGGCGAGCGTGACCACGCCGCGCATCCCGGACCAGGACAGGACGACTCCTCCGCGCCAGCCGAACGCCTCGCTCGTGGTCGCGGCCAGATCGGTCTCGCGCCGGAGGTAGAGCCGCTCCGCTCTCACCTGCCGCCGCCGGAAGCGCTCGTCGCTGGTGGCGCTGTTGCGCAGTCGCATCAGGCCCACCGCCAGCCGCCGGTTGATCCGCTCCGCCCGCCGACCGGAGCTGCGCAGCCACAGGAGCAGCGGCCACACGAAGAGGGCCCGCAGCACGATCAGGATGACCACGGTGGCCAGACCCAGCAGCACCGCGGTGCCCACTCCGAACTCGCCCGGGTCCACGACCCCGGAGACGATCGCCTTGATCTCGGCGCCCATGAGCAGGAAGACGCCGTTCTCGAGCAGGAACTGCGCCGTCCGCCAGTTCACCCGCTCGCTGATCCGCGACTGCGGCGAGAGGAAGCGCGCGCTGTTGTGCCCCGTGTAGATCCCGGTGACCACGACGGCGAGCACCCCGGACGCGCCCAGCTCCTCGGCCGGGATGTAGGCCAGGAACGGCACGGCGAAGGACACGGCGGTGTCGAGCACCGGGTCCCGCAGCTTCGAGCGCACGAAGACGGTGAGCACGCCCATCACCAGTCCGAGGACGATCGCCATCAGGACGGAGTAGACGAAGAGGACCCCCACCTCGCCCACGTCGATCGCGTCGGTCGTGACGGAGGCGCCGACCACGGCCGCCGCAGCCGTCGCGGCGCGCAGCAGCACCAGCGCCGACGCGTCGTTCACGAGGCTCTCGCCCTCGAGCACCGTCACCAGGCGGGGCGGGAGTCCGAGCTTCTTGCCGATCGAGGTCGCGGCCACCGCGTCGGTCGGGCTCACGACGGCGCCCAGAGCGATCGCCGCGGGCAGGCTCAGATCGGGGAACACGAGGTAGAGGAAGCCGCCGACCACGAGGGCGGTCACGACGACCAGGAGGACCGAGAGCCCGAAGATCGAGCGCAGGTTCCGCCGGAAGTCGGTGAGGGGCACCTGGATCGCGGCCGAGTACAGCAGCGGCGGCAGCACGCCCGCGAGGATCAGTTCAGGCTCGACCTCGATGTCCGGGACCCCGGGGAGATAGGACGCGCCGATCCCGATGACGACCAGGAGCAGCGGTGCGGCGATCCCGAGGCGGCTCGAGAACCGCGCGACGGTGACGACCGTGATGATCCCGACGACCCCGAGCAGCGCGTAATCCACGGCACCAGGGTAGCGAGAGCCTCAGCCCGCCGGACGCTGTGCCGAGCGGAGGAGAACGATCAGTACCAGCCGACCGACTCGGAGTGGGCCCAGGCGCCGCAGGGCGAGCCGTAGCGGCCGGAGATGTAGCCGAGGCCCCAGGTGATCTGGGTGCTCGCGTTGGTCGCCCAGTCGGAGCCGGCCGTCGCCATCTTGCTGCCGGGGAGTGCCTGCGGGATGCCGTAGGCACCGCTGGACTTGTTCTCGGCGTAGACGTTCCAGCCGGACTCGCGGTTCCAGAGGAGGACGAGGCAGTCGTACTCGCTGTCGGCCCAGCCGCGCTGCACGATCATGTCGTACGCGATGGCCTTTGCGGATCCGGGATCCGGAGCGGCGGCGCGCTGGACGGGAGCGGCGGTCTCCGCCTCGGCGGAGCCCGACTCCTCCTCGTCGGCGGTCGCGGAAGCGGTCTGAGTCTCGGTCGGAGTGGGCGTCGGGGTCGGAGTGGGCGTCGGCTTCGCCTCGGCGCCGAACGAGTCGCGCTGGACGGTCCGCTCGACGGCGTCCGCGACGACGAGCCGCTGCGCGGAGTCGCCGTTGAAGCGCGCCGGGGCCTGGTAGTAGGGGGAGGCGACCGCGCCGCTGGACGGATCGACGACGTTCACCATGGCGAACGCGATCGAGGCCGTGAAGGCCAGCACCGTCACCGGGATCCGAGCCCAGGAGCGCCGCACCGGGGTCTGGTGCGGGACCGCCGGGCGACCGCTGGTGCGGTTCGCGGGCGTGTGGGCGACGGAGGTCTGAGGATGCTGAGCCACGATTACGAAAGCATAACGGACGATGACCTGATCGGCCAGCAGATCCGGCTCCGGTCAGCGGACCGCCAGCATCACGTCGACGACCGTGTCGAGCAGCAGGTCGACCTGGGCCTCGGCGTACCCGCCGCGCTGCGGGGCGAAGGAGACGGTCCGCACGTCGTCCACGGTCAGCACCGATCCGTCGCGGAAGTAGCCGGAGATCCGGTCGGCGAAGGCGTCGACCTGGCGGATGTTGTAGCCCGTCGTGAGAGCGCCGGCCCGGGTGAACCGCTCGCGGGGAGCGCGGGCCAGCCGGTTCACGATCTCCTGGGCCGTCGACCGCGCGTCCGCGAGCCACGCCTCCTCGCCCCGGGCCGCGATCGCGTACTGGCGCTCTCGCAGGGCGAAGGCGTCCTCGAGGCGCTCGAGCGCCGCATCGACGTGGGGCGCGGAGTAGCCGCCCTTGCGCAGAGTGAACGCGGTGTGGCGCAGGTCGGCGGCGCGGAGGTCCGCCGGTCCCCCGGAGAGCTGCGAGTAGGCCTCGCGCGCCGACGCGAGGAAGGAGTCGACCTCGGCCGTGTCGTAGCCGGGACGGGACTCGCGGGCTCGGGGGAAGGGAGCGGTCATCCCGACATCATGCCAAGCCGCGCGCCGGGAGCGGAATCGGCACGCCCCGGTGAGGCGTGCGCTCAGTGGGCGAAGAGGAAGTACAGCACGTAGGCAGCTGCGGCCGACGGCAGGATCGAGTCCAGCCGGTCGAGGACTCCCCCGTGGCCGGGCAGCCAGGAGCTCATGTCCTTGATGCCGATGTCGCGCTTGATCAGCGACTCGGCGAGGTCGCCGAGCGTCGCGGTGAGGAGCACCACGGCCCCGAACACCGCGCCGACCCACCAGGGCTGGCCGAGCATCAGCAGGGCGAGCAGGACGCCGACGACGATCCCCGCGACGGCCGCACCGGCGAACCCCTCCCAGGTCTTCTTCGGGCTGATCCGCGGTGCCATCGGGTGCTTGCCCCAGGTGAGTCCGCTCACGTAGGCGCCGGTGTCGACGACGATCACGAGCACCAGGAACGCGAACGCCCAGAGCTGGCCGCCGGGCTCGGCGACGAGACGGATCGCGAAGGCACCGAGGAAGGTCGTGTAGCCCTGGACGAACGCGCCGAGGCCGATGTCGAGGGCTAGGTCCCTCCGGCTGGAGGCGGTGCGCCGGAAGAGCTGCTCCCCCAGCCGCCAGAGGCCGACGAGGACGGATCCGCCGAGGACCGTGGCCCACGCGGCGCCGAGGCCGCCGTAGTAGGCGGCCGGCACGGCGACGACCGCCACGATCCCGGTCGGGATGCGCGGGATGTCGCGACCGGCGTGGCGCAGGGCGTTCGAGAGCTCCAGCGCCGCGAGCAGCACCACCACCCCCGCGAGCACCATGAAGAGCTCCTTGACCAGGAGGAGGCTGACGACCATCGCACCGCCGCCGAGGAGTCCGATCGCGGTCGCCGACACGAGGTTCCGGCCCGAGCGCGCGGTCAGGCGGTCGTTCGTCGCCTCGAGCTGGGCGCGGGTCGCCTCGAGCTGGCGCTCGACGTCGGCCCGGCCCTGCTGGGCGCGCGCACGCAGCGCGTCGCGGGTGACCATCCGGGATCCCCGGGCACCCGGGACGTGCGGAGACGGTCTCTTCTCGCCGCCCTCGGGTCCTTCGGGGATCTCGGGCACCGCTACACCTCGAGCAGTTCGGATTCCTTGCGCTTGAGCGCCTCGTCGATCGCGTCGACGTGCTGCTTCGTGAGCGCCTCGAGCTCCTTCTCGCCGCGGGCGAGCTCGTCGTCGCCGATGTCGCCCTTCAGCGCGTCGAGGTCGTCCTTGCCCTTGCGGCGGATGTTGCGCACCGCGATCTTGGCGTCCTCGGCCTTGGTGCGGACGATCTTGACGAACTCCTTGCGGCGCTCGGCGGTGAGCTCCGGCAGGGTCACGCGGATGATCGTGCCGTCGTTGGTCGGGTTCGCGCCGAGGTTCGGCATGTCCCGGATGGCCTGCTCGATGTCGCGCAGCGAGCCCTTGTCGTAGGGCGTCAGGACGAGCGTGCGGGCCTCCTGGTTCTGCATCGAGGCGAGCTGCGACAGCGGCGTCGGGGTGCCGTAGTAGCTCACCAGCACCTTCTGGAACATGCCGGGGTTCGCGCGTCCGGTGCGGACCGTGGAGAAGTCCTCCTTGGCGACCTCGACGGCCTTGCCCATCTTGGTCTTCGCGTCGGCCAGTACATCCGAGATCACAGGGAGCTCCTTAAGAGAGGGAAGTGGTCAGTCTAGTTCGAGACGAGCGTGCCGAGCTCGGCGCCGCGGATGGCCTTCGCGACGTTGCCCGAGGGCTCCATGCCGAAGACCTGCATCGGCATGCCGTTGTCCATGCAGAGGCTGAACGCGGTGGAGTCGACCACCTTGAGGCCCCGCTGGAGCGCCTCCTGGTAGGTCAGCGAATCGAGCTTCTTCGCGTCGGGGTTCGTCCGCGGGTCGGCGTCGTACACGCCGTCCACACCGTTCTTGGCGACGAGGACCACGTCGGCGTGCGTCTCGAGCGCGCGCTGCGCGGCGACCGTGTCGGTCGAGAAGTACGGGAGTCCGGCGCCGGCGCCGAAGATGACGACGCGGCCCTTCTCCATGTGCCGGATCGCCCGGCGGGGGATGTAGGGCTCCGCGACCTGCGTCATCGCGATCGCGGACTGCACGCGCGTCTCGGCGCCCGCCTGCTCGAGGAAGTCCTGGAGGGCGAGGGCGTTCATCACCGTGCCCAGCATGCCCATGTAGTCGGCCCGGCCGCGGTCCATGCCGCGCTGCGAGAGCTCGGCTCCGCGGAAGAAGTTGCCGCCGCCGACGACCACCGAGATCTCCACCTCGGTCGCGGCATCGGCGATCTCGCGCGCCAGGGCGCTGATCACGTCCGGGTTCACGCCGAGCGTGCCGGCTCCGAACGCCTCCCCCGACAGCTTCAGAAGCACCCTGCGGCGCTTGCCCGTCGTCATCGCATCCGTCTCCGTCATGGACGTTTCCTCCCGTAGACCCGTACAAACCTATCCCGCGCGGAGCGGACCCCGCGACCACGCCCGGGGCCGCCCCGGGCAGAGCGAAGGGAGCCCGGGTCGACTGAACGACCCGGACTCCCTCCTGCAGTGCTGTTAGGCGCCGACCTTGAAGCGGGCGAAGCCCGACACGCTCAGGCCCGCGTCGCTCAGGACCTTGCTGACGGACAGCTTGTTGTCCTTCGCGTAGTCCTGGTCGAGCAGGGCGACCTGCTTGAAGTACGCGTTCACGCGTCCCTCGATGATCTTCGGCAGGGCGGCCTCGGGCTTGCCCTCGCCGCGCGAGATCTCCTCGACGATGCGGCGCTCGTTGTCGACCTCGGACTGCGGCACGTCCTCGCGCGAGAGGTAGGACGGGTTCGCGAACGAGATGTGCTGGGCGACGGAGCGCGCGGTCTCGGCGTCCTCACCCGCGTAGCCGACGACCACGCCGACCTGCGGGGGCAGGTCCTTGTTCGTCTTGTGGAGGTAGATCGCGAAGTGCTCGCCCGAGACGGAGGCCACGCGGCGCAGCTCCACCTTCTCGCCGAGGATCGCGGCCTCGTCGTTGATCAGGTCGGCGACGGTTTTGCCGTCGGCGGGGGCCGCGAGGGCCTCCTCGACCGTGGTGGAGCCGGCGGCGACGACCGCGGCGAGCACGGCGTCGGCGAGGGCGATGAACTTCGTGCCCTTGGCGACGAAGTCGGTCTCGCACGCGAGCTCGATCATCGTGGCGACGCCGTCCTTCTCGGCGGCGGCGACGAGGCCCTCGCTCGTGGAGCGGTCGGCGCGCTTCGCGTTGCCCTTGGCACCCTTGAGGCGGAGGATCTCGACCGCCTTGTCCAGGTCGCCGTCGGCCTCGACGAGCGCGTTCTTCGTGTCGACCATGCCGGTACCGAGCTGCTCGCGCAGCGTCTTGACGTCAGCGAGGCTGAAATTTGCCATGTTCTCGGAACTCCTCTTGGTTCGGAAACCCTGTGGCGCCGTCACTCGCGGCGGCGGGCTCACGGGAGGAGCCCAGCACGCCGAGGTGACGGCGGTTCTTACTCGTGGTGAACGTGCACCGACCGAGCGGGGGCCGGACGACCGCGGGTGCGGCGTCCGACCCCCGTCACGGAACGGGGTGTCAGGCGGTGGCGGTCTCGTCGGTCGCGGTCTCGTCGGTCGAGGTCTCGGCGGCGTCGGCCTCGGGGGCCTCCTCCGCGGCGGGGGCCTCGGCCTCGACGACGGCCTCGTCGGCGGTCTCGGTCTCGGCGTCGGCGACCTTCTCGGTCTCCGCGCCGGCCTGCTCGTTCGGCTCCTGCACGTCGGCGGCGGGCGCACCGGTGGAGAGCAGCTCCTGCTCCCACTCGGCCAGCGGCTCGACGGCGGAGACGTTGCCCTCGGCCTCGGGCTTCTGGTGGCGCTGGATGAGGCCCTCGGCCGCGGCGTCGGCGACGATGCGGGTGAGCAGGCTCACCGAGCGGATCGCGTCGTCGTTGCCCGGGATCGGGTACTGGACCTCGTCCGGGTCGCAGTTCGTGTCGAGGATGCCGATGACCGGGATGCCCAGCTTCTTGGCCTCGTCGATCGCGAGGTGCTCCTTCTTGGTGTCGACGACCCAGAGGGCCGACGGCGTCTTCGAGAGGTTGCGGATGCCGCCGAGCGACTTGTGCAGCTTGTCGAGCTCGCGCTTCTTGATGAGGAGCTCCTTCTTGGTGAAGCCGCTCTTCGACGTGTCGTCGAAGTCGAGCTCCTCCAGCTCCTTCATGCGGGCGAGGCGCTTCGAGACCGTCTGGAAGTTGGTCAGGAGGCCGCCGAGCCAGCGCTGGTTCACGTAGGGCTGGCCGACGCGGGTCGCCTGCTCCGAGATCGCGTTCTGCGCCTGCTTCTTGGTGCCGACGAAGAGGATGGTGCCGCCGTGGGCGACCGTCTCCTTGACGAAGTCGTAGGTCTTGTCGATGTAGGCCAGCGACTGCTGGAGGTCGATGATGTAGCTGCCCGAGCGCTCGGTCAGGATGAAGCGCTTCATCTTCGGGTTCCAGCGACGGGTCTGGTGCCCGAAGTGGACGCCGCTGTCGAGCAGCTGGCGCATGGTGACGACTGCCATGAGTCGTTCTCCTTGTCTCGGGGCCCGGGCGCACGACGGCGCCGAACTCCCGTTCGGTTGTCTGCGACGGCCGGTCGGCACGTCGCCCTGGCGCCCGGCGCACTCCCGCCCCGGCCGCATGAGCGGAGAGGGACCGTGGGGAGCGGAGGCCGAATGGGCGCGCGTAGTCACCCCGACGAGCGAGGTGCTCCGTGGAGTCTAGCACCAGGACGGCCGCCTCCCCCGCTGCTGCGGGAGGGCGGCCGTCGGGGCGCGGGAGGCCGGTGCTACTTGCGCGCCGACTTCATCACGGTGCGGATGTGCAGGGTGTCCATCTCCTCCAGAGAGCGGCCCTTGGTCTCGGGCACGAACATGAAGACGAAGACGAACGAGATCGCCGCGAAGGCGGCGTAGAGGCCGTAGGCCAGGGTGAGCGACACGTCCTGCGAGAGGATCGGGAAGGTCACCGTGATGGCGAAGTTCGCGATCCACTGGGCCGAGGCCGCCAGGCCGAGCGCGGCCGCTCGGATCCGGTTCGGGAAGATCTCGCCGAGGAGGACCCATACCAGCGGGCCCCAGGTCGCACCGAAGAAGACGACGAACGCGTTCGCCGAGACGAGGGCGATCGGCCCCCAGGCGCCGGGCAGCGAGACGTCCTCTCCGCTGATCGTCGACTGGCTGAAGGCGATGGCCATCAGTGCGAGCGAGACGGCCATGCCGGCCGATCCGACCAGCAGCAGCGGCTTCCGGCCGACCTTGTCGACCAGGAAGATCGCCACGAAGGTGACGACGACGTTCACGACCGAGGTGAAGACCGAGATCGCGAAGGAGTTGGACTCGTCGAATCCGACCGCGCTCCAGAGCGAGGTGGAGTAGTAGAAGATCACGTTGATGCCCACGAACTGCTGGAACACCGACAGCAGGATGCCGACCCAGACCACCGGGAGCAGGCCGAGGGCGGGGCCACGGAGGCTGGAGCGCTTCGCGTTCTCGGAGTCCTCGTCGATCTTCTTCTGGATGTCCGCGAGCGCCTCGTCGACCTCGTCGCGCGGCGTGACCGTCGCGAGCACCGCGCGGGCGTCCTCGGAGCGGCCGCGGGTCGCGAGGTAGCGGGGCGACTCCGGCAGGGTCAGGGCCAGGAGGCCGTAGATCACGGCCGGCACGGCGCAGGCGATGAACATCCAGCGCCAGGCGGCGACGCCGAACCAGAAGGGCTCGGAGGCGCCGTCCGCGCCGTTCGCGATGAGGGTGTCCGAGAGCAGGGCGGCGAAGATGCCGAGCGTGATCGCCAGCTGCTGCAGCGACGCGAGAGCTCCGCGGATGGCCTTGGGCGCGATCTCCGAGATGTAGGTCGGAGCGATCACGGAGGCGATGCCGATGCCGAGGCCTCCGACCACGCGCCAGAGCACGAGGTCCCAGACCGCGAACGCCGCGCCGGCGCCGATCGAGGAGATGAAGAAGAGCCCGGCGCCGAGCAGCATGACCTTGATGCGGCCCCAGCGGTCGGCGAGGCGGCCCGCGAGGTACGCGCCGAGTGCGCAGCCGAGCAGCGCGGAGGCGACGGCGAAGCCGATCAGCGCGGCCGAGAGCTGGAACTCGCCCTGCACCGCCTCCACGGCACCGTTCACCACCGACGAGTCGAAGCCGAAGAGGAAGCCGCCGACCGCCGCCGCGATCGCGAGGCCGATCACCTTCCTCTTCAGCTTCGCCGCCGAGGGGTTCGGGATGTCCGCTCTCCCGCTGGTCGTGTCAGATCGTCCGCTGGTCATGGTCGTCTCCGATTCTCGCCGCCGGTGGGGGCGGGGTGCCGCTCCCGAGCCGGATCACCGGCACGTTACTCCTCGCCGCGGCACCACCGGGACGGGTTGCGCTCTCCCCCGGCCGATGTCCTCCCTCCACAGCCGGGCCCGTCGCGCTCTCCTCCCCTGATCCGCTCGGCCGACCACCGGTCCCGGACCGGCTCCAGGAGGGTGGCCGCATGCTCCGATCCCGACTCCTGCGCCCGGGCGTGTTCGCCCTCGCCGCTCTGCTCGTCGGGGCGCCTCTCGGCGCCTCGCCCTCCGGCACCTCGTCCCCCGGCCGGTCCGACCCGCGGTGGAATTCACCCGTCCCGGGGTTCTCCGTCGTGGAGCCGTGGGGCGCGCCGGCCCACCGCTACGCCCCCGGGCACCGCGGGATCGACCTCGCGGCAGCGGCCGGGCAGCCCGTGGTCGCCGTCGCGGCGGGCACCGTGTCGTTCTCGGGCAGGGTGGTCGACCGGTCCGTGGTGAGCATCGTGCACGCGGACGGTCTGGTCTCGACGGTCGAGCCGGTCGACGGATCGGTGACGGCGGGGCAGGTCCTCACCGCGGGCCAGCCCGTCGGAGCAGTGGGTGCGGGCGGCCACTGCGACGGGAGGTGCGTGCACCTCGGCGTCCGCGAGGGTGGCGACTACGTCTCGCCGATGCGGTTCTTCGGCGGGATCCCCCGGGCGGTGCTTCTGCCGATGGACGACGTGGCGCAGGGTGTTGAGCGAGTGGCGCGGAAGGGTGCGTCCGGTGACTCGCGCGTCCGGTCAGGCGCGGGGGTGGGCGAGGCGGTAGGCGTCGCGGATCCGCTCGGTCGAGACGTGGGTGTAGATCTGCGTGGTGCCCAGGCTCGCGTGGCCGAGCAGCTCCTGGACGGCGCGGAGGTCGGCTCCGCCGTCGAGCAGATGGGTCGCCGCGGTGTGGCGGAGGGTGTGCGGACCGGACGGTCCGGAGCCCTGCCCGACGTCGAGGAGCCTCGCCACCACGCCGTAGACCGTGCGCGGGGTGAGGCGCGCGCCCCGCCGTCCCAGCAGCAGGGCCCCGCTCCCGTCGCCGGTGGCGAGAGAGGGTCGGGCGCGCTCCAGGTAGTCGACGAGCGCCTCCTTCGCGGGCACGCCGAACGGGACGACCCGCTGCTTGGCGCCCTTGCCGGTGACGAGCACGGTGAGCCTGCCGAGATCGACGTCGCCCAGGTCGACGGCGACCAGCTCGGAGACGCGGATGCCGGAGGCGTAGAGCAGCTCGACGATCGCGAGGTCCCGCAGCGCCACCGGGTCCTCGGTCGCGCCTCGCGCCGCGACCGTGTCGAGCACCTGTTCCGCCTGCGGGAGCGTGAGGACCCGCGGCAGTGTCCGTCCCGACTTGGGCGTCTTGAGGCGTGCGGCGACGTCGACGGGGAGCCGCTCGGTCCGATGCGCCCAGGAGGAGAAGGAGCGGACGGCCGCGGTGCGCCGGGCGAGGGTCGCGCGGGCGATCCCCGACTCCGACTCTCGCCAGAGCCAGTCGCGCAGCAGCTCGAGGTCGAGCTCGGCGGTGAGGAGCCGCCCCTTCTCCTCCGTGTGGGCGATCAGGCGCGCCAGGTCGGAGCGGTAGCCCTTCGCGGTGGCGGGCGAGAGGGACCGCTCGTCGAGGACGTAACGGAGGAAGTGCTCGACCGAGTCGGCGAGCGTCTCGCCGGTCATGATCCGTCCGGCATCCGCGACCAGAGGTCGATGCGCCCCTGCTCGTCGAGCCCCTCGAGCCGCTCGATCAGGTCGGTGCCGAACCGCGTCGCGATCGGGGCCGGTGCCGTCGGCACGAACGAGGCGGCCACCGTCTCCGGGTGGACGTGGACGAGCGAGAGGCTCTGCGCTCCGTCGACGCCGGCGAGCTCCCGCTCGGGCGCTCCGAGGTCCATCGTGTAGCTGGTGGCGCCGGCGACGAGCACGGGCACGCCCGCGAAGGTCGCAGCCGTGGGGTAGTGCAGGTGGCCGCCGAGGATCGCGCGGACGTCGGTTCCGCGCACCACCTCCTCGAGGCGGTCGATCCCCCGCAGCTCGAGCACGGTCATCGCGCCGAGCGGCGTGGGCAGCGGAGGGTGGTGCAGGGCGAGGATCGTCCCGAGCGGGGCCGGTGCGGCGAGCTCGTCCTTCAGCCAGGCCAGCTGGGCGTCGGTGAGGTCGCCGTGGTGGAAGCCGGGCACCGCGCTGTCGAGCGCGATGAGCCGGAGCCCGCCGAGGTCGACGACCTGGTCCACGGGTCCCGCGCCCGCCGGGTCCTGCTCGAGGAGCACCCGCCGGAAGGCTCCGCGCTCGTCGTGGTTGCCCATCACCCAGACGATCGGGCAGCCGAACCGCTCGCCCACGGGGTCGAGCTGCTCGCGCACGCGCCGGTAGGCGTCCTCCTCGCCGCGGTCCGCGACGTCCCCGGTCACCACGATCGCGTCCAGGCGTCCGCCGCGCTCGGCCAGCCGGCCGACCGCCTGCGCGAGGCGGGCGACCGTGTCGACCTTCCCGTAGAGCGGAGCGCCGTCGGCCAGCAGGTGCGTGTCGCTCAGATGCGCGATGACCCTGTCGGCGGCGCGGAAGTGCCCGAGCTGCGGGCGCTCTCCGCCGTGTCCTGCTGCCGTGGCGTCCATGCCGCTCCCCTCGCCGATGCCCCTTCAGCGTAGGGCGGACCGCCGACAGCGCCGCGGCGGCGGGGCCGCTCACCCGGGTGCCCGCTCCCAGTCCCCGTCCTCGGAACGGTGGACGCGTCCGTCTGCGAGGAGCGCACCCAGCGCCGACAGTGCCGAATCGAGCGAATCCCCGGAGAGCCGGGCGACGGTTGCGGCGTCACAGCCTCCTTCGGATTCGACGACGGCCAGGACTCGCGCCTCAGCCGCGGTCAGCGCTCGGCACGATCCGTCGGCGTCGCCGACGGCGAGCAGTTCGAGCACATCCGCCGGCGAGGTGACGCAGGTCGCCGCGTACTCGCGGAGGAGCCGGTGGCAGCCGGCGGAGGAGGCACTGGTGACCGGGCCCGGGACCGCACCGAGGGGGCGGCCCAGGGCAGCCGCGTGGCCGGCGGTGTTGAGGGATCCGGAGCGGGCGCCGGCCTCGACGACGACGGTGCCCACGGTGGAGGCGGCGATGAGGCGGTTGCGCTGCAGGAATCGCCAGCGGGTGGGCGTGGTGCCCGGCGGGACCTCCGTCGCGACGGCGCAGCCGGGGGTGGCGATGATGCGGTGGAGGAGGTCGGCGTGAGCCGTCGGGTAGAGGCGGTCCGCTCCCCCGGCGAGGAAGGCGACCGTCCGGCCTCCGGAGCCGAGGGCGGCGCGGTGGGCGACCGCGTCGATCCCGAAGGCACCGCCCGAGACGACGGAGACGCCTCGCGCCGCGACGCCCGCGGCGAGCTCGGCGGCCACGTGCTCGCCGTAACCGGTCGCAGCGCGGGCGCCGACGAGGGCGAGGCGGTGCGGCGGATCGAAGGCGGCGGGATCACCGCGCAGCCAGAGCAGGAGTGGCGCGTGCGGCCCGAGGTCGTCGAGCGACTCGGGCCACACGGGAGCCCCGGGCAGGAGCAGTCGGGCGCCGAGTCGCTCGGCGATCTCGAGACGTCGGAACAGGAGCCTGCGGTCCAGGCGCGGTCGCCAGCGCGCCAGCCCCGACTGGAGCGCGGCGACCTCGGAGTCGAGGGGCGCGAGCGCCCCGCCTCCTTCGTCGGAGGGAGCGCGATGCGGGGGCGCGAGGATCTCCTCCGCGGACGACGAGGACACGACGTGGGCGAAGGCCTCGGCCGCGCCGACCCTCTCGATGAGGAGGGCGGCGACGGAGTCGCCGGGCTCGGTCAGAGAGTTCCAGCCGCACCGGGCAGCAGCGTCGACGAGTGCGCTCCGAGCGCAGCCGGACTCACCCGAAGGCTCGCCGTCGGCCGCCGAGTCCGGATCGGCTGCGCCGCTCGGCAGCAGTCGGCGAACAGCGTCGAGCTCCGCTCCGTCGAAGAGCGCGTCGGGCCGGATCACGCGGCACCTCCTCGAAGGGCGAGCGCGCGCGCGAGGTGGGCTGCTGACGGCCGGTCGGCTGCGTCGAGGTCCGCGAGCGTCCAGGCCAGGCGCAGGACCCGGTCGTAGCCGCGCATGGTCACCAGACCTCGCTCCAGAGCCCGGTCGAGCGTGCGGGACTCGGCACTGGTCGGGCGCACCGCGTCCGAGCGCAGCCAGGCGCCGGAGACCTCCGAGTTGAGCGTCCACGGAGTTGAGGCGAGGCGAGCCGCTGCCAGGGACCGCGCCGCGGCGACACGGGCGCGAGCCTGCGCCGTCGACATTCCGGACGTGTCTCGACGTGCAGCCAGCTGAGCCGCGCTGATGCGGCGGACCGTCAGGCGGATGTCGACGCGGTCGAGCAGCGGTCCGCTGAGCCGCGCGAGGTAGCGGCGGCGGACCGAGGGAGCGCAGGTGCAGGTCTCTCCGGGGATGCCGAAGCGGCCGCACGGGCACGGGTTCGCCGCGAGGACGAGCTGCACCCGCGCGGGGAACTCGGCGACGGCGTTCGCGCGGTGGATGCGGATCACGCCGGATTCGAGCGGCTGGCGCAAGGCGTCGAGGGCGACGGACGAGAACTCGGGGGCCTCGTCGAGGAACAGCACGCCCCTGGTGGCGCGGGCGACCGCGCCGGGACGGATGCGGCCGCTGCCCCCGCCGACGATCGCTGCGGAGGAGGCCGAGTGGTGCGGACTCTCGAACGGCGGCCTGCGCACCAGCGCGCCACCGGTCGGCGCTCCGACGAGCGAGCGCATGCAGGTGGCCTCGAGCGCTGCATCGTCGTCGAGGTCGGGGAGGATGCCCGGCAAGCGCGAGGCGAGCATCGTCTTCCCGGCGCCGGGAGGCCCCAGCAGGAACACGTGGTGCCCGCCCGCCGCCGCGACGACCATCGCCTCGGCCGCCTCCTCGTTCCCCACCACGTCGGAGAGGTCGAAACGGGCCTCCGGCTCGGACACCGTCTCAGACGGCGGCGCGGCCTCGGGGAGCACCGGCACTTCCCACTCGGCTCCGTGCCAGACGGCGGCCGCCGCCAGCGAGGAGACCGCGATCACCTCGACGCCGTCGACCAGCTCCGCCTCGAGCCGGTCCTCGACGGGGACCATCACGCGGCGCCTGCCCTCGCGGGCGGCCGCGAGCACCGCGGGCAGCACGCCCGGGACGGAGCGCAGCCGGCCGTCCAGGCCGAGCTCCCCGATGTGGACGACCGCGGCGACCGACTCCGCATCGACCTCACGGAGCGACGCGAGCGCGGCCAGCCCGATGGCGAGATCGAAGGCGGAGCCGTGCTTGGGCATCGCGGCCGGCGAGAGGTTCACGGTGATCTTGTACTCGGCGATGGTGCTGCCGGAGTTGATCGCCGCCGAGCGCACCCGCTCCTTCGCCTGCGCGAGCGCGGCGTCGGGCAGGCCGATGATCACCATTCCCGGGGTGCCGTCGGCCGAGTGCGCCTCCACCCCGACCACGGCTCCCGCGAAGCCGACGAGACCGACCGCCGTGGTCCTTCCCAGGCCCATCAGGCCACCGCCCGCAGGTGCCGGATCTGCGACGGGACTCCCCCGGGAGCGACGATGCCGACCGCGTCGATCCGCAGATGCCGGGAGCGCTCGTGGTGCTCGTCGGCCCAGGCGTAGGCGAGTCGGCGCAGGCGCTGCGCCTTGGCCCGCGTGATGGCCTCGACCGGCAGTCCGAAGCGCGTCGATGAGCGCGTCTTCACCTCCACCACGACCAGTGCCGACCCGTCGCGGGCCACGATGTCGAGCTCGCCCTCGCGGACCCGCCAGTTGCGGTCGAGGATCTCGAATCCGTTGTCTCTCAGGTGCGCCGCCGCGATCTCCTCGCCGCGCCGCCCCAGTTCGTCCTTGTCCATGCGTCCTCCTGCCGGAAGCGTGCAGGACCAGGGAGGAGCGCTGGACGGCCGAGAGGGGGATCCGGGGAGAAGACGGCCGAGGAGGTGCGTGGGGAGGGACCTCGGTCCGGGGTCTGGATACGGCGCCGGGACCGCTACGCGACCAGCAGGAGGAATGCGCGCCGCGTGAAGACGAGACCCTCGGAGCCGCGCATCCGAGAGAGCTCCGGAGCGGGGTGGGGCTCCTGGCACCGGGTCTCGATGCGCCGTCGGAGGCGGCTACGCGACCAGCAAGGGGTCCGGAGCCTGCCGCGACAGCGTCCTACTCGTCGAGCGCGAGCTCCTTGGGGAGCTCGAACTCCTTGCGGGAGAGCTCCTCGACGTTGACGTCCTTGAAGGTCAGCACGCGCACCGACTTCACGAAGCGGTCGGAGCGGTAGACGTCCCAGACCCACACGTCGCGCATGGTGAGCTCGAAGTAGAAGTCGTGCTCGGTGTCGCGGCGAACCAGGTCGACCTCGTTCGCCAGGTAGAACCGGCGCTCGGTCTCGACGACGTACGAGAACTGCGAGACGACGTCGCGGTACTCCCGGTACAGTGCCAGCTCGACCTCGCGGTCGTAGTCCTCGAATTCGTCCTCATCCATCGTTGGACAATCCTACGCCGAGCCGACGGGCACGAACGCCGGGAGCGGCTCCTCGACGCTCTCCCGCGACTTCGACAGCCAGGTCACCCGGTGCAGCGGGGACGGGCCGACCCGCTCGATCCCCGCCCAGTGCGCGGCGCTGCCGTAGCCCTTGTTGCTGTCCCAGGCGTAGTCGGCGAAGTCGTCGTGGTGGCGCACCATCTGACCGTCCCGGCCCACCTTCGCGAGCACGGAGGCGGCGGAGACGGCGGCGCAGTCGCGGTCGGCCTTCACGCGGGTGACGATCGTCAACTCGGCCGCCCACTCGCCCAGCGCGGGCGTCAGCCAGTCGTGAGCGCCGTCGAGGAGGACGACGGCGGTGGCGAGGTCGACGCCCTGGTCGGCGAGGCGCTCGATGCCCCTCGACGCGGCGCGGCCGAGGCCGGCGATGATCCCGGTCTCGTCGATCTCGTCCGCCGAGGACTCGCCGATCGCCCAGGCGGAGACCCACTTCGCTACTCCCGGCAGGAGCGCCTCGCGGCGGGCGGGAGCGAGCATCTTGGAGTCGCGGAGCCCCTCGGGGAAGCGCCCGCAGCGGCTGCCGATCGACACGACGCCGACCGAGACCGGGCCGGCGATCGCGCCGCGGCCGACCTCGTCGCAGCCGATGACCGTCTCATAGCCCTGCCGGAAGAGGCGCCGCTCCTGCGTCAGCGTCGGCTCGGCGACGACCACCTAGCCCTGCCCGCTCTGCGCGTCGTCCGAGCCCTCCTCGGAGGCCTCGGTGTCGACTCCGCGGAACACCGACGGGTAGTCGTCGAGCCACGCCCACTGCTGCACGGGCCAGGTCACGAGGATCGCGCGGCCCACGACGTTGTCGATCGGCACGAAGCCGCCGCCCGGCTTGTCGGTGTTGTAGCGGGAGTCGGCGGAGTTGTAGCGGTTGTCGCCCATCACCCAGAGCGAGCCCTCGGGCACGACGACGTCGAAGGGGGTGGCCGAGACGGCCTGCACCCCGTCCGGCAACTTCACGTAGGGCTCGTCGATCGGGTTGCCGTTGATCTCGACCTGGCCGAGCGGCGTGCAGCAGGTCACGTGGTCGCCCGGCAGGCCGATGACGCGCTTGATGAGGTGGTCGTTGCTGTCGGGAGCGGTGAGGCCGACGAGCGCGAGGGCGGAGTCGACCGCGGCCTGGAACGGCGGCACGTTGGGCTCGGAGCTCGGCGAGAGCCATCCGCCGGGATCGCGGAAGACGACGACGTCGCCGCGCGAGATCTTCACCACTCCGGGCACGAGCTCGTTCACGAGGATGCGATCGTTCTCGACGAGCGTCTGCTCCATGGAGGAGGAGGGGATGTAGAACGAGCGGATCAGGAAGGTCTTCACGAGGAAGGAGACGAGCACCGCGACCACGAAGATGATCAGCACGTCGCGAAGGAAGAGCAGGACACCCCGGCGCTTGCGCGGGCGCTTCTCGGACGGATCCGCCGAGTGGCGGGCGTGGTCCTCGCCTCCGGGGAGGCGGACCGGGGCCGTGCTGTCTGTCATCGCTCGCCGTCGCCCCTACTGTGCATCACCGGGTGGACTCCCCGGACGGATCGCCCCCGAGAAAGGGAGGAACCCCGGTCCATCATAGGTGGACCGGGGTTCCCGAGAAGTCGTGCGGAAGCCGCTCAGGCGTCGCGCTTCTCCTTGATCTTCGCCTTCTTGCCGCGCAGGTTGCGCAGGTAGTAGAGCTTCGCGCGACGGACGTCACCGCGGGTGACGACCTCGATGTGGTCGATGACCGGCGAGTGCACGGGGAACGTGCGCTCGACGCCGACCTGGAAGCTCACCTTGCGGACGGTGAAGGTCTCGCGGACGCCCTCGTTGGAGCGGCCGATGACGACGCCCTGGAAGACCTGGATGCGCGAGCGGGAGCCCTCGACGATGTTGACGTGGACCTTGACGGTGTCGCCGGCGCGGAAGTCCGGGACATCGCTGCGGAGGGACGCCGCATCGACGGAATCGAGGATGTGCATGCTGTATCGCTCTCCGTGCCCGCCACAGGTCGAACACCGTTTCGTTGATGGAAGTCGGTCGTGCCCACGTCGTCGCGGCTCCCCTGTGGCAGAGCCTGCGCGAGGCACAAGCGCTCATTCTGCCATGCCGCGTCGATCCGAGTCAAAGCAGGGTCGTCGGGAGGGCAGAGTCACCTGGAGGACAGGGTCGCCCTGAGGGCAGAGCCGCGCAGAGGGCGGATCCGTCGAGAGGGCCGAGCCGTGGAGCAGGGCGGGGCCTCGCAGGGGACAGCGCCTCTCGGGACGCCCGACCCCTCAGAGGACGATGGTCTGCCCGTCCTGCGGGCGCTCCGGGTCGAAGCCCTCGCCGGCGACGGGGCGGTGAGCGCCCTCGGCCTGCACGGACGCCGCCTCCGAGAAGGCGAGGAGAGTGGCCCTCGCGTCGCCGAGGAATCGCCACGCCGAGTGCCAGAAGGCCGCCACTCCGAGGACCACCGAGAGCAGGCCCAGCCCCCAGGCGCCGGGCGGGAAGAAGCCGAAGGCGATCAGGGAGAGGTGCCAGGCGCCGACCACGGCCACGTCGCCCCACGCGGGAGTGCGCGTGGGCCGAACGGTCACCCGGAATGCGACGATCGCGGCCACAGCCGCCAGCGCGACCGCCAGAATGGGGAGGGCGATCACCAGGCCGAGCACGGTCCAGCCGCTCGATCCTCCGAAGACCCCGTAGCCGAGGAGGATCCACAAGGGCAGCACGATCGCCGCCGGGAACTGCCAGGAACCGAATGCCCGTCGCGTGCGCATGCACCGACCGTACCCACCACCGCTGAGCGACGGCTCAGCGGACCCCGAGAGGATCAGGATGATCGAGCTACGCACCCCCGCCGAGATCGAGGAGATGCGTCCCGCCGGCCGCTTCGTCGGCGAGGTACTGAAGGCCACCTCCGCCGCTGCCGCGGTCGGCGTGAACCTGCTCGAGCTCGACCGGCTCGCCCACGACATGATCCGCACGGCCGGCGCCGAGTCCTGCTACATCGACTACCACCCCTCCTTCGGCGCGAGTCCCTTCGGCAAGGTCATCTGCACCTCCGTCAACGACGCGGTGCTGCACGGCCTGCCCTTCGACTACCGGCTGAAGGACGGCGACCTGCTCACCCTCGACTTCGCCGCCTCCGTGAACGGCTGGGTCGCCGACTCGGCCATCAGCGTCGTGGTCGGGACGCCGCGCGAGGAGGACCTCGCCCTCATCGACACCACCACACGCGCGCTCGAGGCCGGCATCGCCGCCGCGCAGCCCGGGAAGAAGATCGGCGACATCTCCGCGGCCATCGCGGCCGTCGCACACGCCGAGGGCCTGTCCATCAACACCGACTTCGGCGGCCACGGCGTCGGCCGCACGATGCACGGCGATCCGCACATCCCCAACGACGGACGCGCCGGCCGCGGCTACCCGCTCCGCTCGGGCCTCGTCGTCGCGATCGAGCCGTGGTTCCTGCAGACGACCGACGAGATCTACACGGACAAGGACGGCTGGACCCTCCGCAGCCGTGACGGCTCGCGCGGCGCCCACATGGAGCACACGATCGCCATCACCGAGACGGGGAACATCGTCCTCTCCGCGCGGGATTGACCAAGCGGTGGACAGTACTGCTATCCGATAGCGATACTGTCCACGTGCGAATCTCGGAGCTCAGCCGCAGCAGCGGCGTCAGCCTGCCCACGATCAAGTACTACATCCGGGAGGGGCTGCTGCCGCCGGGCGACGCCGCCGGCCCTCAGCGGGCGGAGTACGGGGACGCCCATGTCGCCCGCCTGACGCTGCTCCGGGCGCTCATCGAGAGCGGCGGCGTCGGTATCGCCGGCGCGAAGCGGATCACGGCCGCGCTCGACGCGGGCGTCGGTCCGACAGCAGCGTTCGAGGTGGCGCAGGACGTGGTCTCCGTGAGCGCCGACTCGACCGCGTCCGCCACCGAGGCGTCGACGCGGCGGATCGCCGAGGCCGCGGGCTCCGACCACTGCGGCCACCCTGCCGTCGCGACGGCGGCACGGGCGCTCGACGCGCTCGAGCTCTCCACCGGACCGATGAGCGCCGGCTGGCTCGAGACCTACGCCCGCGCCGCCGCCCTCGTCGCCTCCGCCGACCTCGACGAACTGCAGGCCCGCGAGAGCGTGAGCGAGCAGGCTGCCGTCGCCGCCGTCGGCACCGCGCTCGGAGACGTGGTGCTGCAGTCGCTCCGGCGCGTCGCCCAGGCGCGCGAGACGCAGAGCCGCTTCGGCTCGACGGAGGTGCCCCGATGAGCGCCGCGACCGAGACGCCCGCGCCCACAGCCTCCGCTGCTCCGCACCGGCCGCTCCTGGTGCTCGCTGCCGCGATGGCGGTCGGCGCCCTCCTCTGCGCGATCGCGCTGGTCGTCGATCCCCGCGAGCTCGGCGGGCAGCCGCTCTGGGGCAAGCCGCTGAAGTTCTGCCTCTCGATCGCGCTGTACGCCGTGACGCTCGCCTGGCTGATCGGGCTCGTGCCCCGCCGGCGCCGCCTCGCCCGAGCGCTGGGCACGGTCGCGGCGGTCGGTCTGGCGGTCGAGATGGTCGTGATCGGAGGCGCCGCCCTGGTCGGCGAGCGCAGCCACTTCGACGTCTCCACTCCCCTGCACGCCGCGCTCTGGGCCTCGATGGCCGTCTCGATCGTGGTGGTCTGGCTGGCGACGCTGGTCCTCGCCGCCCTCCTGGCGCGGGTGCCGCTCGGCGACCCTGCGCTGACGCTCGCCGTCCGCGCCGGACTCGTGATCGGGCTCGTCGGGATGGCCCTCGCGTTCCTGATGACGGGGCCCGCGCCCGGCCAGATCAGCGACTACCAGGGCGTCGTCGGTGCGCACGCCGTCGGAGTCGCGGACGGCGGACCCGGCCTCCCCCTCCTGGGCTGGAGCACCACGGGGGGCGATCTGCGCATCCCGCACTTCGTCGGGATGCACGCTCTGCAGGGGCTCCCGCTGCTCGCGCTGCTGCTCGGACGGCTGGCAGCCCGGATCCCCGTCCTGCGCCCCGGATCCACCCGGCTGCGGCTCGTCGCACTGGCCTCGGCGGGCTGGGCGGCCGCGGTCGCCCTCACCTGCTGGCAGGCGCTGCGCGGTCAGGCGCTGACCGCACCGGACGCGCTGACACTCGCCGTCGCTACTGTGGCCGTGGTCACCCTCGCCGGAGGGACGATCCTCACCCTCGCACGAACGGAGGCCCGCGCATGAGCCGGCTGCACCGCGGCTGGACGCCGCTCGGGATCGTCTACCTCGTCCTCGCCCTCGCCGGGCTGATCGGGACCTGGACCTGGAACGTGAGGGCTATGCAGGAGGGCGCGGACCTGCTCGCCAGCCTCGCCGCAGGCGGGCCGTGGGTGTCGTCGTTCTCGACCGACCTGCTGGTCGTCGCGATCGCGGCCGTCGCCTTCATGGTGGTGGAGGGCCGCCGGATCGGGATGCGCCGCGTGTGGATCCTGGTGCTGCTCGCGCCGCTGGTCGCCCTCGCGTTCGCGTTCCCCCTCTTCCTCGCCCTCCGCGACCGGCACCTGGCCCTCGCGGCCCGGTGACCGTGCGGCTCGGGGCTAGGGGAGCAGTTCGGGGCGGACGCGCCGCGTGCGCTCGACGCTCTGCTCGTGGCGCCAGGCGGCGATCGCCCCGTGGTTGCCGCTGAGGAGCACCGGAGGGACGTCGAGGCCGCGCCAGGAGGCCGGCTTGGTGTAGCTCGGGTACTCGAGCAGCCCGTCGGAGTGGCTCTCCTCGACCAGGCTCGCCGGATTGCCGACCACGCCCGGGACCAGGCGTCCGACGGCCTCGATCATCGCCATCACGGCGACCTCTCCTCCGTTGAGGACGTAGTCGCCGAGGCTGATCAGCCGGACCCGCGCGCGCTCGGCGGTGTGGTCCACGACGCGCTGGTCGATGCCCTCGTAGCGGCCGCAGCCGAAGACGAGGGTGGACTCCTCCGCGAGCTCGCGGGCGGTCGCCTGGGTGAACAGCTCGCCCGCGGGCGACGGGAAGATCACGACGGGGTCGTCCGCGCCGTCGAGGATCGTGTCGAGCGCCTCGCCCCACGGCTCCGGCCGCATCACCATGCCGGCGCCGCCGCCGTAGGGCGTGTCGTCGACGGTGCGGTGGCGGTCGTGGGTGAAGTCGCGCAGGTCGTGCACGCCGAGCTCGATCAGCCCGCTCTGCCGAGCACGGCCGAGCAGGCTGATGTCGAGCACGCCGAAGAACTCCGGGAAGATCGTGACGATGTCGATCCTCACGACCGGGGCTCCTCCTCGGAGGCGGCGTCGGAGGCGGCCGAGGGCTCGTCGTCGGCGGGCTCCTCGAGAGCGGCGTCCGCGTCAGCGGACGCGTCCGGCTCGTCGGCGTCCGCAGGCGCGCTCAGCGCCGGGTCCGCCAGGTCGACACCGCTGAGGTCGACCGCGGCGGGCTCCTCCTCGGGAGCCTCCTCGAACAGGCCGATCGGAGGCGTGACCGTGACGATCCCGGCCGCGGCGTCGACGGAGGGGACGATCGCGTTCACGAACGGCACCATCACCTCGCCGGATGGGGTGCCGACGATGAGCAGGTCCTGCGCGGGGAAGTGGTCGACGCGGCGGACGGTGCCGACCTCGACGCCGTCGCGGACGACCTTCATGCCGACCAGCTGGTAGTCGTACCAGGAGTCGTCCTCGCCCGGCTGGGTCTGCACCTCCTCATCGATCCAGAGGATCGCCTTCAGGAGGGTCTCAGCGGCGTTGCGGTCGTCGACGCCTCGGAAGAACGCGACGGGGTGGCTGTTGTACCAGCGCAGCTCGACGAGCTCGAGCTTCTTGCCGTGCCACTCGGAGGTGCGCGGGACCTGCAGCGTGAACGTGGATCCGGGGGTGAAGCGCTTGTCGGGCTCGTCCGTGTAGAGCTCGAGCTTGATGGCGCCCTTGAGCCCGTGGGCCTTGGTGAGTCGGGCGACGCGGAGCTGCGTCGTGCCCGGTCCGGTGACCGACACCTCTACTTGTCGGTGTCGACGACGTCGACGCGCACGCGGCGCCCGTCGGCGAGCGCGGCGACGAGAGTGCGGACGGCCTTGGCTGTGCGACCGGAGCGTCCGATCACGCGGCCGAGGTCCTCGGGGTGCACGCGCACCTCGAGGACCTCTCCGCGCGGGGAGCTCGTGGCCACGACACTGACCTCATCGGGGTTCTCGACGATCCCCTTGACGAGGTGTTCGACGGCGGGAGCGAGCACTGACTACGCCTCGGTGGAGGTCTCGTCGGCGGTGTCCTCGACCGGGGCGGCCTTGGCCGGAGCCTCGGACTTCGGCTTGAGGACGGGCTTCTTCTTCGCGTCGACGACGAACGGAGCCTTGGGCTCCTTCACCTGGACGGTGCTGACGGCGTCGGCGTCGCCCTTGAAGCGGCCCCAGTCGCCGGTCAGCTTGAGGATCGCGGCGACCTGCTCGGTCGGCTGCGCGCCGACTCCGAGCCAGTACTGCGCGCGCTCCGAGTCGACCTGGATGAACGAGGGCTGCTCGGTCGGGTGGTACTTGCCGATCTCCTCGATCACGCGGCCGTCGCGCTTGGTGCGCGAGTCGGCGACGACGATGCGGTAGTAGGGCGCCCGGATCTTGCCGAGGCGCTTCAGACGAATCTTGACAGCCACAATTCTCCTGTGTGGTCGTTGACCGGTGTCCGGTCGATGATGGATGAACTGAGCCGTGAGCGTGGGGGCACACCCGGCGGAAGCTCGAGGGGGTTTCGTCGGCGGTGAGTAGAGGGTCGACCGCCTCGGACCCGACGGATCATTCTGCCAGAAAAACCGCCCCGGTGCGGGCCCGGCACGCCGCCGACCAGCGGCACCCTCGCGGGAGCGGGCCTCGCGGGACCGGGAAGGCCTCCGCCGGGGCTCGGCGTCCGCCCCGGCCGCAGGTGGCAGGATGGCGAGGCGCGTCCCGATCGGCGGACGCCCGGATCCGATGAGGACCACGCCATGGAGATCAGCTTCGCCGCATCAGACCGCTCCACGCTCGGGATCGAGTGGGAGGTCGCGATCGTCGACCGGCAGACGGGCGATCTCGCCAACGTCGCCGATGTGGTGCTGGAGGCGCTCCGCAGCGACGACGGCGCCCCGCACCCGCACATCACCGGCGAGCTCCTGCGCAACACGGTCGAGCTGGTCTCCGGCGTGCACACCTCCGTCCGCGACGCGGTCGCCGACCTGCAGGACCAGCTGCGGCAGGTGCGCGAGATCACCGACCCCATGGGACTCGACCTCGTGTGCTCGGGCACGCACCCGTTCGCGCAGTGGTTCGATCAGGCCATCACGGACAAGGAGCGGTACCACCGCCTCATCGACCGGACCCAGTGGTGGGGCCGGAACATGATGATCTGGGGCATCCACGTGCACGTCGGCATCGAGCACCGCGACAAGGTGCTGCCGATCCTCAACTCCCTGCTCGACTACTACCCGCACCTGCAGGCGCTCTCGGCGTCGAGCCCGTTCTGGGGCGGAGTCGACACGGGCTACGC
This sequence comes from Rathayibacter sp. AY1C6, assembly GCF_002931535.1. Classification (NCBI taxonomy): domain Bacteria; kingdom Bacillati; phylum Actinomycetota; class Actinomycetes; order Micrococcales; family Microbacteriaceae; genus Rathayibacter; species Rathayibacter sp. AY1C6. The sequence continues at coordinate 19,091 of NZ_PSWC01000007.1, read as the reverse complement.
CTCGAACCGCGCGCTGATGTTCCAGCAGCTGCCGACGGCGGGCCTGCCTCCGCAGTTCGGTGCCTGGGCGAACTACGAGGAGTACGTCGACGACATGATGCGCACCGGCGTCATCGACGATCACACGGAGGTCCGCTGGGACATCCGCCCCTCGCCGCAGTGGGGCACTCTCGAGATGCGCGCGTGCGACGGCCTCTCCTCCGCGGAGGAGATCGGAGCGGTCGCCGCGCTGATCCAGTGCCTCGTCGAGCACCTCTCGTCGCGGCTGGACGCGGGCGAGGACCTTCCGACGATGCAGCCCTGGTACGTGCGCGAGAACAAGTGGCGCGCGGCCCGCTACGGGCTCGACGCCGAGATCATCCTCGACGCCGCTGGAGCGGAGCGGCTGGTCACCGACGACATCCGCGCCCTGCTCGTCACCCTCGCACCGGTCGCCGAGCGTCTCGACTGCGTGAAGGAGCTCGGCGACGTCGAGCTGATCCTGGTCGCGGGAGCGAGCTACCAGCGCCAGTTGCGGACGGCCGCGGCGAACGACGGCGACCTCAAGGCGGTGGTCCGGGCGCTCGCGGGCGAGCTGCGCGACGGGCTCCGGGATCCCCGCTCATGACGCGTCCCGTCCTCCTCGCCGCAGCCGCGATCGGCGCCCTGGCCCTCGGCCTCGCCGGCTGCTCGTCCTCGACGACGACCGGCCCGGCGACCGCGTCCCCCGCCGGCACCGCCACTCCCCTCCCGACCGTCACCGCCGATCCGCTGCCGCTCTCGATCGGCGGCTCTCTTCCCGCCGGCTCCCGGGTGACGATCGTCGGCGACAGCATCGTGCGCGGTCTGACGGTCGACCCGGAGCAGGCCTGGCCCGCTCTCGTCGGCGACGACCTCGGCTGGGAGGTCACGAACCTGGGCTGCGACGGCGGCGGCTTCATCGAGCCGGGCGACTGCGGCGTCGCGATCGGCGACCGCGCGGAGGAGATCGCCGACACCCGGCCCGACGCGATCGTGCTGATCGCCAGCAGCAACGACCTGGGCTGGGATCCGGAGGACGTGGACGCCGCGATCGGGCCGGCGGTGGACGCGATCGTGTCCGCCTCGCCCTCGGCCCGGCTCATCGCGCTCGACTCGGTCTGGGGCCCCGACCCGCGCCCCTCCGATCTCGACGAGTACGACGCGGCGCTGGTCGAGGCCGTGACGGCCGCCGGCGGCGGGGCGCTGGAGTACCCGGACCCCCTCCGCGAGGACGGGCTGCTCGGCGAGGACGGCGTGCATCCCACCGTCGAGGGCCAGCGCGCCCTGGCCGACGCGTTCGAGGTGGCGGCCGAGAAGTCCGGCCTCGCCCGGGCGGTACCGACCGGCCAGAAGGCGACGGACGCGCCGGCGGCCTGACTCCGACACGGGGCGCCGCCGTGACGGCGCCCCGCCGGGTCAGCGGGCGGTGCTGTTCCGGCCGTCGCGCCAGCCGAGCAGGTCGCGCACGGGCGCGAGGTCGATGTCCGGACCGGTGATGCCGAGCGTGAACAGGCGGGCGCCCAGGTCGTACTGCTGGTCGAGCACATCGAAGGAGGCGTCGCCGACACCGCCGCGCACGCTCGCGCCGGTCGAGATCTCGATCGCGGCCGGGTCGCGGTCGACGCGGCCGCACCACTCCGAGAGCACGCCGAGCTTGCGCTCGAGCGTCGGGACGTCCGAGAAGCTGTGCCAGATGTCGGCGTGCTCGGCGACGATCCGCAGCGTCTTCTTCTCGCCGCCGCCGCCGATCATCACCGGGATGTCGCGGGTGGGCGCCGGGTTGAGCATCGACCACCGGCTGCGGATGCGCGGCATCGCCTCGGAGAGCTCGTCGAGGCGGGAGCCGGGAGTGCCGAACTCGTAGCCGTACTCCTCGTAGTCGCGCTCGAACCAGCCCGAGCCGATGCCGAAAATCAGACGGCCCTCGGCGCCCTTGGCGCTGATGTGGTCGACCGTGCGCGCCATGTCGGCGAGGAGGTCGGGGTTCCGGTAGCTGTTGCAGGTGACCAGCGGGCCGAACTCGATGCGGCTGGTCTGCTCGGCCCAGGCCGCGAGCATGCTCCAGCCCTCGAAGTGCAGGCCGTTCGGCTCTCCCGAGAGCGGGAAGAAGTGGTCCCAGTTGAAGGCGATGTCGACGCCGAGGTCCTCGAGCTCGGCGAGCGTGTCGCGGATGACCTCGTAGGGGACGTGCTGCGGTGCGATCTGGACGCCGATGCGGACGGGGCGCGCGTGTGCGGTTGTCATGCCCTCACGCTAGCGAGCGGTGCGCCTCACGGGGATCCCCGCTGCGGCCCCCGGAGGGACGGCGCGCTACTCCCCCGCCGGGTCCGGCGACGCCGAGGGCGCCTCGTCGCTCGTGGAGCGGGCGAGCTTGACGACGGTGGCCCCCTCGTCGTCGAACAGGCGGAGCCGTCCGCCGTCGAGCGAGGCCATCGCCGCCTCCGAGAAGATCATCGGCAGCGCGACGCCGTCGCAGGCGATCAGCGTGCTCGGCCCGGCCGAGACGGTGAGCGCGCCCGCCTGGTCGATCGACCACTCGCCCTGCGCGCCGTTGCAGCCGTCGGAGCCCGTCCAGGTCCCGTCCTCCGCGATCAGGAGGAACGGCACGTCGGGCGCGTCGTAGGAGACGCCCGTCACCCAGCGGCCGACCAGGTCCTCCGGGGAGGGCGCCGTCATCGCGTCGACCCCGGAGCCCTCGGCGCAGCCGGTGAGCCCGAGCACGGCCGCGAGGACGAGGATCCCGCCCGCGCGTCCGGCCGCGACCCGCCTCATCGCCCGAGGAGCTTCTGCAGCTGCTCGAGCTCCTCCGGCGTGGGCTGGGCGCCCTTGCCGGCGCCGCCGCCCAGGCCGAAGCCGGAGCCGCCCGCGTCGCCCGGGCGGGGCCCGGAGGTGATCGCCGCGTTCTCGGCCGCGCGCTTGGCGGGGTTGCCGGACTTGCTGCTCTTCTTCTTCTGCGGCTTCGGGCGGCCCTGGTAGCCGGCGCCGGGCACGGGGCCCATCCCGGGGACCGAGGGCATGCCGCCCTTGGCGACCGTCTTCATCATCTTGGCGGCCTGCTCGAAGCGCTGGACGAGCTGGTTGACGTCCGTGACCGTCATGCCGGAGCCGCGGGCGATGCGCAGGCGCCGTGAGCCGTTGAGCAGCTTCGGGTTGACCCGCTCCGCCTTCGTCATCGACTGGATGATCGCCTCGGTGCGCACGATCTCGCGCTCGTCGAACTGGTCGAGCTGCTCGCGCATGCCCTTCGCGCCGGGCAGCATGCCGATCATCTTCTTGATCGAGCCCATGTTGCGCAGCTGCTGCATCTGGCCGAGGAAGTCGTCGAGGGTGAACGTGTCCCCCATGATCTTCTCGGCGATCTTGCGCGCCTCGTCCTCGTCGAACGCGGACTGGGCCTGCTCGATGAGGGTCAGCACGTCGCCGAGGTCGAGGATGCGGCTCGCCATGCGGTCGGGGTGGAACTGCTCGAAGTCGTCGAGCGACTCGCCCGTGGAGGCGAAGAGGATCGGGCGGCCGGTGAGCGAGGCGACCGAGAGCGCCGCGCCTCCGCGGGCGTCGCCGTCGAGCTTGGAGAGGACGACGCCGGTGAAGTCGACTCCCTCCTGGAAGGCCTTGGCGGTCGCGACCGCGTCCTGGCCGATCATCGCGTCGATGACGAACAGGACCTCGTCGGGGTTCGTGACGCGGCGGATGTCGGCGGCCTGCTTCATCATGTCGGCGTCGACGCCGAGGCGTCCGGCCGTGTCGATGATGACCGTGTCGTACTGCTTGTCGGTCGCGAAGCGGATCGCGTTCTGAGCGACCTTGACCGGGTTGCCGACGCCGTTGCCCGGCTCCGGCGCGTAGACCGCGACTCCGGCCTGCTCGCCGACGACCTGCAGCTGCTGCACGGCGTTGGGGCGCTGGAGGTCGGCCGCGACGAGCAGCGGGGTGTGGCCGTCCTTGCCCAGGTACTTGCCGAGCTTGCCCGCGAGGGTCGTCTTGCCCGCGCCCTGGAGGCCGGCGAGCATGATGACGGTCGGCGGGCGCTTGGCGAACTCGAGCCGGCGCGACTGCCCGCCGAGGATCGCGACGAGCTCCTCGTTGACGATCTGGACGACCTGCTGGGCCGGGTTGAGCGCCTTGTTGACCTCGTCGCCGAGGGCGCGCTCGCGCACCTTGCCGGTGAACTCCTTCACGACCTCCAGCGCGACGTCGGCGTCGAGGAGGGCCCGCCGGATCTCGCGGACGGTGCCGTCGACGTCCGACGCGGAGAGCTTGCCCTTCGTCCGGAGGTTCTTGAAGGTCTCGACGAGTCGATCGGAGAGGGTGCCGAAAGTAGCCATGATGCCCGGAATTCTACCTGAGGCCCGGAGGGTCGGCGGGCGGGGCCGCCGATCGGCTCGCGATCGGCGCGATCACCGCGGAGCGGATTAACTGGTCCGGGTCCAAGAACAGGGCTAGGGTGGCCCGGTGATCGAGACACTGGTGGCGGGCGACTCCGCGGAACCCCTGGACTACGCCGACGGCTGGGAGCTGCAGCGCCGCCTGCACGCCGAGGTGGTGGCGGGCTCGAGGCCGGACACCCTCGTGCTCTGCGAGCACTCCTCCGTCTACACCGCAGGCAAGCGCACCGAGGCGCACGAGCGCCCGGTCGACGGCTCGCCCGTGGTCGACGTCGACCGCGGAGGGCGGATCACCTGGCACGGCCCGGGGCAGCTCGTCGGCTACCCGATCGTGCGGCTCGGCGAGCCCGTCGACGTGGTCGCCTACGTCCGCTCGCTGGAGGGCGTGCTGATCGCCGCTCTCGACGACCTGGGCGTGCAAGGGCGGCGCGTCGACGGGCGCTCGGGAGTGTGGATCCCGAGGGACGGCGGCGCCGACAAGATCGCCGCGATCGGCATCCGCGTCGCCTCGGGCGTGACGATGCACGGATTCGCCCTCAACGTCTCGAACAGCCTCGAGCCCTACGCCCGCATCGTCGCCTGCGGCATCGCCGACGCCGGAGTGACCACGCTCGAGCGCGAGCGCGGCGAAGCTCCGCCCATGGAGGCGGTGCGGGCGCGGGTGGCGGCGCGCTTCTCGGAGGCGGCCCCCGCCTTCTCCGCCCGCATCGAGGAGGTCGCCGCGTGAGCGCCGAGGCCGGCGGCCGCAAGCTGCTGCGGCTGGAGATCCGCAACGCCGAGACGCCGATCGAGCGCAAGCCCGAGTGGATCCGAACGAAGGCCTCGATGGGCCCGGAGTACCGGCAGCTGCAGTCGCTGGTGAAGAGCGAGGAGCTGCACACCGTCTGCCAGGAGGCGGGCTGCCCCAACATCTTCGAGTGCTGGGAGGACCGAGAGGCGACCTTCCTCATCGGGGGCGCCCAGTGCACCCGCCGCTGCGACTTCTGCCAGATCGACACCGGGAAGCCCGCGGACTACGACGCGGACGAGCCCCGGCGCGTCGGCGAGTCCGTGGCGCGGATGAACCTCCGCTACGCGACCGTCACCGGAGTCGCCCGCGACGACCTGCCCGACGAGGGCTCCTGGCTCTACGCCGAGACCATCCGCCAGATCCACGCCCAGGCTCCGGGCACGGGGGTCGAGATCCTGGTCCCGGACTTCACCGGCCGCGCCGAGCACCTGCAGCGGGTGTTCGACGCGGAGCCGGAGGTGTTCGCCCACAACGTCGAGACAGTGCCGCGGATCTTCAAGCGCATCCGGCCGGCCTTCCGCTACGAGCGCTCGCTCGACGTGCTCACCCAGGGCCGGGAGGCGGGGCTGATCACGAAGTCGAACCTCATCCTCGGCATGGGCGAGGAGCGGGAGGAGATCTCGCAGGCGCTGCAGGACCTCTACGACGCCGGCACCGACATCGTGACCATCACGCAGTACCTCCGCCCGACGCCGCGGCATCTGCCGGTGGACCGCTGGGTGCACCCGGAGGAGTTCGTGGCGATCAAGGAAGAGGCCGAGGACATCGGCTTCCTCGGCGTCCTCGCGGGGCCCCTGGTCCGCTCCTCCTACCGGGCCGGCCGGCTCTGGGCGCGCTCGATGGAGTCGAAGGGGCTGCCGGTCCCGGAGCACCTGCGCCACCTCGCCGACGCGGCACTGGGCTTCTCGCAGGCCGTGTAGCCCGCCACCGGGACGGCGCCGGCGCGTCGTCCCGGGCGGGGCCGCTCAGCTGACGAGCTGCTGGGCGAAGACGTGGGGGGTGAAGCCGGTGAGGTCGCCGATGCCCTCGCCCTGGCCGACGAGCTTGATCGGGATGCCGGTGCGCTCCTGGACCGCGAGGACGAAGCCGCCCTTCGCTGAGCCGTCGAGCTTGGTGATGACCAGGCCGGTGACGCCCGCGTGCTCGATGAACGCCTCGGCCTGGCTCAGCCCGTTCTGACCGGTCGTCGCGTCGAGCACGAGCAGGATCTCGGAGATCGGGGCCTGCTTCTCGATGACGCGCTTGATCTTCGTGAGCTCGTCCATCAGCCCGCCCTTGGTGTGCAGGCGGCCGGCCGTGTCGATGATGACCATCTCGACGCCGGTGTCCTTCGCGAACTGCACGGTCTGGAAGGCGACGGACGCCGGATCCTGGCGCTCCTGCTGCGGGCGGACGATCTGGGCGTCGGCGCGCTGCGCCCAGGTGGCGAGCTGGTCGACCGCCGCGGCGCGGAAGGTGTCGGCCGCGCCGACCACGACGCTCCGGCCGTAGTTGCGGAGGAACTTGGCGAACTTGCCGATGGTCGTGGTCTTGCCGACGCCGTTCACGCCGACCACGAGGATCACGGCGGGGCGCTCGCTGAGCTTGAGGGTGGTGTCGTACTTCGACAGGCGCTCCTCGAGGGACTCGCGGAGCATCCGCTGGAGGTCGCGCGGGTCGGTGGTGGAGTATCGGGCCACCTTGGCGCGGAGGTCGTCGACGATCTCCTCGGTGATGTCGGGGCCGAAGTCGGCGGTGATCAGCGCCGTCTCGAGGTCGTCCCAGGTCTGGTCGTCGATCGTGCGCTTCTCGAACAGGCCGCGCAGTGCGCGGCCGAGCGACCAGGAGGTGCGTTCTGCCATGGGTCCAGGCTACCGGCGGGCGCGCCTCCGAGCGGTCGGGGAGGCGGGTTCAGGCCGGGGGCGCGGCGACGCGCTGGCCGACGACGGCCGAGACGCCGTCCTGCCGCATCGACACGCCGTAGAGGGCGTCCGCGATCTCCATGGTCCGCTTCTGGTGGGTGATGACGATCAGCTGGCTCGAGGTGCGCAGGTCCTCGAAGATGCTGAGCAGTCGGCCGAGATTCGCGTCGTCGAGGGCGGCCTCCACCTCGTCCATGATGTAGAAGGGGCTCGGCCGCGACTTGAAGATGGCGACCATGAACGCCACGGCCGCGAGCGAGCGCTCCCCTCCGGAGAGGAGCGACAGCCGCTCGATCTTCTTGCCGGCCGGCCGCACCGCGACCTCGATGCCGGTGGTGAGCAGGTTCTCCGGGTCGGTCAGCCGGATGCTGCCGGTGCCGCCGGGGAAGAGGACGGGGAACACGTCCGCGAACGCCGCCTGCGTGTCGTCGAACGCGGAGGCGAACACGGTCTGCATCGTCTCGTCGAGCTCCTCGATGATGGTGAGCAGGTCGCGCCGGGTCCCGGTGAGGTCGGCCAGCTGCTCGGTCAGGAACGCGTGCCGCTGCTCCAGCGCGGCGAACTCCTCCAGCGCGAGCGGATTGACGCGGCCCAGCTGCCCGAGCTGCTTCTCGGCCTTCTCGAGGCGGCGGCGCTGCTCCTCGCGGACGTAGGGCCGCGGCTCCTGCTCCTCGTCCGTCTCGTCGGGGACGCCGACTCCGGGACCGTACTCCTCCACCAGCACGTCCTCGGCGAGCCCGAGCTCGGACGCGGCGCGCTCGAGCAGACCGGTGAGCTGCAGCCTCTTCTCGTAGATCTGCAGCTCGAGGCCGTGGACGCTCTCGGTGACGGACTGGAGCCGGTCGCGCACGCTCCCCTCCTCGCGGCGGAGCCCCTGCAGCTCGGCGTTCTGCTGCGAGCGCGCCGCCTCGGCCGCGACGAGCTCGGCCCGGGCCTGCTGGACGGAGCGGTCGACGGAGGCGAGGACGGCGGGGAGCGCGGCGGTCACCTCGGCCGCGGCGTCGCGCTGGCGACGGCGGATCACGGCGCGGCGCGCGGCCTCGTCGGCGGCGGCGCGGTCGGCGGCCAGCTGGCGGGCCAGCGCCTCCCCGCGGGACTGCTCCGCCCGCACCCGCTCCTTGTCGGTCTCGACGCCGAGCCGCGCCTCGATCTCGCGCTCGCGTGCGGTGTCGACGTCGCGCTGCAGACCGTCGCGGGCGCTCGCGTCGAGCACCGGCCGAGGCCGGGCGCGCGCGGCGTCGAGCGCCGACCTCGCCTCCTGGGCCGCGCGCTCGGCGTCGCCGACCCGGTCCGAGGCGACGGCCAGCGCCCTCGAGCCCCGGCCGTGCTCGGCGGTGGCCGCCTCGAGCTGGGCGCGCACGCCGCCGAGCCGCTCGGTGTGGGCGGCACGGGCGGCGTCGTGCTCGCGGAGGGCCGAGAGCGCGCTCGCGGCCTGCTCCTTCGCGCCGCGGAGCGCACCGGTCTGCTCGGCGAGCTCGAAGCGGAGCCGGTCGATCCCGCCCTCGACCTCCTCCAGCCGGGCGGCGGCCGAGTCGCGCTCGGAGACGAGCTCGATCCGGCTGCGCTGCCCGCCGGAGCCGGCGCTCTGCACGGCGTCGGAGACGGTCGCGCCGTCGCGGGTGACCAGGACGGTGCCCGGGTCGATGCGCTCCCTCAGGCGCCGCGCCGCGGCGAGGTCCTCGACCACGAGGAAACGCTCGAGGAGCGAGAGGACCCCGGCCGGCGCCGTGACGAGGTCGCCCGCGCGTTCCGCCCCCTCGGGAACGGTGAGAGCGACGTGCGGCCGGGCGGCGTCGGCGACCAGCAGCTCGACGCGTCCGAGGTCGCGCTCCAGCGCGGCGTCCAGAGCCGCGTCGGCCCGGGCGGTCGACTCGACCAGCACGGCGTCGGCGACCGCGCCGAGGGCGGCGGCGATCGCGGCCTCGGAGCCCGGCCGCACCTGGATCCGCTCGGCGACCCGGCCGCGCACCCCCTCGATCCGGGCGGCGATCAGCTCGGCCGAGCCGTCCGAGACGTCGAGGGCCAGCGACAGGGCACCCGTGCGGGCGGCCAGCGCCTCGCGCTCGCGCTCCAGGGCGTGCAGCTCCTCGCGCAGCCGCTCGATCCCGCCCTCGGCGGCCGAGACCGCGGACTGGGCGAGCTCGTAGCCCTCGTCGAGGCCGCCGTCGGGGCCGCGGCCCGCGTCGTCCAGCTCGGCCTCCAGAGCGTCGAGCGCCCGCCGCGCCGCCTCCTTCCGCCGGTCGGCCGCGTCGAGGGTGTTCTGCGCGCGCAGGACCTCGCCCCGGACGGACGCGAGACGGGAGGCGGCGGTGTCGGCCTGCCCCGAGAGGGTGGAGAGTTCGAGGTCGTAGCGCGAGACGAGGGCCGCCTGCGCGGCGATCTCCTCGTCGACCGCGTCGAGGGCGGAGCGGGCGGCGACGGTCGTGCGCTGCGCCTGGACCCACGCCGTCTCCGCGTCGAGGACGGCCTGCCGCAGGCGCTCCAGCTCGACCCGCGCCTCCTCCACCTGCGCCGGCGTCACGCGCGGCTGGATCTGCGGCTGCTCGGACTCGAGCTCGAGCATCGCGAGCCGCTGCCCGGCGAGGGCCGAGAGGTTGCGCAGCCGCTCCTGCACCGACTCCAGCTCGAACGAGGTGCGCCGGGCGTCGTCGACCGCGTCGCCGACCGCCTCCGCCTCGATCCGCGCTCGCCGGAGCGTCGCCTGCTCGAGCCGCTGCTGCAGGACCACCCGCTCGCTGTGCCGCTCGCTCTCGGTGCGGGCGAAGCCGTCCAGAGCGGTCCGGAGCGCGACCACGTCGTCGGCGAGCAGGCGCGCCCGGGCGTCGCGCACCACGGCGGCGATCGTCTGCGCCTGCCGCGCGACCTCGGCCTGGCGCCCGAGGGGCTTGAGCTGGCGCCGGATCTCGCCCGCGAGGTCGGAGAGGCGGGTCAGGTTGGCCTGCATCGCCTCGAGCTTGCGGAGCGTCTTCTCCTTGCGGCGGCGGTGCTTGAGGATCCCGGCGGCCTCCTCGATGAACCCGCGCCGCTCCTCGGGGGTCGCGTGCAGCACGGCGTCGAGCTGTCCCTGCCCCACGATGACGTGCATCTCGCGCCCGAGACCGGAGTCGCTCAGCAGCTCCTGCACGTCGAGCAGCCGGCAGCCGCGTCCGTTGATCGCGTACTCGCTGCCGCCGTTGCGGAAGAGGGTCCGGGTGATCGTCACCTCGGTGTACTCGATCGGCAGGGCGCCGTCCGAGTTGTCGATGGTGAGCGCGACCTCGGCGCGGCCGAGGGGTCCGCGGGTGGAGGTGCCCGCGAAGATGACGTCCTCCATCTTGCCGCCGCGGAGCGTCTTCGCCCCCTGCTCCCCCATCACCCAGGCGAGCGCGTCGACGACGTTGCTCTTGCCCGAGCCGTTGGGGCCGACGACGCAGGTGACCCCCGGCTCGAAGGCGAACGTGGTCGGCTGAGCGAAGGACTTGAACCCCTTGAGGGTCAGGCTCTTCAGGTACACCCGGCCGCCTCGCTCCCGTCCACAACGCCTCCACGGTAGCCGACGGCCGCGGCCGGGCCGGGAGGCGGAGCCCCGACCGGCCGACGGACCGCCGCGATCCCGCACCGGAACAGGCGCAGGAGGCCGCCGCGGGCGCCGGGACGTGCACACTGGGGTGGTGAACCGCACCTCCGACCCGGCGCTCCGGATCCGCGAGCTCGCGATCCCCGAGGCCGTGGGCGCCGACGGCTGGAGCGACTTCCTCGCCCTGACCGCGATCGGCGATGCGGTGGGGACCGCCCCGGACTGCCGGGCCGTCTACACCTGGAACGCCGAGGAGAACCGACCGATGCTCGCCGTGAACGAGGCCGTCGGCTTCACCCCCGTCGCCCACGAGGGCCAGTGGAGGAAGGAGCTCTCATGACCCCGCTCGTCGAGCCCGGACCGCCGCTGACCGCCGCCGAGCGCGAGCGGTTCGCCCGGCAGATCCGCCTGGCGCCCCTCGGGGAGCTCGGACAGCGGCGCCTCCGGAACGCGCGCGTGCTGATCCTCGGCGCGGGCGGCATCGGCTCGCCGGTGATCACGGCGCTCGCCGCGGCCGGGATCGGGCGGCTCGGCATCGTGGACGGCGATGTCGTCGAGCTCTCGAACCTGGCGCGGCAGACGGCGCACGACGACTCCTCGGTGGGCCGGTCGAAGGCGGAGTCGGCGGCGGCGACCGCGCGGCGGCTCTCCCCCGGCATCGACGCCCGGGCCTTCCCGGTGTCGCTGACCTCGGCCAACGTCGACGCCCTGGTGGCGGGCTGGGACGTCGTGGTCGACGGCTTCGACACCTTCGGCGCGCGCTACCTCGCCTCGGACGCGACGACGCGCGCCGGGATCCCGCACGTGTGGGGATCGGCACTCGGCTTCGACGGGCAGCTCTCGACCTTCTGGGCCGGCGCCCCGGGCGGAGGGGTGACCCTGCGCGCGCTGCACCCCGAGGCCGAGGACGCGGGCGACAGCTGCTCGACGGTGGGCGTGCTGGGCGCGCTCTGCGCGCTGATCGGCTCGGCCATGGCGGCCGAGGTCGTCAAGCTCGTGACCGGGGCGGGCGAGCCGCTGTTCGGTCGCGTCCTCGTGCACGACGCTCTCGACTCCTCCTGGGCCGAGCTCCCTCTCGAGCGGCGGGTGCCGCCGGTCCCGGAGCGGCGGGCCGCGGCGGGCTCGATCACGGCGGCCGAGCTGCGGGAGCGGCTGGCCGGGCCGATGCCCCCGACCGTCGTCGACCTCCGCGAGGACGACGAGGACCGGTCCGTCGCGGTGCCCGGTGCCGTGCGGATGCCGATGTCGCGCTTCGACCCCGCCGCTCTGCCGGCCGGTCCGCTCGTGCTGCACTGCGCCTCCGGGGTCCGGTCGCGTCTCGCGGCGGAGCGCGCGGCGGCGGCGGGCGTGGCGTCCGACTCGCTCGACGGCGGGATGGCGTCGTGGCGGGAGCGGTGACCCGCCCCGCGGCCGCGTGCGCCGTGGAACGGGAGGGGTGAGGCGCACCCAGCGCCCTGCCGATCGGCGACCCGGGATGTTCGGTGCTCGCAGCGGAGAGGATCCGTCCTTCTCCGCGGATCAGGGCGGAGCAGTGTCCGAAGCTGATCGGCGGTGGCGTGCTCGCGGCCACCGTTCCGAGGAGAGCACCCATGCCGACGCCTTCACCGCACTCCGCGCGGCAGGCGGCGCTGCTCGATCCTCCCGACCCGCCCGACCCCGGCGCGGAGGCGTGATGCCCGGGGTCTGGAGTCCCGCCGAGAGGCGGCTGCGTCGGCTCGGCTGGATTCCGCGGCGCCCCCTGCCGCGAGGTGCCGTCTGCGACGCGATCGTCTCGCCGCGCCTCAGCCTCAGCCGCGCCTGGCTGCAGACCGGGGAGTTCGAGGTCCTCCCCCATCCCGGAAGGCTCCGCGTGCTCTTCAGCCTCGACGGGACCGGCCGCCTCTCCGCCCGGGGCCGCGACCACCGGCTCCCGGCCGGCAGCGCTCTCGTGACCCGCGCCTCGACGGTGCAGTACGCGGCGGCGCTCAGTCCGTGGGCGCGCTTCGAGTGGCAGCTGCGCCCCTCGGTGCTCCGCGCGAGCGAGTTCGCCTCGCTCACGGACCGGGTCCTCGCCCTCCCCGAGGCCTACTGGCGCGCACTCACCGGTGCGGCGAACACCGTCCTCAGTTTCGGCGTCGAGCCCTCGGACGCGGCCTTCGAGCACTTCGAGATCGCGAGCGAGCACCTCCTGGCCTCGGCCTTCTCGGCGCTGCTGCCCTCCTCCGACCGGGAGGACCGGTCCCCCGCCGCCGTGTATGCGAACGGCACGCGCCTGATCGAGCGGCACTACCGCGACCGCTCCTTCACGGTGGAGACGCTTGCGGAGAGCCTCGGCGTGTCGGTCAGCCACCTGCACCGGGCGTTCTCGGCCGCCGGCACCACCCCTCGTCAGCGGATCGAGCGCGCGCGGGCCTTCGAGGCGCAGCGCCTCCTCGACGAGCTCGGCCCGCGGGCGGCGACGGACCTGGACCGCGTGGCGCGGTCGGCCGGCTTCAGCTCGCGGATCCACATGCAGCGGACCCTCCGCCGGATCGACGACGCGAGCTGACGTGGGCCGCCGCGCCCCCCGCGCCGGACGGGCTCCCGGCGAGGAGGCGGCCTGAGCGGCTCCCCCGGTCCGGCGGCGCGACGGAACGTCCACGGTCGGGCATGGAACCTCGTCGCGGCCCGTTCCGCGTCGACCGGAGGCCGGACGTTCGGCAGGATCGGCGCGTCCACCACCCCTCGCACGAAAGAAAGAAAAGGAACACCATGACGGACACCAACGCCCTGGACCCGACGGCAGCGCACTCGCGCTCCCTCCCACCGCGGATCGACTCGACCCGCGGGGGGCTCGCCCGGCGGACGATCATGTCGGGTGCGGCCTGGTCCGTCCCCGTCGTCGCCGCGGCGGTCGCGACCCCCGCGGCCGCCGCGTCCACCGGCCTCACCCTCGCCTTCGACGCCCCGGCGTACTCCTTCCCCGCCTGCACCACGAGAACGGTCTCCGTCCTCGCCACGACCAACGGCGCTCCCGCTGCCGGCGACACGGTCGCCATCACTCTCCCCGCCGGCCTGACCAGCGGCGGCGCGCAGACCGTCAGGGCGACGACCGGCGCGGACGGACGCGTGAGCATCCCGGTCACGGCCGGGAACGTGGCGCAGAACGGCATCACCCTCTCCGCCGTCTCCGGCGCCGCGGGCGCGACGGCGACCGCGAGCACCACCGCGACCACGGGGACCGCCGTCCGGTACGTCACCGACGGCGGACGGACGACGACGGAGTCGAACGGCAACGTGCCCTCGGGAGCCAAGACCGTCGGACCCCGGTACTACCTGACGGAGTCGGGCGAGCTCTATCACGGCGGGGGGCGGATCGCGCGCGGCGTCACCAGCGTCCAGGGCTTCCGCGACGAGCAGAACCGCGACGTCGCCGACTTCGTCGTCGACGGCGTCTTCTACCGCTTCGTCACCGGAGAGGCCGCGCCGAAGGCCATCGGGAGCGGCGTGCCGGCCGGATCGACGGTCCATGCGCCCGCCTTCTACGTCACACCGAACGGCGAGCTGCGGCGCGCCGGCGGAGCCCTCGTGACCACCGGAGTGACGAGCGCGGACTCCTTCCGCGACCAGAGCAACAACGACGTCATCGACGTGATCGTAGGCTCGGAGCTAGTCCGCTACATCTCCTCCACGAAGAACCTGGTCTACGCCAGGAACGTTCCGGCAGGATCGACCGCCTTGGCGCCCTCGTACCACCTGACGCCGGACGGGCGCCTCTTCAACAGCAGCATCCTGGTCGCTACCGGGGTGACCAGTGCCGACGCCTACCGCGATCGACAGAACCGTGACGTCGTGGACGTGATCCAGAACGGCGCTCTCGTCCGGTACGGCGCGTTCGCGGACAGGACGCAGCCGCAGATCCGCGTCGCCTCCGGTGTGCCCTCCGACGCCACCATCTTCGCGCCGGACGCCTACGTGACCCGGGACGGCCGGGCCTTCGTCAGCGGCGTGCTGGTCGCCACCGGAGTCTCCTCGGCGTTCGGATTCCTCGACGTGCAGAACCGCAACGTGCTCGACACGATGACCAACGTCCTGTGCCCGTGACGCACGGGATCGGCCGCTGATCCGGTCCTGCCCCGCCGCACGCGGGTCCGAGGGAGGCGTCCCGCGGGTCCCTGTGCGGCGGGACAGGACCAGTCCGTCCTCGGGATGCAGCGTCCTCCAGAAGCGCGGACGCACCTGCTGCGGACCGCGCGGAGCGGACGCACCGGTCCGGTCGAGGACGGCTCGTCACGGAGGGCTCTTCGGGGTCAGCCGCCGGCGAACGGCGGCAGGACGTCGACCGCGGCATCGGGACGCAGCGGCGTGGCCCTGTTCGCGGTCGACACGCCGTCGACCAGGTAGGTGCACCGTGCGAGCACGTCGGCGGCCGAGGGCGCGGAGGCGACGAGTCTCTCCTCGAGAGCGCCCAGGTCGGGCACCTCGTCGAGCTCGTCGGAACCACGGCCGAGGGCGGCCTTGGCCGCCGCGAAGTAGCGGACCCGCATGCTCATCCGCCGATCGCGCTCATCGTGCGCTCGGGCTGCACGAAGCCCGCCCGGTTCATCTCGTGTCCCGCGGGCTTGGCCCACATCGCCCCGCGCCAGAGCTGGGCGACCTCGTGGTCGTCCGCGCCCGCGCGCATCGGGCCGAGCAGGTCCGTCTCCTCGTTCGAGAAGAGGCAGCTGCGGACACCTCCCTCGGCGGTGAGCCGGGTGCGGCGGCAGTCGTCGCAGAAGTTCTCGGTGACGGACGCGATGATCCCCACCTGGCCGAGCACCTCGGACCCCCCGGCCTCGCGGACGTCGAAGAGCTCGGCGGGGGCGCCGTCGCGGGGGGCCGCGTGCGGGCTGAGCGAGAAGCGCTCCGAGAGCAGCGCCCGGATGTCCGCGGCGGTGATCATGGTCGCGCGGTCCCAGCCGTGGTCGGCGTCGAGCGCCATCTGCTCGATGAAGCGGAGCTGGTGGCCTCCCGCGAGGGCCCAGGCGAGCAGCTCCGGGGCCTCGTGGTCGTTGATCCCGGGCAGGAGCACTGCGTTGATCTTGGTCTGGTCCAGGCCGGCGGGACCGAGCGCGTCGATGCCCGCGAGCACGCGGTCGAGGAACGGGCGACGGGTGACCTTCGCGAAGGTCTCGGCGCAGATCGAGTCGAGCGAGACGTTGACGCGGTTCAGGCCGGCGTCGGCGAGCGCCGCCGCCCGACCCGACAGGCCGATCGCGTTCGTGGTGAGCGAGATCTCGGGGCGCGGGTCGAGGGAGGCGACGTCGCGGATGATGTCGACGAGGTCCTTGCGCAGGAGCGGCTCGCCGCCGGTGAAGCGGATCTGGCGGACGCCGAACTGCTCCACGGCGATGCGCGCGAGGCGGAGGATCTCCTCGCGGCTGAGCAGGGACGCGGGCGGCTGGAACGGCAGGCCCTCCGCCGGCATGCAATAGGTGCAGCGCAGATTGCACTTGTCCGTCAGCGAGATCCGCAGATCGTCCGCGACGCGCCCGTAGGTGTCCAGGAGGAGCGGGGTGGCGGGGCGGTCGGCCGGGAGGACCGCGCTGCGCTGTCGGGGCCGGAAGCCCGGGATCCCCAGTGCTGTGCTCATCCGCTCACACTACGCCGCGGAACCGGGCGCGACCCGGCAAGATGGACTCGGTCCCGCCGCCGGTCGGGCTCCGCCGCTCGCGAGAGGACACGATGACCTCGATCGACCTGCACGCCGCCCGGGTGCGGGCGCTGCTCGCGCCGCTGGCCACGCGGGGTGCCCGCGAGACCCTGAGCCTGGAGCCGGCCGCCGTCGCCGCCGATCCGGGCGCGTACGACCGGCGGGTCCTCGCCCGCTCCGTCGACTCCCCGCTCGACCTGCCGCGCTTCGACAACTCGCAGATGGACGGCTTCGCGGTGCGGGCGGCCGACCTCGACGCGGCGGCGCCGGAGCATCCCGTCGCCCTGCCCGTCTCGGCGCCGATCCCCGCGGGCGACCGGGCGCCGCGGCACGAGCCCGGCACGGCGACACCGATCATGACCGGCTCGCCGCTGCCGGAGGGGGCCGACGCCGTCGTCCCGGTCGAGCGCGTCGATCCTCCGCGCTTCCCCGCGGCGGGCAGCGTCGCCTTCGCGCACCCGGTGGTGCCGGCGACCTTCGTCCGAGCCCGGGGCAGCGACGCCCGCCGCGGCGAGCTCGCCCTCCCGGCCGGCACGGTCCTCCGCGCGGCCCACTACGGACTCCTCGCCTCCCTCGGGCTGACCGAGGCGGAGGTGCTGCCGCGACTCCGGGTGCTCGTCGTCCCCACCGGCAACGAGATCCGTCCCGCAGGCGCCGTCCTCGAGGAGGCGCAGATCCACGACGCGAACGGCGCCCTGCTGGCCGAGGCCGTCCGCGAGGCGGGCGCGCTGCCCGTCGTCGTCGCCTGCACGAGCGATCGGGCCGAGGACCTCCTGGCGCTGCTCGAGGAGCACGCGGGCGCGGCCGACCTGGTGATCACGGTCGGCGGTGTCAGCGCGGGCGCGTACGAGGTCGTCCGCGACGCGCTCGGCCCGGCGGGCTCGGAGTTCGGCCACGTCGAGATGCAGCCGGGCGGCCCGCAGGGCCTCGGTCTCGTGCGCGTGGCCGAGGGGCTGCACCTGCCGGTCGTCTCGCTTCCCGGGAACCCGGTGAGCGCCCTGGTCTCGTTCGAGGTGTTCCTCCGGCCCGTGCTGCGCTCGCTCGCGGGACGGACGCCCGCCGAGCGGCCGCGGCTCCGTGCGCGCCTCGGCACGGCGCTCGACTCGCCCGCGCACCTGCACCAGATCCGCCGCGGAGTCCTCGACGACGAGGGCCTCGTGCACCCGGTGGGCGGGCCCGGCTCGCACCTACTGGCGTCCTACGCCCGCTCCACCGTGCTCATCCACGTCCCCGTCGGGACGGACCACGCAGCGACCGGCGACACGGTCGAGATCTGGAGGATCGATGACTGAGAGCGATCGGCTCACCCATGTGCGCGGCGACGGAGCCGTGCACATGGTCGATGTGAGCGCGAAGGAGGTCACGGCGCGCACCGCCGTCGCCGAGGGCTACGTCGAGACCTCGCCCGAGGTGGTGCGGCTCCTCGAGCAGGGCGAGCTGCCCAAGGGCGAAGCGCTCGGCGTGGCGCGGATCGCCGGGATCCTCGGCGCGAAGGCGACCTCGACCCTCATCCCGCTCTGCCACCCGCTGGCGCTGGACGGCGTCGACGTGGACCTCGAGCCGCAGGACGGCCGCGTCCGGATCGAGGCGCGCGTGCGCACGACCGGGCGCACCGGCGTCGAGATGGAGGCGCTGACCGCGGTCAGCGTGGCCGCCCTCACGGTCTACGACATGATCAAGGCGGTCGATCGCGGTGCCGCGATCACCGGTATCCGTGTGCTCGCGAAGGCGGGCGGGAGGAGCGGCTCGTGGACGAGCGGAGGAACCCCGTGACGCGGCGGGCGGTGGCGGTCGTCGCCTCCACCCGTGCCGCCTCCGGCGTGTACGAGGACCGGACGGGACCGGCGCTGGAGGCCTGGTTCACCACCCGCGGCTGGGAGTCCCGGGTGGTCGTCGTGGCCGACGGCGACGCGGTGGGCGAGGCGATCGCCGACGCGATCGGCAGCGGAGTCGACGTGGTCGTGACCACCGGCGGGACGGGCGTCGCCCCGAGCGACGTCACCCCGGAGCAGACCGCCCCCCTCCTGGAGAGGCCCCTGCCCGGCCTCGCCGAGGCGGTGCGCGCCAAGGGCGCCGCCCACGTCCCGACCGCCGTGCTCAGCCGCGGGCTCGCCGGCGTCAGCGGCCGCACCGTCGTAGTGAACCTCCCCGGCTCCCCCGGCGGCGTCCGCGACGGGATCGACGTGCTCGACCCGGTGATCGGGCACCTCCTCGATCAGCTCGGAGGCGGCGACCATGCCCGCTGAGCCGGTCGCCCTCGCCCGGCTCGCGGCCGAGGCCATCACCGTCGACGAGTGCGAGCAGGCGGTCGACTCCCCGACGCACGGCGCCGTGGTGACCTTCGCGGGCGTCGTCCGCGACCACGACGAGGGCCGCGGGGTGCTCCGGCTGTCCTACGAGGCGCACCCGGACGCCCCCGCCGCACTCCTCGCCTCCGCCCGCCGCATCGCCGAGCGCTGGCCCGACGTCCGCATCGCCGCCGTGCACCGGATCGGCGACCTCGTGGTCGGCGACCTCGCCCTCGCCTGCGCCGTGGCCTCGGCCCACCGCGCGGCGGCCTTCGAAGCCTGCGCGGCACTGGTCGACGACATCAAGGCGTCGGTGCCGATCTGGAAGGAGCAGTCCTTCGTCGACGGCAGCTCGGAGTGGGTCGCGAGCTTGGGCTGATCTTCCTTCGAGCCCGTCCCCGCCGGGCTCGGCGCGGTCGGCCGGAGAGGGTGGTCACGTTTCGCAGAGCGGGGAGCGATCGCCTAGATCGATCCGCTGGCACGCGGATCGATCGTTCGGCTCGGGGGGAGAGCGGAGGGGT
>NZ_PSWC01000006.1:0-155375 GCF_002931535.1 Rathayibacter sp. AY1C6 | reverse complement strand
CTGCCCGCCGCCGCCCTCGTCTTCCCCCTGCTCGTCGGCGTCGGCAGGGGTCATCGGGTCTCCTTCGGGGCGGGGACGGGGCGCGCGGCACCTCGATGATCCGTCCTCGCGGAGCGCCTCGGGAGGCCGGGCGCGAACGCTCACGAGGCAGGCGCGCCAGAACGTCAGAACGCGCCAGTGGACCGTGCCGCCGAGCTGCGCCAACGGCACCGCGGAACGTGCCACGCGCCTCCGAGTGCCCGCTGCGCCCCGTTTGGTGACGGCCTACGCTCACCGGATGGACGAGGTGCGGGACGCGTACGGCGCGCGGGCGGAGGAGTACGCGGCGCTGCTCGGATCGGTCGACGCGGGGCCCGCGGCCGACCGCGAGCTGATCGGGTCGTGGGCCGACGGGCTGGAGGGCACGGTCGCCGACGTGGGCTGCGGGCCCGGGCACTGGACGGAGTTCCTCCAGCGCCGCGGAGCCGCCGCGATCGGCGTCGATCCGGTGCCTGAGTTCGTCGCTCTGGCTCGAGCGCGGTTCCCGGACGTCCCGTTCCGGCTCGGCTCGGCGCTCGAGCTCGACGTCGACGGCCTCGGGGGCGTTCTCGCGTGGTACTCGCTCATCCACCTGCCGCCGGCGGAGCTGCCCGGCGCGGTCGCGGCGCTCGCCGCGCACCTCCGACCGGGCGGAAGCCTGCTGATCGGCTTCTTCGAAGGGCCGCGCACGGAGGCGTTCGCGCACGCCGTCGCACCGGCGTGGTTTCACCCGCTCGCCGAGATGCGCGTGCTCGCCGAGCAGGCCGGCCTCGAGGTGACCCACTCCCTCCGCCGCAGCGCCCCGGCGTCCGCGACCACGGCGAGCTGATCGCCGTCCGCCCACGCTGACGCCGAGCTGATCGCCTGCCTGTGATCCGGACGCCGCCGACGCCGCGCTGGTTCCGCGCTGACGGCACCCGCTTCCGCTGGTCACCGGCGGCCGTCGTCCCGGCCCACCGCATCCCGCCGAGACACCACCGCCTCGCCGAGACGCCGCCGTCTCGGCGGTGCTTCGGCGGTGTCCCGGCGAACGAGGGCCCCCGCGGCTAGAGGCGGTCGGCGCGCCACTCCGTGGGGATCTCCTCGCCGCGGCGGAACGCCTCCTCCTCGCGCTCGCGCAGCTCGACGCGGCGGATCTTGCCCGAGATCGTCTTGGGCAGGGGGTGGAACTCGAGGCGCCGCACCCGCTCGAAGGAGGAGAGCAGCTCGCGGGTATGGGCGAAGATCGCGCTCGCCGTCTCGGCGGTCGGCTCCCAGCCCTCGGCGAGGGCGACGTACGCCTTCACCACGCTGTGGCGCACCTCGTCCGGAGCCGGCACCACCGCGGACTCGGCGACGGCGGGGTGCTGCAGCAGCACGCTCTCGACCTCGAACGGCGAGATCTTGAAGTCGGAGGACTTGAAGATGTCGTCGGTGCGGCCCACGAAGGTGATCGTGCCGTCGACCGCGCGGGCCGCCACGTCGCCGGTGTGGAAGTAGCCGTCGGCGCGGGCGCGCTCGGTGCGGTCCTCGTCGCCGAGGTAGCCGGACATCAGGTTGACGGGTTCGACGGACAGGTCGAGGCAGATCTCGCCGGTGGAGGCGGGCTCGCCGGTCAGCGGATCGACGAGGGCGATCGCGACGCCGGGCAGCGCGCGGCCCATCGCTCCGGGGACCACGGGGGCGCCGGGCGGGTTCGCGATGATCGCGGTGGTCTCGGTCTGGCCGTAGCCGTCACGGATCGTGAGGCCCCACTCCCGCTCGACGGTCGCGATGACCTCGGGGTTGAGCGGCTCGCCCGCCGAGAGGATCTCGGTCAGCGCGCGCGGCTTCGCTCCGAGCGCCGACTGGATCAGCATCCGCCACACGGTCGGCGGCGCGCAGAACGTGGTGACCTCGGCCCGGTCGAGCTGCTGGTGCAGAGTGGTGGGGGAGAAGCGGCTGTAGTTGTAGACGAACACCGTCGCCTCGGCGTTCCACGGCGCGAAGAAGCAGCTCCACGCGTGCTTGCCCCAGCCCGGCGAGCTGATCGCCATGTGCACGTCGCCCGGCTGCACGCCGAGCCAGTACATCGTGCTGAGGTGCCCCACGGGGTACGACTCGTGCGTGTGCACGACCATCTTGGGCTTCGAGGTGGTGCCGGAGGTGAAGTAGATCAGGCACGGATCGGAGCTCTGGACGACCACGGTCGGGCTGATGCCGAAGGGCTCGAGCGAGTCGGCGTAGTCGAGCCAGCCCTCGACGGCGCCGCCGACCGCGATGCGGCCGAAGCCGCCCTCCATCTCGTCGAACTTGGCGGTCTCGGAGGCGTCCGCGATGACGTGCGCGACCTCGCCGCGCTCGAGGCGATCGGCCAGATCGGCGGGTGAGAGCAGGGTCGTCGTGGGGAGGATGACCGCGCCGAGCTTCATGATCGCGAGCATCGACTCCCACAGCTCGAGGCGGTTGCCGAGCATGAGCATCACGTGATCGCCCTGCTCGACGCCGACCGAGTGGAGCCAGGCGGCGACCTCGTCGGAGCGCCAGCGCATCCGGTCGAAGGAGTACGTCTCCTCGGAGCCGTCCTCCTCCACGATCCAGAGGGCGGGGCGCTCGTTGCCGATGGCGATCGCGTCGAACCAGTCCACCGCCCAGTTGAAGCGGGGCCCGACGTCCGGCCACTGGAAGTTCTCGTTCGCGGCGACCGCATCGGTGCGGTGCTGCAGGAGGGTGTCGCGGGCGGCGCGGAAGCTCCCGGTGGGGTTCATGCATGTCTCCGTAGCGGTCGAGGTCCGGACGCTGGCGGGACCGACCCCATTCTGCTCCCGCCGCGGAGCCGGGTGCTGCGCGACGGAGGCCGGGTGGGAACGCGCGTCGGAGGAGGCACCTGTGGAGGAGCGGCCGAGTCCGTCCCACGAACGACACGGCGTCAGCGGGGGGAGCGGAGGGCTCGCCGCCGCAGCAGGCGCTCCCTCCGCTCCCTCCGCTCCCTCCGCGGGACCTCAGTACTTGATGGACTGACCGCCGTCGATCGGGAGGACGGTCGCGTTCACGTAGGAGGCGTCGTCCGAGAGGAGGAAGGCGACGACCGAGGCGATCTCGTCGGCCTCGCCGTAGCGCTTGGTCGGGTTGACCTGGATGAACTCCTCGGCCGCCTTGCGCGGGTTCTGCGGGTCGAGCTGCTTCATCGAGTTCTCGACCATCGGGGTCCAGATGGCCCCGGGCGCGATCGCGTTGATGCGGATGCCGAACTCGCCGTACTCGATCGCGGAGTTGCGGGTGAGGCCGACGACGCCGTGCTTGGCGGCCGCGTAGCCGGACTGATTGCCGATCGCGGTGATGCCGCCGACGCTCGCGGTGTTGACGACCATGCCCGAGCCCTGCTCGCGCATCACCTTCAGCACCTTCTCGAGGCCGAGGAACACGCCCCGGAGGTTGATCGCGACGACCTTGTCGAACTCGTCGGCCGTGAAGTCCTCGGTGAGGTTCTGGCGGCCCTCGATGCCGGCGTTGTTGAAGAAGCCGTCGATGCGGCCGAAGGCCTCGAGGGTGCGCGCGACGTAGGCGTCGACGTCCGCCTCCTTCGACACGTCGGCGAGGACGGTGATCGACTCGGTGCCCTCGGGCAGGACGTCGACCGTGGCGGCGAGGCCCTGCTCGGAGATGTCGACGAGGGCGAGCTTCGCGCCCTCCTGGGCGAGGCGGACGGCGGCGGCGCGGCCCAGGCCGGATCCGCCTCCGGTGATGAGGACGACGCGGTCGGTGAAGCGGGTGCTGGTGGTGGTCATGACGACTCCTGCTCGAAGAGGGATGGGCTCGGAGGCCGTGCGGTCGGCGAGTCCGTATCCATGCGTCTGCATGCAATTGACTCCACGATACGCCACAGGTGTCGGTTGAGTCTGAGTGCGCGATCAGGGATGGAGCGATCCGGGCCGTGGGCGCCCGCAGTCGAGCCCGTGGACCCTCGCGAGCGGCGCCGCAGGATCCGATGCGAGCACTCGGGTTCTGGGCAGAGCCCCCGCCCCCCCCCGACCCCGATCCGCCGCACGCCCGCCTACAGGTGCGGCTGCCCCGTCGAGGCGCTCGTCCCGCCGTCCACGGCGAGGATCGCGCCGGTGATGTACGCCGCGTCCGCGCTGGCGAGGAACAGCACCGGCGGGGCGATGTCGTCCGGCTGCCCGGGGCGTCCGAGGGCGATGCGGTCGATGAAGGGCGCGAGCTCCTCGGGGGTCGAGGCCATCGACTCGGTCAGCGGCGTCTGCGTGAAGGCGGGCGCGACGGCGTTGACCCGCACACCGTGCGCGCCGAAGTCGAGGGCCAGCGACTGCACGAAGGTCGTGATCGCGCCCTTGGTCGCGTTGTAGGCGGCCTGGCCCCAGTCGCCGCGGATGCCCGACACGGAGGAGACGACGACGATGTTGCCGCGGCTCGCCTTGAGGTGCGGGAGCGCCGCCTTCACCGCGTAGAAGAGGGCGTCGACGTTCGTGGCGAAGAGCGAGCGCCAGGCGTCGTCCTCGACCTCCTCGATCGGGCCGCCGAGGTGGCCGGCCGCGTTGTTCACGAGGACGTCGATCCCGCCGAACCTCGCGACGGTGCCCTCGACGAGCGCGTCGACCTCGGCTCGGACCGAGACGTCGGTGGGCACGACCAGGACGCGCCCGGCCGGGAAGCCGGCGACGGTCTCCTCGAGCGTGGCGGGGGTGCGCCCGGCGACCGCGACGCTCGCGCCCTGCTCGAGGAAGGCGCGTGCGATGGAGCGGCCGATGCCGGAGCCGGCTCCGGTGACCAGGACGGTGCGTCCGGCGAAGGGGTAGGTGTTCGAGGCGATCATGGCGGTGCCTTCCGGGTGCAGAGGGGCGGCTCGGCGGGGTGCGCCGGGTGCGGCGGGCGTCGGATCCGCCCGGTGCCGATCATCCGCGGCACCCGAGCGGATCGACGGGCCGCCGCGCCGGTAAGGAGGAGCTCCACATCGCTCCGCAGCACGGCTCCCGACCCTGGCAACCGCCGCAGAGTGCCGTCCGCGGCCGCGCGGGCTCGGGTAGACCGGAGGGACGCCAGTGGACAGGGGGAACCACCATGGACACCACGAGAACGACCGCTCCGCGCCGGGCGACGGGGCTCCGGGCCGGACGGCGCGCGACCGTGCTGGGCGCCTCGGCACTGCTCGCGGCGCTCGCTCTGAGCGGCTGCACGAGCGGCGCCGACCAGGCGGAGGAGGCGACACCCGCCGTTCCCGGCACCGCTGCTCCGACGACCGCCGCTCCGACCGCGACGCCCACCGAGGCTCCGCTCGGGCCCGTGACGCTGCCCGAGGGCGCGACCGCCGCCGTGCGGTGGACCGACCAGGTCGGCCCCGTCGATCCGCAGACCGTGTACCTCAGCGGCGATCCGCTGCACATCACCGTCTCGGTCGCCTGCGACACCGCGGACGCCGAGGTGACGATCGAGGTCGTCGGCCTGATGACGAGCGGATCGTCGTGCGTCTACAGCCCGAGCACGACCCGCACCGGCACGGGAGGCGGCAACACGGGCACCATGCAGATCGCCGTCGAGCAGGACGCCGAGATCAGGGTGACGACGGTGCCGGACGACGCGCACTGGTCGGCCGCCGTTTCGACCGGGGCGCGGACGGTCCCCGGGCCCTGACGCCGGCCTGCGCGCTCACGAGAACAGAGAAGTCGCGGTGGTCGAGAGCGGCCACCGCGACGTCCGGGTTCTCGAGTCGCCCGGGGCGTCAGCCGATCGGGACGCCGAGCTCGGCCATGAACGGCACGGCGTCGACCGCCTCGCCGTCGACCCGCGTCTCGAAGTGCAGGTGGCAGCCGGTCGAGGCGCCGGTCGAGCCGCGCAGCGCGATGACCTGGCCGACGGTGACGGTCTCGCCGACCGACACCATCAGCTCGCTGTTGTGGGCGTAGCCGGTCTCGATGCCGCCGCCGTTGTCGAGCAGGATCCAGTTGCCGTAGCTGCCCTGGTACGACGCCTCCTCGACGGTGCCGCTGGAGGCCGCGAGGACGGGAGTGCCGCAGGCGCCGGCGAGATCGGTGCCCTTGTGGAACAGGTTCACGCCGGCGACCGGCGCGTCGGGGCGGGGGCCGTAGCTGCTGCTGATGTGGCCGGAGATCGGGACGACCCACGCTCCGGACGCTCCCGCGGCGGCCGCGGTCGACTCGCCGGAGGTGGCGGTGATCGCGTCGAGGGACGCGGTGGGGACGAGGACCTCGGGCTTGGCCTCGGCGGCGAAGGCGTCGCGGGTGACGCTCTGCTGCACGACTCCGGCCGCCACGAAGCTCTGCGGGCGGGCCGCGGCGACGGCGGTGGCCGTGTCGCGGATCAGCTCGGAGTCGGCGGTGCCGCCCACGGCGAACGCGGGCATCGTCGAGGTGATCGCGATGCCGGCCACGAGGGTCATCGCGGCGACGGCGGAGACGCGGGGGCGCGACGGGCCGCGCGAGGGGCGGCGGCTGCGGGACTCCTGCTCACGGAGCGAGCGACGGGTCGGGAGGGCGGACGGACTGCCGGTCTCGGCTCCTGCGGGGGTGGGAGTCGAGGTGCGTGACGAACGGTGCATGCAGAGGAGGTTCCAGGTCTGCCGACGCTCGAGGGGGGAGGCGAGCGCCGGGTGGGGCAGTGGGGCTGATCGCACGGCTGAGCCGATGCGACCCTCCAAACTACCCGCGTTCCGCCGGATCCGACCTGAGAGAAACCTCCGGAGTCAAGCGGTTGAGCGCATCGATCGGCTCTCGATCCGGGGTGGCGGGGGTGCGCCGGGTCGCCGGCGGGCGTGCTCAGCGGTCGGCGGTGAAGACGAGCAGGGCGATCACGCCGGCGACCGTCGCCGCGACTCCGGAGCCCAGGCGCCACCACATCCACTTGTCGCGCCTGGGCCCGCGCACGGGACGCCGGAGGCCGGCGCGGCCCTGGTAGCCGCCGGGATCGTGCTGGAAGACCATGCCCCCAGCCTGCCGAACCCGCGCCCGTCGCGGGGTCACTCGCCCGCGACTCCCAGCCGCGAACGGCACCGCAGGGCTGAAGCGAGAGCCGAGGAGAAAGGAGGAGAGGCGGCGACCAGGGGGAAGGGGAGGCGGGACGGCACGGGCGCAGAACGGCCGCCGCCCGCGCGCCTAGCGCGGCCCGGGCGCGCTCGCCAGCGGGTTCGCGGGGCGGGTGCCGCTCGGTAGCGTGGGGGAGTCGGCCGGAGCGGTCGACGAGCGGAGGAGCGGACATGGCCGGGACCGGCAAGGACAAGGACGCACGCGACAAGGCGGCGCAGAAGCGCGCGAAGAAGGCGCTGAAGAAGGCCGAGAAGTCGGTGCGCGCGGCGCACGAGGCGGTCCGCGACTCCAGCAAGAAGCTGCGCAAGAAGGCCCGCAAGCTGGCCGAGCAGACCGAGAAGCTCAAGCGGACCCAGGAGAAGGCGGCGAAGAAGGCGGCCGCGGCCGAGAACCGCCCGACCACGCCGAAGCACGCCGCCGAGCCGGCGGTCGGCGCCCTCGACCTCACCCCGCCGCTTCCCGGCTCGCAGGAGCCCGCCGAGGATCAGGAGTCCGCCGAGGACGCCGGTGCCGCGGCCGGGTCCGCCGCCCAGCAGGAGCCGGCCCCCGACTCCGACCCCGCGCACACCCCGGACCTCACCCCGCCGATGCCGCGCTCGGCCTCCTGAGCGCACCCGTCTGAGCGCCGCATGCCGGTGCGGGCTCAGGAGAATCGCACCCGCCGATGCGCCGCCCGCCTGAGAATCCGCACAGGGTACTCGGGCTGGCGTGCCCCGCGAGGTGAACAGCAGGTGAAGCCTCGCGACCACGCCGAAACGCCTCCCGCCGCGGGAGCATCATGTCTGCGTGGATCCCTTCATCCTGCTCGCGCTCGTCGTCGTCACGGCCCTCGCCTTCGACTTCACCAACGGCTTCCATGACACGGCGAACGCGATGGCCACGTCCATCGCGACCGGTGCCCTGAAGCCCCGCACCGCCGTCGCCCTCTCGGCGTCGCTGAACCTCGTCGGTGCGTTCCTCAGCATCGAGGTGGCGCTGACCGTCACCAACGCGGTCGTGAAGATCCAGGACTCCTCGGGCGCACCCGATCCGGCGCTGCTCGAGGACGGCGGATCCGCTCTGCTGCTGATCGTGCTGGCCGGCCTCATCGGCGGCATCGTCTGGAACCTGCTGACCTGGCTGCTCGGCCTTCCCTCGAGCTCGTCGCACGCCCTCTTCGGCGGCCTGATCGGCTCCGCTCTCGCGGGCCTCGGCCTCAACGGCGTGAACTGGGCCGGCGACGGCACGAAGCTCGACGGCGTCGTCGGCAAGGTGATCCTCCCGGCGCTGATGTCGCCCGTGCTCGCCGGCGCGGTCGCGGCGATCGGCACCTGGCTCGTCTTCCGCGTGATCGGCAACCTCGCCGAGAAGAGCCTCCACCGCGGCTTCCGCTTCGGCCAGATCGGCAGCGCCTCCCTCGTCTCGCTCGCGCACGGCACCAACGACGCGCAGAAGACCATGGGAGTGATCACGCTCGCGCTGATCGCGGCCGGCGGCTGGAGCGACACCGAGTCGGTCCCCTTCTGGGTCAAGCTCAGCTGCGCGCTGGCCATCTCGCTCGGCACCTACATCGGCGGCTGGCGGATCATCCGCACCGTCGGCAAGGGCCTCGTCGAGATCGACACCCCGCAGGGCATGGCCGCCGAGAGCGCCTCCGCCGCGGTCATCCTCGCCTCCAGCCACCTCGGCTTCGCCCTCTCGACCACCCACGTCGCGACCGGCTCGATCCTCGGCTCCGGAGTCGGCCGCCCCGGAGCGCAGGTGCGCTGGCGCGTGGCGCTGCGCATGGTGATCGCCTGGGTCATCACGCTCCCGGCCGCCGCCCTCGTCGGCGCCGTGATGTGGTGGATCGGCCACCTCGTCGGAGGCGCGGCCGGCGGCCTCCTGATGGCCGCGATCCTCGTCGCCGTCGCCTCCCTCATCTACATCCGCTCGCGCCGCGACAGCATCGGCGCGCACAACGTCAACGACGAGTGGCAGGACGCGGCGGCACGCCCCGCGCCCGAGACCGCCGGCGTCTGAGCGAAAGGATCCGCACCGTGCTCTCCCTCTTCCTCTCCGCCGCCGGCCAGGTGGCCCTCGTCGCCGTGCTCCTCGGAGCAGGCCTGCCCGTGCTCTTCGCCGTCGGCGTCCGCTCCTTCGCCGTCGCCGCCGGTGCTCCCGCCTCGGGCGGGTCGGACGCCCCCGCGGTCCGGAGCGGTCTGCCCGCCCCGGTGCTGCGCGGGATCGGCGTGCTCTGCTTCGCCCTCGTCGTCGGCTCCGTCGTGATCGGCCTGAGCGTCATCATCGCGACGGGCCTCGGCCAGTCGGTGAGCTTCGAGCACGTGATCCCGACCTTCGTGCCCAAGGGCTGAGCATGGCCTCGACCGATCCGATCGCGGCGCGGGAGGGGATCGTCGCCCGCGTGGTCGGCTGGCTGCGCGCGGGCTACCCGTCCGGCGTGCCGGAGCAGGACTACCTGCCGCTGCTGGGCCTGCTGCGCCGCAGCCTCACGACGGACGAGGTCGAGCAGGTCGTCGCGCGGCTCCTGTCGGAGTCGGAGCGGGCCGAGACGGTCGTCTCACGGGCCGTGGTCCGCGAGCGGATCGAGCAGCTGCTGCTCGGACCGGCGATGCCCGAGGACGTCGCCCGCGTCTCCTCGCGGCTCGCGAGCGCGGGCTGGCCGCTGGCGGGCCCGGAGTCGCTGGCCGAGCCGGACACCCGCGAGGGCCTGGTCGCGCGCATCGTCCGCTGGCTGCGCGCCGGCTATCCGGCCGGGCTGCCCGAGCAGGACTTCGTGCCGCTGCTGGCGCTCCTCCGCCGCCGTCTGAGCGACGAGGAGGTGGCCGAGGTGGCCGCCGGTCTCGCCGCCGACGCGCCCGCCTCCCGCGCGGACGTCGGCACCGCGATCGCCGGAGTGACCTCGGAGCTGCCCTCGGAGGAGGACATCGAGCGCGTGCGCCGGTCGCTGGCCGCGCTGGGCTGGCCGGAGGAGTTCGCGAGCTGACGCGCCGCGGCCCGGATCTCGAGCCGCAGGAGTCCGCGAGCCGATCCGCCGCTGTCGCCGGCGATCCGGCCGGAGAGGCCGCTGGCCGACCGCGCCGCGATCCCGGGCGGTCCAGCCGTCGAAGGGTGACCCCGCCGGGACCAGGACGCGGACGCTGCAGCGGGCCGGGCCCGCCGTGAGCGGGCGGGACGAGCGCTGGAGCGTGTCCTCGGGCGGGCGACAGGCGGCCGCCCGGTCGGCAGGGGAGTCGCGGGGTCACGACGCGCGCCGTCCGCCGTCCTAGGTTCGGCCCGGGTCCGGATCGGCTGCGCAGCCGGCTGCCGGACCGCAGCCCGACCGGAAGGACACCCCATGCCCGCACCCACCATCGTCCTCGTCCACGGAGCGTTCGCCGACGCCGCGAGCTTCGCCCCGGTCACGCGGATCCTGCTCGACGCCGGCCACGCCGTGCGCGTCCCGGCCGTGCCGAACCGCAGCCTGCTGGGCGACGCGGAGTACGTCCGCTCTTTCGTGGAGCAGCTCGACGGGCCGGTCCTGCTGGCGGGCCACTCCTACGGCGGCGCCGTGATCACGGTGGCGGGCGCCGCCGAGAACGTGGTCGGCCTCGTCTACCTCGCGGCCTACGCGCTCGAGGAGGGGGAGAGCCTCGGGCAGCTGCAGGGCGCCTTCCCCGACTCCGACCTCCCGGCGAACCTCGTCTATACCCCGTTCCCGATCGACGGGGCGGAGCCGGGCACGGACGTGTCGGTCGCGGTGTCGGCGTTCCCGGAGGTGTTCGCGGCCGGGATCGACCCGGCCGAGGCGGCCGTGCTCGCGGTCGGCCAGCGCCCGCTCGCCGCTCTGGCCTTCGGCGAGGCCGCTCCCGTCGCCGCCTGGCGGACCCGGCCGAGCTGGGGCGTCGTCGCCGCCGCGGACCGGACGATCAATCCGGACGTCGAGCGGTTCGGCTACCGGCGGGCGGGCGTGCGCTCGGTCGTCGAGCTCGACGCGCCGCACCTGGTGATGCGCTCGCACCCGGAGGAGGTCGCGCGGGTCATCGCCGACGCCGCGGCGGAGCTGAGCTGACCGCGGAGTCGCCTGACCGCGGAGGGGTGCGCCGAGTGCCGGTGCGCTCCTCCGCACCCCGCCGCGCACCGCCCCCACCCGGAAGCACGCCCCGCCGATCTAGGTACTCCCGCCGCGGATCTAGGTCGGCGTCGCGTGGAGTCGGGCCCGCCTCCTCCCTAGCCTCGAAGGGAGAGAAGGGCGGGATCGTGGACACGGACACCGCGCGGCTCGGCGCCTACCTCCGGGGGCACCGCGACCGGCTGCGCCCCGACGAGGTCGGCCTGGGCGCCGACGGCAGGCGCCGCGTCAGCGGGCTGCGCCGCCAGGAGGTCGCCGTGCTCGCGGGGATCAGCCCGGACTACTACCTGCGGCTCGAGCAGGGCAAGGACCGCCGCCCCTCGGCGCAGGTCCTGGACGCTCTGGCCCGCGCGTTCCGTCTCGACGCGGACGGGCGCGACTACCTCTTCCGGCTCGGCGGGCACGCCGCGCCGCGCCGCTCGCCGGGCTGGGCGCAGGCCGGGCCGACCCCGGCGCAGGTCGGCAGCCTGACGAGCATGGTCTCGTCCTGGACCACGACGCCCGCCTACGTGGTCGACCGCTACCAGGACCTCGTCGCCGTGAACGAGCTCGGCCGCCTGTTCCTCCCCCTGGCCTGCGAGCAGGGGACCAACATGATCGAGGCCGTCGTCGACGCCGCGGCGCTCGAGACCGACGCCGAGCGGCACGAGGACTGGGACCGCACGATCGCCGTGATGACCGCCGCCCTCCGCTTCCACTCCGACCCGATGGACCCGCGTCTGCGGGTCCTGGTCGCCTCGCTCGGCGGCCGCTCGCGGGTGTTCCGCCGCGTCTGGGCGAGCCAGGAGGCGTATCCGCTCCGCGAGGGCTCGTCCCCGGTGCGCGTCGACCCCTTCGGCTTCATCGCCTTCCGCTGGCAGACCCTGGAGGTGCACGGAGGCGACCACTTCCTGACCTCCTTCTTCGGCGCCCCCGGCAGCGCCGCGGCCGCCGCGATCGATTTCATCCGGGCCCGTCACCGGGTCGAGGAGTGTCTGCGCGAGGGTGCGATACTCGACGCGTGAAGCGGGACGCGCTCGTCGTCGGTCGGGGATCGGAGCTCGCGCGGCTCCGGCTGATGGTCGACGGCATCGCCGCCCACGGGTCGGCGCTCGTCATCGACGGGGACGCCGGGGTCGGCAAGACCACCCTGGTCGAGGAGGTCGTCGCCCACGCCCGCGCACGCGACGTGCGGGTGCTGCGGACCGCGGGCTCCGCAGCGGAGTCGGGCGACCAGTACGCGGCGCTGCAGCTCCTCCTGCACCCGCTCCGCCCGGGCCTCGACGGCCTGCCCCTGCCGCAGCAGGACGCGCTCCGCGTGGCCTTCCACCTGGCGGACGGAGTGCAGCCGACGCCGCTCCTGGCCGGCCTCTCGGCCCTGACCCTCCTGAGCGACGCCGCCGCCGATCGGCCCCTGCTGGTCGTCGTGGAGGACCTGCACCGGATCGACCCGGAGTCGGCGTGGGCGCTGCGGATGCTCGCCCGGCGCATCGGCGAGGACCGCGTCGTCGTCGTGATGACCACGAGGGACCGGCCCGAGGAGGACTCCGGCCTCGAGCACCTCCACCTCGGGCCGCTGTCGGCCGCCGACTCGGCCGCTCTCCTCGACACACTCCCGCATCCTCCTCGCGGCGCCGCCCGGCGCGCTCTGCTCGACCTCGCCCGCGGGAATCCGCTCGCCCTGGTGGAGCTGACCGGACGCGACCCGTCCGCCGACGAGGCGGAGGACCGCGCGGTGACCGGACGCCTCGAATCGGCCTTCGCCGAGCGCTTCGCCGAGCTCGACCAGCCCTCGCGGCTCGCCGTGCTGGCCGTGGCGCTGGGCGACGTCGCGACGGCGGAGGAGGCGAGCCGGCTGGCGAACCTGGCGATCGGCCGCCACCCCGACCCCTCCTGGATCGACCGGGCCGTCGCCGCGTCGCTGCTCAGCTGGACGCCGGGGAGCGGACTCCGCTTCCGGCACCCTCTCGTGCAGTCCGCGGTGACGAGCGTGAGCCGCCCCTCCGAGCGCGCGGCCGTGCTCCGCACGCTCGTCCAGGAGCACCGCGACGACCCGAGCCGGACGCTCTGGTGGCGGTCGGAGCTCGCGACCGGCTCTGACGGGCCGGTCGGCGAGGAGCTCGCCGGTCTCGCGGCGTCAGGCCTCGCGACGGGCGACGTCGTCCTGGCGGCTCAGGCGATGGAGCGGGCGGCGGAGCTGACCCCCGCGGGGCCGCTGCGCGTCTCGCGCCTGATCGACGCGGCCGAGTACTCCGGGCTCGCCGGCCGGACCGCGGAGGCGGCGCTGCTCGTGCACCGCGCGGCGGGCGAGACCGTCGATCCGGTGCTCACCGCCCGCGCCGCCTGGACGCGCGAGACGCTGCCGACCGGGCGCACGGCCCTCTCGCGGGGAGACCTCTCGCCCGCGCTCGCCGCAGTGACGGCGCTGCAGAGCCACGGAGCCGTCGACGCCGCGACCGCCGCGCTCCTGCACCTCGCCGCCATCGCCTGGGACCACAACCGCGAGGCGTCGCCCGGGGAGCCGATGATCCAGGCGGTGCGCGCGCTCGCCCTCGACGACTCCGACCCGCGCGCCGTCCTGCTCGCGGCGGTCACCGAGCCGATCGCCCGCGGCGACGAGGTCGTCCGCCGGGCGCTCGCGGCGGCCGGCGGGGCGAGCGGTCCGGAGGAGGCGTGGTGGCTCGGCTACGCGCTGAACACGGCGGGCGAGGTCGAGGTCGCCCGGGAGCTCCTGGAGGAGGCGATCACCGGGCTGCGCGCGCGCGGCGACATCCGGATCCTCCCGCAGGCGCTCCTCGCGGCCTCGATGACCACGTCGCTCGCCGGCCGCTTCTCGCGCGCCCGCTCCTTCGCCGAGGAGGCGCTCGTCCTCGGGAGCGACCTGGGGGACGTCGGCTTCGAGACCGCGTCCCGGGCCTGCCTGGCCTGGTTCGACGCGATGGAGGGCGTCGCGCCCGATCCCGAGGCGATCAGCGCGGGCAGCGCGATCGGCGCGGCCGTCCTCTGCTCGAGCGTGATGCGGGCGACGCTCCGCGGATCGCGAGCGGCGGTGGCGGTCCTCGAGTCGCGACCGGGCGACGCCGTGCCGGAGCTCCTGCCCCTCCTCGACACGGACGACGACTCCCTGAACCCCGGCTTCGCGATCCTGACCACGCCCGATCTCGTCGACGCGGCTCTCGCGATCGGGGACGTCGGAGTCGTGCGCCTGCACGCCGCGAGGCTGGAATCGCTCTTCGAGCGCTGGCACCAGCCGATGATCGAGGCGGCCCTCCGGTACGCGCAGATCGCCGTGGCGCTCGCCGACGGAGCGCCGGACGCCGCGGCCGGGCTGCTCCGCCGGACTCCGCCGCCGCTCCCGTACGTGCGGGCGCGGGCGCTGCTGCTCGTGGGCGACGGGCTGCGCCGGGCCGGTCGGGCGGCGGAGGCGCGGCCCCTCCTCCGCGAGTCGCTGGCGATGCTCGAGGAGCTGCCGATCCACGCCTGGGCCGATCGGGCCCGTGACGCGCTCCGGGCCGCCGGAGGGAGGATCGCCGACGCGCCGTCGCCGGCCGCTGCCACGCTGACCCCGCAGGAGCTGCGCATCTGCGCTCTCGCGAGCACGGGGCTGTCGAACCGCGCGATCGCGCAGAACCTGTTCCTCTCGCCGCGCACGGTCGGCGCGCACCTGTACGCGGCGTACCGCAAGCTCGGGATCGGCGGGCGGGGCGAGCTCGCCGCGGTGCTCGGGAGGGACGCGGGCGCCGACGTCTGAGGCGGGACTCCGCTCGCAGGGGCGCCCGGCCCCCGTTCGAGCGCAGACGCGCAGGCGCGCCCCGGAACGGCCGGGACGCGCCTGCGAGCGTGCCGCGCTACTCCTGGATGAAGGCCAGCAGGTCGGGGTTGATGACGTCGGCGTGGACGGTCAGCATGCCGTGCGGGTAGCCCTCGTAGATCTTGAGCGTCGAGTTCTGCAGCAGCTCGTGCTGCTTCAGCGCGGCGTCCTTGTAGGGGACGACCTGGTCGTCGTCGCCCTGGGTGACGAGGACGGGGACGGTGATCGCCTTCAGGTCCTCGGTCTGGTCCGTCTCCGAGAAGGCCTTGATGCCCTCGTAGTGCGCGAGCGCGGATCCGGTCATGCCCTGACGCCACCAGTTGTCGACCACGGGCTGCGAGAGCTCGACGCCCTCGCGGTTGAAGCCGTAGAAGGGCCCGGAGGCCACGGCCTGGTAGAACTCGGCGCGGTTCGCCGCGAGAGCGTCGCGGAAGCCGTCGAACACCGAGATCGGCGTGCCCTCGGGGTTCGCCTCGGTCTGCACCATCAGCGGCGGGACCGACGAGACGAGGACGGCCTTGGCCACGCGACCCTGGGGCTCGCCGTACTTCGCGACGTAGCGCGCGACCTGACCGCCTCCGGTGGAGTGGCCGATGTGGATCGCGTTCCGCAGGTCGAGGTGCTCGACGACCGCGTTCACGTCGCTGGCGTAATGGTCCATGTCGTGTCCGGTGCCGACCTGGGTCGAGCGTCCGTGCCCGCGGCGGTCGGTCGCGATGACGCGGTAGCCGTGCGCGTGGAAGAACAGCATCTGCGCGTCCCAGTCGTCGGACGACAGCGGCCAGCCGTGGTGGAAGACGATGGGCTGCGCGTCGGTGCTGCCCCAGTCCTTGTAGTAGATCTCGACGTCGTCGTCCGTGGTCACAAACGGCATCTTCGAACCTCCGTGCTCGTGTCGATCCCGAGCCCGGCCCGGGTCGTGTCCAAGGTGGTGCCTCCCCGGATGAGGGTGGGGAGCGGCTCCACGATAGGGGCGTGGGAGCGCTCCCTGAAGAGCGCGGGGAGATGTTCCGACGATCGTCCAGACCTGGTCGCCCGGGCGGTGCCGGGGCCGCCGGTCGCGCTCGCCGAGTGGGGTCGGATGACTCGTGACCGGCACCGCGGACGCTGACAGGATCGCGGCGGACGCGCCCTCCCGCGGCGCGCGGATCGGAGGTCGCGATGCCCACGACGACGCCCACGACGACGGCCCTGCCGACGCCCAGGACGACGACGCCCCGGCCGGCGGTGCTCCGGTGACCGTCGAGGACCGCGTCCCGATCGAGCCGCAGGCGGTCGTCGCTCCGCTCAGCCGGTCCGCCGTCTTCCTCTCGCTCGACATCGTCGGCGGGCAGGATGCCGCGGACCGCGTGCGGGACGTCGTCGCCGACGTGGGCGGGATCCTCCGCGCGGTCGGCTTCCGCGACCTGGGCCTGCGCCTCTCCTGCCTGGTCGGGATCGGGAGCGACGCGTGGGACCGCTTCGGCGGGGAGGGGCGCCCCGCGCAGCTGCACCCGTTCCGGGAGGTGGTCGGCGCGGCGCACACGGCCGTCTCGACGCAGACCGACCTCCTGTTCCACATCCGGGCGGAGCGGGACGACGCCTGCTTCGAATTCGAGCGCCTCCTGCTCGACGCGCTCGGCGAGGACGTCGTCGTCCGCGACGAGGTGGTCGGCTTCCGCTACTTCGACAACCGCGACCTGCTGGGCTTCGTCGACGGCACCGAGAACCCGACCGGGGAGGCGCTGCCCCGCGTCGCGCTGATCGGCGCGGAGGACGCGGCGTTCGCGGGCGGCAGCTACCTGGTCGTGCAGAAGTACCTGCACGACCTGACGGCCTGGCACGCGCTCACCACCGAGCAGCAGGAGCGGGTCATCGGCCGGAGCAAGGCCGACAACGTCGAGCGCGAGGACGATCCGGCGCAGCTCTCGCACAAGGGGCTCGCGACCGTGGTCGACGCCGGCGGGACCGAGCACGACATCCTCCGCGACAACATGCCCTTCGGCCGGCCCGGCAAGGGCGAGTTCGGCACGTACTTCCTCGGCCTGGCCGCCGACCTGTCGGTGATCGAGACGATGCTGACGCGGATGTTCGTCGGCGTGCCCGCGGGCCGGCACGACCGCCTCCTCGACTTCTCGACCGCGACGACCGGCGGGGTCTACTTCGTGCCCTCGCGGGACGTGCTCGAGGGCCTGGGCGGCTGACCCGGGCCGGTCGTCGGGGCGCGGATCGAGTCGGATGACCGTGGTGCGGCCCGGGCCGGAGCGGTGGGATCGGAGCAGCGCAGGCGCGCAGGACGATCAGCAGGGAGAACGCCGTGGAACCCGACGACAGCACCGCTCCGCACCACGAGACCCCCGGTTTCGGAGACCCGGACCTCCCCCAGGAGGGGATCGTGAACACCGAGGGCGATCCCTCGGCGAACACGATGACCGGCCCGCAGAACCGCGTCCTGGAGGGACTGTTCCCGAACCAGATCGCCGCGCCCGCGACGGACATCAGCACGCAGCCGTTCTTCTGGTCCTCCTTCAACATCTCGCCGCGGCGGGTGCAGCGGGGCGGCTGGGCGCGCGAGCTCACGCAGGCCGATTTCGCGATCTCGAACGAGATCGCCGGCGTGAACATGTACCTCGAGGCCGGCGGGATCCGCGAGCTGCACTGGCACCAGAGCGCCGAGTGGGCGCTGATGACCAAGGGGAACTGCCGCATCACCACGCTCAGCCGCACCGGCCGGCCCAGCGTCGACGACGTGCAGGAGGGGGACCTCTGGTACTTCCCGCCCGGCCTGCCGCACTCCCTGCAGGGCCTCGGCCCGGATGGGGCGGAGTTCGTGCTCGCGTTCGACGACGGCGAGCAGTCCGAGAGCAACACGCTCCTGCTCACCGACTGGTTCGCGCACACGCCGCCGGACGTGCTGGCGAAGAACTTCGGCGTCGCGCAGGAGGTCTTCCGCGACATCCCGCTGCACGACCTCTGGATCTTCCCGGGCGACGTGCCCGGCGACCTCCAGGCCGACCGGGCGGCGGCCGGGGTGCAGGACGGTGACGAGGCGGTGATCTTCCGGCTCTCCCGCTCGGAGCCCGCGTACCAGAACAGCGGCGGCCGGATCCAGATCGCCGACAGCACGAACTTCCCGGCCTCGCGCACGGTCTCGGCCGCGCTGACGACCGTCGAGCCCGGCTCGATGCGCGAGCTGCACTGGCACCCCAACGCCGACGAGTGGCAGTACTACCTCCGCGGATCCGCTCGGATGACCGTCTTCAACACCGGCCCGCACGCCAACACGACCGACTTCCACGCCGGAGACGTGGGCGTCGTGCGCCGCAACTTCGGCCATTACGTGGAGAACACCGGCGACGACACGCTGGTCTACATCGAGACCTTCAAGAGCTCCCGCTACGAGGAGGTGTCGCTCGCCCAGTGGCTGAGCCACCTGCCGCCGTCGCTGGTCGCGCAGCACCTGAACATCCCGGAGGAGGTGCTGGCGACCTTCCCGCTCGGGACGCAGGGGATCACTCCGCTGCGCTGAGGGAGGGACGCGCGGAGGGGACGGGGACATGGCGGAGGATCACGAGGCGGCGCTCCTGCCGTGGGCGGGGAGGGCGGCGGTGCTGCTGGATCGGCACCTGCGCGTGTTGGCCGCGACTCCGCTCGCGCGGGCGCTCTCGCCCGTCTTCGCCCCGGGAGTGAGCATCGCCCGCTTCACCTTCCTGGACTCGTCCGAGGTCGAGGACCTGCCCTGCTGGGGGTCCGCCGCCGACCAGGTCGCGGCGATGCTCCGCGACTCGCTCGAGCGGCACCGGGGGGACCGGGAGTTCCTGACGGTCGTCGGGGAGCTCTCGGCGAGGAGCCCCCGGTTCGCGGACTCGTGGGCGGCCGGGGCGGAGGCCGACGCACGCGGGTCGGTCGTGTTCCTCGACACCGCGGTCGGCTCCGTTCCGATGGACTACCGGCTGGTCCGGGACGGCGCGCGCCTCCTGCTCCTGTTCGAGGCGGGTGACGCGGCGGGTCGCGAGGATCTCGCCCGGCTCACCGCCGCTGATCAGGCGCCGGCCGGGGCGGCCAGCGCGGTGCCCGCCTCCGGAGCGGGCCGCAGCGAGGCGAGGACGTCGACGGCCGCGGCTGCCGGAGTCCCCGCTGCCGCGAGGTAGGTCACGACGTACCGGCCCGGAGCGCCGGCGACCTCCAGGGTCTGCATCTCGAGGTCGAGCCAGCCGAACGGCTCGACGTGGACGCGGATCCACCGGTGGGTGAAGGGGCGGACCTGGTACTCGGCCCAGATCGACCGGAACAGCGGATTCTCGACCGAGCACTCGCCGACGATCTCGTGCAGCCGCGGATCGTCGGGGTCGCTGTAGAACCGCAGCGCGGCGATCAGCTCGCGGAAGACCTGGCCCCACGCCTGCAGCTGGTCCGGCGGGTCGCCGTCCGCCACGGCGCGCGCGTAGCCGCGGGACGTGGAGAGCAGCATGTTGGCGCCGGGCACGCCCTTGTCGGGGGCGAGACGGCTCATCAGGTCGTTCGCGCCGAGGACGTCGAGGTTGCGGTCGAACTCGTACGCCGGGGTCCTCGGCCAGTGGGCGAGCAGCGACTCCACGCCCTGGCCCGGCGGAGGGGAGTCGGGATCGCGGGGGCCGGGGCGCAGCCGGGCCAGCCGGAAGAGGTAGGCGCGCTCGAACTCGTCGAAGGC
The DNA here is from genome assembly GCF_002931535.1 of Rathayibacter sp. AY1C6. Lineage (NCBI taxonomy): Bacteria > Bacillati > Actinomycetota > Actinomycetes > Micrococcales > Microbacteriaceae > Rathayibacter > Rathayibacter sp. AY1C6. The sequence goes on along the minus strand of NZ_PSWC01000006.1, from coordinate 135,795 downwards.
GAGCGCCTCGGCCAGGGCGTTCAGCACCTGGTCGGACGGGGCGACCGCGTGCCCCTGCTCGACGCGGAGGTAGTAGTCGCGGCTGATCCGGGCGCGGTCGGCGACCTCCTCGCGGCGCAGGCCCGGCACCCGCCGCCGGGTGCCCGCGGTCGGCACGCCGACCTGCTCCGGCCGCAGCGCCGCCCGGCGAGCGCGGAGGAACTCCGCGAGGGGGCTGCGAGAGCTCATCGTGCGACTCCATCGGATCACCCGCCGGGTCGAGCGGCGGTCGTGCGGGGGTGGGGCCGTACCGGTCGTCCGGTGGGACACAGAGTACCGTCGGGCGCTCGCGGGGCCCACTGCCCTGCTGCGCCTCCTGCCCGGCGCCGACCGGGAGACGGGCGCTAGGGAGGGTTCGACAGAGGGAGCGCTCCGGAGGGTTCCGACAGAGGGAGGAGAGCGCGCCCGCGCCCGGCGGTCAGCATGGGGTCCTCGGAACCCGTCCCTCAGGAGTCGCGATGACGATCAGTGCACTCTCCTCGCCGCCCGCGCACCCGAGCGCCCCCGAGGACGTGGTGGTCCGGATGCTGAGCTCGGCGTCGCCCGCGCGGGAGCGGCTCCTGGTGGTCGAGGGCGGGATCGGCTCGGGCCGGACGCACATGCTGCGCTCCGCCGCGGCCACCGCTCGCGCCGCCGGCTGCGAAGTCGTGGAGGTGCGGCCGGACCGGGGCGACGCCGTGATCGGCGCGTCCTCGCTCGCGCTGTTCGCCACGCTGATCGGCCGTCTGCAGCGGGTGCGCGACTCCTCCGCCTCGCCCTGCGACCCCGGCTTCCTGATCGTCGTCGACGACTGGGAGCGGTTCGACGTCGCCGCCCGCGAGACCCTCCAGGCCCTGGTGACCCGGCTGGTCGACGAGGTCGGTGCCGCCTGCCTCCTCGCCACCGGCGACCGTCGCGTCCTCGACGGCTGGGAGGGCCTCCGGCACCGTCGCACGGAGCCCCTCGACGCGGAGGCGGCCTGCGGCTTCCTGCGCGCCCACGGCGGCCGGCGGCCGCTCGCCGTCGAGGCGCGCCTGCTGCGGGTCGCGGAGGGGAATCCGCTGCTCCTCGACGTCCTCGGGCGGGCCTGGGCCGACGAGGACGCTCCCTCGCCCTTCCCGGTCTACCCGCGGCTCGAGCAGGCCGAGACCCGGGTGCTCGACCTGCTGGCTCCGCTGTCGGAGGAGTGCCGGGAGGCGCTCCTGGTCGCCGCGGTGGCGGGCGCCGAGTTCCCGGAGAGCATCGGGTCGGCCCCCGGAGACGGGGACCGCGCCCTGGTGCAGGCGGGGATCCTGACGGCGGGCGGCCGTGCGTTCCGCGACCCGGTGGTCCGCGCGGTGGTGCTCTCGACGGCGTCGCCCCGAGCGCTGCGGGCGGCACGGAGGCGGCTCGCCGAGCGCCCGGAGTCGGCCCTGCACCTCCGCCTGCTGCTCGCGGCGGACGACGCGGCCGGGCCGGAGGAGCGGGCGCGGCTGCTGAGGGACGCGGCGGAGGAGCGACTCCGCGCGGGTCGGCCGCAGGAGGCGCTGCTCCTCCTCGCCGAGGCGCGCTCGAGTGCGCGCGGTGGTGCTCTGCGGGAGGAGCTCGAGACGCGCGCGGCTGCCGTCGCAGCCTTCACCGGCGACGCGGCGGCCCTCGATCGGGTGGTCGAGCGCTCGCGGGAGGACGGCGGGGTTCCCGGGACCGGCGTCGAGGCGGCGCGGCTGGCCGATGCGCTGCTCCGCACGGGGGACGTGGGCGGGGTCCGCCGCGCGGCCCTCCGGGGGCTCGGCGCTCGGGTGGGGCGCGGGGGCGCGGGAGTCGGTGGTGCCTCGTCTGTCGGTGGTGTCTCTCCTGTCGGTGGTGCCTCTCCTGTCGGCGGTGTCGCTCCCGCCGCGACCGACGCCTCCCGCGACGACGCCAGCAGCTTCTCCGCCGACCGCGTCGCCCCTCACGACGCCGCCGCCGACCTGCTGGCGACCGTCCTCCACCTCGCCTGCATGCTCCGCGGCGATCCCGCGTGGTGGCAGGAGGCGCTCGCCGTCGGCGAGGAGCACCCCCTCGATCCCGTCCTGCGCCTCGTGGAGGCCTGCGTGCGGCCGGTCCCGGACGAGGAGTGGGAGCGCCGCCTGCGGCTCGCCGAGGACTCCGCGGTCACGGGCGACCCGTGGAAGACGGTCGCGCTGCATCTCGCCTGGTCGCTGCTCGAGGTCTCGGACGAGCGCCGCGACCGCCTCGCCGGGCTCCTCGACGGCGGGGAGGAGGCGGACGGCCTACGCGGCGCCCTCGCCTTCCTCCGCCGCGGCACCACCGCACTCGACGGCGGTCGCCTCGACGACGCCTCGGCCGACCTCGACCGCGCCGCCGCCCGCGCCGACGACCTGCCCGCCGTGCGCGCGCTGATCGACGCGACTCGAGCCCGGGTCCACGCCGTGCAGGGCGACCGCGCACGCACCCTCGAGTGCGCCGAGCGCGCGACGGCCTGGGCGCTGCGGCACGGAGCGGCGTCGGTCGCGCGCGCCGCCGATCACGCCCTGTGCTCGCTCGACCTCGGCGGCGGCCGTTTCGAGGAGGCGCACGCCCGCTCCTCCTCCCGCGCCGGCGGCGATCCGCTGGAGCTCCTCGACGCAGCCGAGGCCGCCTCGCGCCTCCGCCTGCCCGAGCACTGCGCCGAGCTGGCGGCGGCCGCGGCGGACCTCGCCGCGCGGCCCCTCGCTCCCCGCGGGCGGATGCTCGCCCTCGCGGCGACCGCGGTCCTCGATCAGACCGGCGGCGCGGGCGCCCTCTTCGAGCGCTCCCTCGACCCGGCCTCCGAGGAGTGGCCGTTCGAGCGGGCGCGCGTCCAGCTCTGCCATGGCGAGTGGCTGCGCCGCCGGATGCGCCCGCTGGAGGCGCGCACCCGGTTCCGCCAGGCCGCCGCGGGATTCGCCGCGGTGGGGGCCGAGCTCTGGTTCGCCCGCGCCCAGCACGAGCTGCGGGCGGCGGGCGGAGCGGGGGAGGCGCCGGTCGCCGCCGACCTCAGCGAGCAGGAGCGGCGCGTGGTCTCGCTGGCCGCCGCGGGGCTCTCGAACAAGCAGATCGCCCAGCAGCTCTTCGTCTCGCCCCGCACCGTCAGCGGGCACCTGTACCGGATCTTCCCCAAGCTCGGGGTGACCTCGCGGGCCGGGCTCCGCGACGCGCTCCTCAGCCTCGAGGACGCCCGGAGCGCGTGACGGAGCCGCAGGATCGAGTCATCCAACCTGGTGCCTGCCGCCGCGGGAGGCGCATGCTGAGCGCATGACGTCGCAGCAGATGATCGACCCCTCCGTCCCGCCGAGCGGCCCCGGCTGCGTCGAGTGCGAGCAGTCCGGCTCGTGGTGGCTGCACCTGCGCCGCTGCGCGCTCTGCGGGCACATCGGCTGCTGCGACGACTCGCTGAACCGCCACGCGACGGCCCACTACCACTCGACCGGCCACGCGGTCATCCGCAGCTTCGAGCCCGGCGAGGACTGGTTCTGGGACTACCGGACCGACGACTACGCCGACGGCCCCGCCCTGGCCGACCCGCAGAGCCACCCGGCGAGCCAGACCACCCCGGGGCCGAAGGACCGCGTGCCGCGCGACTGGCAGTACCTCCTCGCCGAGCGGGCCGAGCGCGGCTGAGCGCCGCGCCTCCGCGAGAGCGCAGGACTTTCGCGAGAGTCCAGGAGTTGTCGCACTCGGCATCGACTGCGACAACTCCTGGACAGTCGCCGGCCGCCGGCTCCCTGCGCACGTCCGCAGGCGGCGTGCAGACAGAAGTCGCCGTGCTCGCGACCGACAACGGCGACTTCTGGATGGTCGCGGCGGCCCGCCCAGGAGCGATCGCCACGAGAGTCCAGGAGTTGTCGCACTGGGCGTCGACTGCGACAACTCTCGAGCAGTCGCGGCCGTCGGAGCCGCCGACGCCCAACGCTTGTCCACAGCCGGCGAGTAGCCAGGAGTCGCCGTACTCGCGACCGACTACGGCGACTTCTGGATGGTCGCGGCGGCCCGCCGAGGAGCGATCGCCACGAGAGTCCAGGAGTCGTCGCACTGGGCGTCGAGTGCGACAACTCTTGATCAGTCACGGGAGCAGTCGCGGGAGCAGGTCGGAGCCAGCTGACCAGCCGGCGGCCGACGCCGCGTCTGAACGGCGCCCGTCAGCTCCGTACCCCGCCGGCCGGGCCCCGCCCCGTCACCCCCTGTCGACCCCGTCCAGCGCCTCCGCCTCGGCGATCCGCAGCCGCATCTGCCGGTAGCGGTGGAACTGGTACACCCCGTGCAGCACCGCGAGAACGACCGCGGCCGCCATCCCGCACGCGATCGCGGGGACCTCGTCCGCGCCGCTCTGCGTCAGCGCGAGCGCGACTCCGGCGCCCGCCACGATCGAGTTGACCACCGCGATCGCCGAGGACATCGTGAAGAAGATGCCCCGCCAGCTCTGCCGCCGGCCGATCTCGAGCAGCTCGTTCGGCGCGTGTCGGCCGCGCGGCACCGCGAAGTAGGCGCCCGCGCCCGGCAGCAGGGTCCCGTAGTAGCGACGGATGCGCTGGATGGCCGTCAGCGCGGCGATGTCCTCCATCGAGGTCTGCACCAGCCGCTCGTAGGTGAACACCCCCAGCAGCACGACGACCGGGATGATCACCGCGAGGAACCCCATCGCGTACCGGGTCGGGGCGAGGAAGCCGAAGGCCACGAGCGAGCTGGAGAGCATCGTCAGGTAGAGCGAGGCGCGGCTGCTCGACTCCGTCACGGTGATGCCGCGCGCCGACTCCAGCACGAAGTGCTCGGTCAGCAGGGCGTTGAGGAACGCGGCCGGCCGGTCCGGGAGCGACGCGGCGGAGACGGCGGCCTCGGACAGCGCGGGCGTGCGGGGATGCTCCTCCTCGTCGAGGCGGTCGCCCGGCTCCGGATTCACGGCCGCGCCTTTCGCGGGGACCGCACCTCTCGCGGGGCCGCCCCGCGGCGTCCGCTCTTCGAGTCATCCGACTCGCGCACCGGCTCCACCCGCGCGCCTACCGTCGGACGCGACGCCGAGCACCGCCACCGGGGCGCGTGCGCAGACACCGAAGGGCCGTTCATGACCGACACCCGCCACCTCCACTCGAACCAGCGAGACACCCTCGAGCGGCTGCTCGAGGACTCGCCGAGCCACAACGTCCTCTGGGCGGACGTGCTGACGCTGCTCGAGGCCGTCGGCACCGTCCACGAGAAGCACGACGGCGCCTTCTCGGTGACGGTCGGCTCGACGACCGAGACGCTCCACCGGCCGCACCACAAGGACCTGGACGAGCAGCAGCTCGTCGACCTGCGCCGCCTGCTCCGCGGAGCGGGGTACGGAGCATGAGCGCGGGGACGCCCGCCGACCTCACCGGCTCGGCGGCCGAGCGCCTCCGCCGGCTGGACGCGCTCGACGCGGATGCGCTGACCGAGGAGTGGCTGCTGCGCCAGCTGCGACTCGCGCTCGGGGATCTCGCCGCGCTCGAGCCGGCCGCCGAGGCCGAGCAGGAGCGGCGCGAGGACTTCTGATGCGGCGGGCGGCCGTCCGGGGTGCACGCGGCCGGCACCCGGACGGCCGCCGGCCCGCACCCCGCAGCGCCGCCCCGCTCCGCCGCTCATCGCCCGGCCGCCGCGCTGCGGGCGCGCAGCAGCACGCCGGCCGTCGCGGTCGCCGCCAGCACCAGCGCAGCGAACACGGTCAGCACGGTCGTCGCGGCGACGAGGTTCAGCGCCGCTCCCGCTGCCAGTGCGGGCACCGCGAGCCCCGTGTACGCGACCAGGAACACCACCGCCAGGGTCTCGCCCCGGCGGGCGGGATCCGCGAGGGCGACCGCCGTGCCGATCGAGCCCTTGAAGAGCAGCCCCACCCCGAAGCCCGAGACGACGGCGCCGGCGAGGAACACTCCCAGCTGCGGAGCGATCGCTCCGGCCGCGACCGCCGCGAGCCCGACCGCGCAGCCCGCCACCGCGATCGAGAGCTGCAGGCGCGTCCCCACCTTCACGAGCAGCAGCTGGCCGAGGGCCGCGGAGGCGAACACGGCGAAGGACGTCGCGCCGGCGAGCAGGTGGTCGCGCACTTGGAAGGTCTGCACCAGGAACGTCGGTGCGAGCGAGGTGAAGAGGCCGAGGACGGAGAAGGCCGAGAACGCTCCGAACGCCGCGAGCAGGAACGCCCGGCGCGCGTCCGCCGGCACCGAGAGCCGCTGCGGCCGGTAGGCGGGCGCCGTCTCCGGCACGTCGACCGTCTCGGGCACGAGGAGCAGCGCCAGGCCCGCCACGAGCAGCGCGACCAGGAACACCTGGTGCGGCAGGAGGAGCGGATCGGGCAGGAACTCGGCGAAGACCCCTCCGAGCAGCGGGCCCAGCGAGAGTCCGCCGAGGTTCACCGCGCCCGAGATCGACGCGGCGACCATCGTGTTCTCGTCGGGCCGGGCGCGGGCGCGCAGCTCGCCGAGGTGGGCGGTCGCCGTGGCGGTGAGCATCCCGATGCTGACGCCGTTGACGAAGCGGGCGACGATCAGCCCCGGCACCTCCGTCGTCAGCGAGAAGAGCACGGCCGAGACCGCCGAGACGAGCACCGCGATCAGCAGCACTCGGCGGCGGCCGAGCCAGTCGCTGACGTGACCGGCGAGGTACAGGCTCACGATCACTCCGACCGCGTAGGCGGCGAAGACGACGGTGATCACGAACGGCGGGAAGCCGTCGAGCTGCTGGTAGAGCGGGTAGAGCGGAGTCGGCACCGTCGAGTAGGCCATCACGAGCAGGAAGGTCGCGGCGACGATCCAGAAGCCGACGCCGTGGCGCACCGTCGGCAGTCGGCGGCTCACGAGGTCTCCTGCAGGTGGCGGTGGGCGAAGGTGACGGCCATCGCGCCCTCGCCGACGGCGGAGGCGACGCGCTTGACCGAGCTGCGGCGCACGTCCCCCGCGGCGAAGGAGCCGGGGACGCTGGTCTCGAGGTAGAACGGCGCCCGCTCGAGCGGCCAGTCGCGAGCCGCGTGCTCGCCGGCGAGGTCAGGTCCGGTCACGAGGTAGCCGCCGGAGTCGCGGACGATCGCGGTCTCCGCCGCCCACGTCGTGTCCGGCTCGCCCCCGATGCAGACGAAGAGGTGGGAGGTGGCCAGCGCCCCGTGCGCGCCGGTCGCCGAGTTCTCGACCTCGATCGACTCGAGGGCGTCGGCGCCGTGCAGGCGGGTGACGCGCGAGTCGAGCAGGATCGTCACGTTCGGCTGCCGGACGACGCGCTCCGCGAGGTAGGAGGAGAGGCTGTCGGCCAGATCCGGGCCGCGGACCAGCATGGTCACGTGCCGCGCGTGCGCCGAGAGGTTCATCACGGCCTGCCCGGCCGAGTTGCCGCCTCCGACGACCACGATGTCCTCGCCCTCGCAGAGCGGCGCCTCGCTCGTGCCGGCGCCGTAGTAGAGGCCGACGCCGAGCAGCTCGTCCTCGCGCTCGAGGCCGAGCCGGCGCCACTGGATGCCCGTGGCGCAGATGTTGGTGCGGGCGACGACGGTCGTCCCGTCGGCGAGCAGCGCGTGGATCCGGTCGTCGGCGAAGCGCCCGCGGATCCCCTCGCGCATCCGCAGCAGCTCGGCGCCGAACGAGACGGCCTGCTGCCGCGCGCGCTCGGCCAGATCGGCTCCCGCGATCCCGTGCGGGAAGCCGAGGTAGTTCTCGATCAGGCTGCTGGAGCCGGCCTGCCCGCCGATCGCCGAGCGCTCGAGGACCACGACCTTCAGCCCCTCCGAGGCGGCGTACACGGCGGCCGAGAGCCCGGCCGGACCGGCTCCGTAGATGGACAGGTCGTACTCCGCGAGCCGCGGCGAGCCGACCCAGCCGAGCCGGGCCGCGACCTCGGCGAGCGTCGGATCGGAGGCGCGGCTGCCGTCCGGGAACACCACGAGGGGGAGCGACGCGGTGGCGAGCGGGTGCCCGGCGACGGCGAGGCACTGCTCGTCCGTGTCGATCGGCGTCCACGAGAACGAGACGACGCTGCGCGAGAGGAGGTCGCGGATCTCCCACGCGTCGCGGCTCTCGCGCCGCCCGTAGAGGCGGACCTGCGGGAGGTCCCCGGCCACGGTCACGAGGCCCGCCGCCGCTCGAGCCCGTCGCGGAACTTCATCAGCTTGAGGCAGAGGTGCAGCGTGCTGCGGGCGAGGCCGTCGTCGAGCGCCTCCCGGACCGCCTCGGGCAGGTTGTCGAGGCGGTAGTAGAGCGTGGTGCGGTGGATGTGGAGGAGCCCGCACGCCTCCCGCACGCTGCCGCGCACGTCGAGGTAGGCCTCCACGGTCCGCCGCTGCACCTCGTCGCCCCGCTCGAGCAGCGTCGCCGCGGCCGGCGAGAGCATGGCGAGCTGCGAGCTGTCCGCCCCGATCGAGGCGAGGAGCACCCAGGCCCCGAGCTCGGCGATGTCGGCCCGGCTACGGCCGTCGGGCAGGGAGCCGACGATGGTCGCCGCGAGAGCGGCCCGCTCGGCGGTCGGCAGGAGGTCGTCGTCGCGGACGTCGAAGTGCGCCGAGCCGATCGCGTCGACGGCCGTGCCGCGGCCGCGCGCCTCCGCCCGCAGGACGTCGTCCGCCTCCGCGGCGGCCTCGGGCGCCTCCACGCTCACGAAGAACAGCACACCCTCCTGGTCGCCGAGGAACGTCAGGCCGGAGGCGGCGCTCGCGTCGATCCGCCGCGCCAGCGCCGTCCGCTGCAGGGAGCCGGTCGAGCCGGTCAGCCGCACCGCGCGGACCACGGTCTGGGCGTCACGGCGCAGCCAGCGGCGCTCCACCGCCTCGGCGAAGGAGGCGCGCCGGGTGCCGCCGTCGGCCGCCAGGAGCGCCGCGAGGACGTCTGCGCGCCGGGAGCTGCCGCCCGCCCGCGTCGAGGGGCCGAGGAGGCGGCGGATCGCTCCGACGGCCGCATCGATGAGCGAGTACTCGGCCGGAGTGAGCGGCGCGGGCCGCTCCCGGGGGAGGAGGAGGGTCGCGAGCCGGCCCCGCGGATCCTGGACAGGGAACACGCCGTCGTGAGGCGCCTCCTCGCGCGCGCGCGTCGCGGCCAGCACCCGGCTCGAGGCGTCCTCGATCGTCACCGGGCGGTCGAGAGCCTGGGCGAGCTCGTCGGCGAGGTCCTGCAGAGTCATCGGCGGGGATCCGTGTGGGGGGCCATGCCGTGATCCTCGCGGAGGGAGCCCTCCCGAAGCGTGGCCCTTCCAGGCCCACCTTGCGCGTCGGATCCGCTGCCGGCCGCGATGAGACGCTCAGCCTCCGCTGCCGGGGCGGTCCCCGGGGAACCCGTCCGCGAGGAGGCGGTCGAGGACGTCCGGCCAGTCGAGCAGGACGCCGATGTGGCCTCGACCGGGCCGGATCGTGAGCTCCGCAGCCGGGTGGAGGCGGCGGATCCGCTCCGCGTGGGCGACCGGGACCACCCTGTCGGCCGCGCCGTGGTGGAGGAGGACCGGCGCGGTGAGGCGCGAGAGGTCGACGCCCCAGGGCATGACGAGGGCGAGGTCGTCGTCGACGCTCCCGCCCTGTTCGAGCTCCGAGGCGCGGCCGGCCTCTGCGCCGAGCGCCGTCAGCGGGCCGTCGAGGGCCGAGTAGTCGTCACCGGTGAACTGCTCCGAATCGAAGCGGGCCGTCTCCTCCCACTCCTCGCGCGCAGCCCGGCCGTTGCGCGCGCTGCGGAGAGCGCCCGGATCCTGCATGCCGTCGAACCACGCTCCGTCGTCACTGAAGGGCGCCGGGCTGCCGAACGTCGCGACGCCCCGGACGCGATCACCTCCGAGAGCCCCGACGGCCAGCGCGTGCGGGCCGCCGCCGGAGTAGCCCGTCACCACGAAGCGCTCCATCCCGAGCAGGTCGGCGACGCGGAGCACATCGGCGGCCGCATCCGCGATGCTCCGTCCGGGAGCGCGCATCGAGCCGCCGAAGCCGGGACGGGCGACGGAGACGAGCCGGATGCCGCGCGCCGCAGCGGCGTCGACGTGGGGAGCGAGGAGTGCGCCGGTGTGCGGTGTCCCTCCGCACCAGACGACTGCAGCGCTGGGGGCTCGAGTGCCGGGGAAGTCGTGGGCGACGAGCGTGCGCGAGTCGACGCGGAACTCGTGCCGGGACGTAGCGGCGTGTCCGGTCATGGAGGAACGGTAGCCGCCTGTCGAGGGCAGTGCGCGTCGCCCGGCCCGACCGGGATGCGACGTCTCGTCGTAGGGTCGACGGGAGGGTCGGTGGACCCTCGGACGGGAGGGGTCCGCATGTCGATCGACGAGGTGTCCGACGGGATCGAGGCCGCCGCCGCGCTGCCGCACGTGCGCTCCGGCTTCTCCAGCGCGATACCGTACGGGATCGCGCAGCGCTTCGCCGCGGGGGAGCTGACGCGGGAGCAGGCCGTCGACGAGCTCGGCCGCCGGCGCTACCGGCCCGGATCGCCGAGCGACGGCGTCGACTGGACGACCCTCGACCCCGGGGAGTTCGAGGAGGTCCGCCGGGCCCTGTCCGATGGTCTGCTCGACGCCGCGATGTACGACGAGATCCTCGACCGGTACAGCGGGCAGGGCTCCTCCGGCGAGAGCGCGGCGTCCGCGGAGGAGAGCGCATGAGCGCCGGCCCCCTGGACCTCGCCTTCACCGCTCCGATCGGCGTCACCGTGAAGGGCGACCTCTGGTCGTGCGTCGAGGTGCCCGGCTCCGTCGAGCTGCTCGGCACAGGGAGGTCCGTGAAGGTGGTCGCCACCGTCGACGGCGAGCCGGTGACCGCGGGCCTGCTGCCGACCGGCGCCGGCGGTCACATGCTGTCGATCAGCGCGAAACTGCGGAAGACGATCGGCAAGGACCTCGGCGACGTCGTCACCGTCCACCTGACCGAGCGCCTGAGCTGAGCCGTCCGGCTGGCCCCGATGCGCGTGCGGATGGTCGACTCGACGGATGCGGAATCGAGTCCTGTTCGTCGTCGGGGTCACAGCGATGTTCGTCGCGCTGGTGCTGAGGCTGGTGTGGCCGGCCGGTGAATTCGCCTCCGGCTTCTCGCTCGCCCTGCAGCTGAGCGGCATCCTGCTCCTCCTGGTCTACGGGGTGAAGCACTTCACGGGGCGGCCGCGCCGGAGCTGAGCGGCTCATCCCAATCGGGGGTGTAGGAGTTGGGGTCTGAAGCCGCCGGTCTCGAGCAGGCTTCGGGCGATGTAGTTGGTCAGGTTGCGGAACCCGAGTGCGGAGCCGCGCAGGTGTTCGAGCCTTCCGTTGAGCGCCTCGGTCGGCCCGTTGCTGGTGCCGGGTCGTTCGAAGTAGGCGAGCACGTCAGCGGCTCGCTTCTTCAGGGTCCGGCCCAGGGTGGTGAGCTCGGTGAGCACCTTGGGGACGCCGGCGCTGAGGTCGGTGATCAGCTTCTCCATGAGCTCGCGGCCACGTTGCCGGTCCTCGTGGCGATAGGCGGCGATCATGCGCTGGTAGACACCCCAGGTCGCCTCGACCTCGACGTGAGCGTCATCAACGAACAGCGCGCGTAGCCTGTCGCTCTGCTTGTCGGTGAGCAGGTCCGCGCCGGTGTGCAGACCGAGGCCGTCGAGTCGAGCGAAGGCGGTCAGGTCAGGGCGGCCGAAGCCGGCCGGCGGGGTAGCGTCGGACACGTCGAGGTCTTTCGGACGGATGGCGTAGGAACCTCCGTCGTCGGGTGACCTCGACGTCTATCTGCGGACCGACGCGCCCGGCCGACCTACACCGTCATCTGAGAAGACCCCTGAAACGTCTTCGCCGACGACGGGGCCGGCGAGGAGGAGGGCGCGGTGAGCTGAAAGAATGGAGCTTGCTCGGCTTCGACGCCGCCGCAAGCTCCGGTGAAACGGTCGGTACTGGTCGGTCGTCGTCGGTCACCACCGGATGGCGGCGTCCTCCACGCTCGGCGTTTGCGCAGGTCAGCGGCTCGTTCGCCCAGTGGGCGCATCAAGCGATAGACGCAAAGCCGACGTGATGAGGTCGTCCGTTCGATTCCGACAGGCGGCTCCGGCGAACCGTTCTGGTGGTCGCGCGATGCGCTGGCCTCACGGCTCTGCCCGACACCGACGTCGCTCTCCTCTGCGACGGACCCCTCGCCGGCTGAGCGCTCGCGGCCGGCATCCTGTCCGTGTGCCGATAGGCCTCGCACCGCTCGGCAACGCAGCGTGGCGTTGCGTCGCGACCTGGCGACGGCTCGGCGGGGCGCGATCGTCTCGTGCGTTGGCGGACTACGGGAGCTTGGACGCGAGGACGTCGGCCGCCAGGATCTCGGGTGCTGCGCCGAGGAGGTGCTGGTTGGCCATCAGGGCTGCGACGATGGCGCCGTTGGCGTGGGCGTCGCGAGCGGCTTCGTCGGGGAATGCATCGAAGATCCAGAAGGTGTCGGCGTGGGTCCTGACCGCGAACCAGACAATCGTTCCTACTTCTTCGTTGGCGAGTGCGACAGCGCCGGCGAGCAGATCGGCGACCGCGTCGTGCTGTCCATCGGCCGCGACGATCTTGGCGACGAAGGCATACGGAAGTGATGCGTGTGTGGACATGAGGGACTCTCCTTGACGTCGGGGTTCTTCGTGGGACGAGTTCAGCGTATGACGAGCGAGGGCCGGTGGGGAGTGGCGTATACGGCAGTATTGCTATTGTTTACGTCATGCGTATCGGGCTGATCGCGATCGACGGCTGCTTCGGTTCGGCTATCGCGTCGATCATCGACATCGTGCGGGTGGCCGACGGAGCCCGCGGCGATGTCGACCCGCGGATCGACCCGATCGAACTCGCCATCCTCGGACCGAAACGGCGAGTGACCACGACGGCATCGATGACCCTGTCGGTGGACCACCCGCTGTCGGAGTCCGGAGAGTTCGACGTGGTCGTCGTCCCTGCGCTTGGAACCCTTACGGCCGCCGCTACCAACGACGTCCTCCAGAGCCGAGATGCTCGTTCGGTCATCGCCTCGCTCGGGCGCCTCGACGAGGCGACCACCCGGATCGCCGCGGCGTGCACCGGCGTGTTCGCTGTCGCCGAGACCGGACGGATGCATCATCGGAGGGCGACGACCAGCTGGTTCCTGGGGCCGGAGTTCCTGAAGCGCTATCCGACCGTCGCCCTCGATCTCGACACCATGGTCGTGGTCGACGGGAACCTCGTCACCGCCGGCGCCGCGTTCGCCCACATCGACCTCGCGCTCTCACTCGTGCGATCGATCAGCCCCGACCTGGCCCAACATGTCGCCAAGCTCCTCATCATCGACGAGCGTCCGTCTCAGGCGGCCTTCGTCGCCTACGAACATCTCCGGCACGAGGACCCGATCGTCGTCGAGTTCGAACGCTTCGTGCGCGCCCGCCTGGACGAACCGTTCAACGTCGCCTTCGTCGCGCAGTCGCTCGGCACCAGCCGGCGCACCCTCGAACGACGAGTCCGTGCGGCGCTCAACCTCACTCCGCTCGGCTTCGTCCAACGGCTTCGCATCGAACGAGCTCGGCACCTCTCAGCAACCACGGACTTCACCTCCGCCGAGATCGCGCTACGGGTCGGCTACGCGAATGCCGAGACTCTGCGCTCCCTCCTGCGCAGGGAGCGACGCCGTTCCTGACCTATCGCCATGCCTGTAGCCGGTGTCCTAGCGCTCGACTGGAACCACCTCTCAGCACGTCGCGTCGACGCTCCTGCGTCGCCCCTGGACGACCCACTCGACACGCCCGCAGCACAGGTCATGTGACGTGTCCCGGCTTCCCTGACGGTCGGGGTTGGGTGGCTGTGATGTCGCTGCGTTCTCGTCGAGGGGGTCAGCAGACTCGATCAGGGTCGACTGGGATGAGACGCGAAGGCGGTCAGGTCAGGGCGGCCGAAGCCGGCCGGCGGGGTAGCGTCGGTCACGTCGAGGTCTTTCGGACGGATGGCGTAGGAACCTCCGTCGTCGGGAGACCTCGACGTCTATCTGCGGACCGACGCTCCCGGCCGACCTACACCCTCATCTGGGAAGAGCCAGCTGAGCTCCGGAATCGGAGGAAGACCCGTGGGCGGATCGGAGGAGCCGGCCCGGGCGGATCCGGAGCCGGAGGTCGACCGGGCGCTCGCGCGGTGGGCGGCGGAGTGCGCGGAGCGCGCCCTCCCGGCATTCGAGGAGTGGGACCCGGACGATCCCCGGCCCCGGCGCGCGCTCGACGTCCTCCTCGCCTGGGGGCGGGGCGAGGCTCCGATGACCGAGTGCCGCACGGCGGCCTTCACGGCGCACGCCGCAGCCCGCGCCGCGACGCAGGCGGGCGAGCGGGCCGCCACCGCTGCCGCGCGGGCGGCCGGGCAGGCCGCAGCCGTCGCGCACATGGTCGATCACTGCTCGCACGCCGCCGTGGAGAGCAGCGCGCGGCCTCGGGCCTTCACGCGAAGGAGCGCGCAACGGATCGTCGCTCTCACTGAATCCGCCCGCTGCGCGGATGCTCTCCCAGCGATCTTCTCGCGTCGTTGAACGTCCGCGACTGCTGTGTCGTGTCCTCGGTGGGACCACCTCGGCCCCCGCACTACAGGAGGCATCATGCTCAAGCGAATCGCGACCACTGTGACGACTGCGGCGTTCGCCGCCGTCCTTCTCGCCGGATGCTCGACGGCCGCCGGCTCGGCCGCCTCGTCGGAAGCGCCGGCCGACAGCCCCTCCGCCACCGCGATGGCCTCCGCCACCGCGACCGCCTCCGCTGAGACGGCGGCTCTCACGACGGCGTCCTCGCCGCTGGGCGAGATCATCACGGACGAGGCCGGCTACACCGTCTACACGTTCATGAAGGACACGCAGAACTCGGGCAGCAGCAGCTGCTACGACGAGTGCGCCACGACCTGGCCGGCCGTGACGGCGTCCAGCACGACCGCCGCGGACGGGATCACCGGAGACGTCGGCTCGATCACGCGCACCGACGGGACGACCCAGCTGACCGTCGACGGATGGCCGGTCTACCGGTTCGCGAAGGACACCGCGCCGGGCCAGGTCAACGGGCAGGGTGTGAAGGACGCCTGGTACGTCCTCCTCCCTGACGGCACGATGAACAAGGAAGCCGCGGCCATGAGCACCGCCACCCCGGCGTCCTGATGCGACGGCGACCCGTCCCCGCGCAGCGAAGCGCATCGTCGGGCCGGGTCGCCGGTTCTCGACAGGCATGGACGGAAGGGATGACCGGCAGTGATCGCAGCAACCGTGATGAGGGAGCGCACCGTGGCGCTTCGAGGCGGTGAGCGTTGTGCCCCGCCCCGTCGATGAGCTCCTGGCGGCGCTGTACGAGAGTCACGGCCCGGCCTTGCGGCGCTTCGTGCAGAACCTCACTCGGAACGCGGCGCTGACGGAGGACGTCGTGCAGGAGACGATGGTCCGGGCCTGGCAGCGCCCGCAGGTCCTCGAACGCGACGCCGACGCCGCTCGCGCGTGGCTGTTCACCGTCGCCCGCAACCTCGTCATCGACGACGCCCGATCCGCTCGGAGCCGACGCGAGGTGCCGGCGAAGGACGAGGACGGCGGCGGCGCCGTCCCCGATCGCACCGACGCGGTCCTGGACAGCATCCTGGTCGCCGACGCTCTCGCATCGCTGTCGGTGGAGCATCGTCAGATCGTGGTGGACGCGTACTTCCTCGGACACACCGTCCCCGAGATCGCCCGCCGGCACTCCATCCCCGAGGGAACAGCGAAATCTCGATTGCACTACGGACTGCGCGGACTGCGACTGGCTCTGCAGGAAAGGGGCGTCACCCGATGAACGACCACCACGGAAGCTCTGCGACGGAGGACGAGTACCGCGACTGGGACGCGTCCTACGTCCTCGGCGCTCTCCCCGCAGATCAGCGACTCGAGTACGAGCAGCACCTCAGCGGCTGCGCGGCCTGCCGCGCGGCCGTGGCAGAGCTGGCAGGACTGCCCGGCATCGTCGGCCGCCTCTCCGTCGAGGACGCTCTCGCCATCAGCGCATCGGACGACGGCGAGGAGGCGCCGCCGTCGATGGTGACGCTGCCCGCCATCGCCCACCGTGTCCGGACGCGCCGACGTCGGCGCCGGCTGGTGACGTCCCTCGCCGTCGCGGCCGCCGTCACCGCCTCCGTCTTCGGAGGTGTCGCTCTCGGCACGGGCATCGCGGGCGCTCCCGTGGCGAGCGAGGCGACCCTCGAACCGATGGACCCGATCGCGGCCGATCCCGCTCTCGCTGCGGACATCCAGGTCGAGGGGAAGCCGTGGGGCACCCGGCTGGAGTGGAGCTGCACCTACAGTGGTGATGCGCCCGCCGACGCGGAGTACGAACTCGTGATCACCCGCACAGACGGCAGCACGATCACCGTCGCCACCTGGACGGCGGCCGGGCGGCGCGCCGTCGACCTGGCGGCGTCCACGGGCGTCGCCCGGTCGGAGATCACCGGCGTCGACATCAGGGTCCGCGGCACGAACTCACCCCTCGTCCGCACCGACACCTGAGACACCGCCCACCCGCAGGAGACACCGACACTGCCCGCGGTGCCGCGGGCACCGGACAGGAGCAGACCATGAGCACCGAGACCACGCCGCTGCACATCACCCGCGAGGGCCCGAGAAGCTTCATCGGCCGCAACGCGCGAGGAGCCGAGGTCCGCATCGGCGGGTCGGACGCCGACGGCGTGTTCTCGCCCGGCGAGCTGCTGCACCTCGCCCTCGCCGCCTGCGGCATGCTCTCCTCGGACCACATCCTCGCCAGCCGGCTCGGAGCCGACTTCGAAGCGACCACCGACATCACCGCGACCAAGCCCGAGGGCGAGGACCGCTACGACTCGATCGCCGCCGTGATCCGCGCCGACCTGTCGGCGCTCGATCCCGAGCGGATCGCCTCACTGTCCGAGCGCACCCACCGGGCGGTCGACCGCCAGTGCACCGTCGGCCACACGCTCGAGCACGGCGCGGCGTACACCGTCGACGTCGTGGACGACCAGGCCGTTCCCGTCAGCGGTTCGAGGACGGGGGCCGTCTGAGATCAACACCTCATCGGTCACGGCGACCGGTGACGACCGAGACGCGGACGTCTCCCTTCAGTGCCGTCAGTCTGCGACTCGCCGACCGGATCCGAGACGATTCGCGAGGCGGAGCGCGTTCACGGAGCGGAGGTGCTGGTCGGCGCGGTGACGCCCGTTGGCCGGTGAGGGGTGCGGTGCCGCGAGGACGGGGACGACACGGGGATCATCGTGCAGGGTCAGATAGCGCATGACCCCGTCGAGCGCCACGGTCCCGTAGGTGACGACGGCTTCGAGCGCGGGCAGCAGCTCCAGCAGCTCACCGAGCGCGAGCCGGCCCTGCTCGATGTCCGCGGGGCGGACGCGGCCAGGGATCTCCCACGGGATGAGGTTCCACCGGACGTAGTGGTCGCGGGAGAGTCCGGACTCGATGCGGGCCGCCCGGAACGCGGCGGCGGTGGGCCCGAGGTTGTCTTCGCTGCAGACGGCAGCGGATCCCGCGGCGATCGTCCGAGGGCCGGGTGACTGCATCAGCACCAGGACGCGACTGGCGGTGCCGCCGGAGCGGGGATCGAAGCCCGGAACGAAGCGTCCGGTCGCGTCCGCGGTACTCCGCCAGGTCTCGGCGAGGGCGTTCAGGGTTCGGACATCCACGATGCTCCTCGATCCCGGTCAGGCCGGCCGCGGTGGTGCGAGCAGGGTGCCGCGGATCACGGAACCGTGGAACGTGCGGGCGGCGACGATGATCCACGCGGCGACCAGGCCGACGTAGTAGAGCACGGCGAGGCCGGCGACGACCGTGAGACCGGAGTGCAGGGCGAGGCCGTTCAGTCCGGTGACGCAGGTGCCGACGGGGAACGTGAACGACCACCACGACAGACTGAACGGCAGGTGCTCCTTCGCGGTGCGGAGGGTGATCGCGAGGGCGATGACGGTCCAGAGCAGCGCGAAGCCGAGCATCGCGAAGCCGTACACCAGAGCCACGACCAGCAGCGCACGCGCCATGCCGGCGTCCACGACGGTGGGCGCGTTCGAGGCGAGCAGATTCACAGCGGTGATCGACTGTCCGACCGGACCGAGGACGATCCACAGCGTCGGCACCATCCCCGCCGCTCCTACCTTGTGCTGCGCGAGCCGGTTCCAGATCAGGGTGATCACCACCAGCGACGCGACCAGGCTGAGGCCGAAGAAGCCGTAGCAGGACCACAGGAGCGTCTCCCGCGCTTGCCCGGCGGGCGCGTACGGCAGCAGCACTGCGCCGGTGGAAGCGGACACCATCGGCGGAACGATCGGCATCAGCCAGCCGCCGAACGCCGAATCGGGCTTGTTCTCATGCCGGGTGAACGCGAGGTAGGGCACCAGGACCGCCGTCACCAGCCCGCCGAGAGTCCCCGCGGTCCAGAGCACCCAGTCGATGGTGACAGCGGCCGGCAGGCCGATCCAGTCCTTGCCGAGGAGGAGGGTTCCCGCGCCGACGGTGAGGAACGCCATGGGAGGCGCGCCGTAGAAGTGCGAGAGGACCGGATTCAGGTGGTGCCTCATCGCTGTAGCGCGGTAGCGGACCCAGTGCAGCCCGGTCGCGACCGTCAGCGCGACGAGCAGCATCGCGGCGATCGCCCAGACGACGGTGGCCCCGGTACGGAGTCCGGGGAACTGGAGTGGCAGGGACGCGGCGGCGACCGCGACGATGCCGGTGCCCATGATCGACGCGAACCAGTTCGGCGTCAGGTTCGACACGATCAGTCCCGGATGCTCCAGCTCCCGGAACAAGCGCCTCGACCGCGGAGGATGCCCGATCGAGGAAGATGCGCGGGCGGGGGAGAAAGTTGTCATGACTCCAGCCTGAGCATCGCCGTCACCAGCCGATACAGCGATCGTGTTGGCGGGGCACAATGAGTGCTTGTGGCGACGCGGCGATTGACGGACCGGATCCTGGATCTCGACACGCTGGAGGTGCTCGAACGCATCGCCGAGGCGGGCTCGCTCTCCCGCGCTGCCGAAGCCCTCGGCGTCACCCAGCAGGCCGTCTCGGCGCGTCTGCGGGTAGCGGAGCGCGCCATCGGGCAGCCGCTCGTGCGCCGCTCTCCGATCGGGTCCCTGATGACCGACGCGGGCCGGCTCGTGCTCGAGCTGGCCGGCCCGGTCCTCGAGGCGTCCCGCCGCCTCGAGGCGGGCGCGGCGGCACTGCGACAGCCGACCGGCTCACTGGTTCTCGCGGCGTCGCAGACCATCGCCGAACTGCTGCTCCCACGCTGGCTCCTCGAATTCCGACAGCGCACACCCGAGGTGAGTGTGCAGCTGATCGCCGGCAATTCAGCCACGGTCACAGAGCTCGTGCGATCCGGTGCCGCGCAGCTCGGATTCGTCGAGACACCGGCGTCCACGGCCACGCTCTCCTCTGACGTGGTCGCGGAGGACGAACTCGCTGTCGTCGTGGCACCGGACCACCCCTGGGCACGCGCGGCGAGTATCGGCGCCGAGGAGTTGGCCGGGACCGCACTGCTGACGCGAGAGGAAGGCTCCGGCACCCGGACGACCCTCGAAGCATGGCTCCACGACGCCGGGCTCGCACTCACGACTCCCGCCGCGATCCTGGAGACGACGGCGATCATCCGAGCGAACGCCCGCGCCGGCATCGCGCCCGCAGTCATGAGCATCCTCACCGTCGAAACAGATCTCGCCGCGCGCTCACTGATACGAGTGCCCCTCCGCGGACCAGCACTCGTGCGACCCCTCCGCGCCATCTGGTCCGATCGCATCGGGTCGTCCGCGGCGGCGTTCCTGGAGATCGCACACGAGTTGCGCTGACCGGTGCACGGCTCGTCGCTACGCCGATCACGCCCGCGGCCGTGTCTGCTCGAGCTACAGCGATCTGGTCGATCTGCCCACGGCGGCGCGGACGTCATGTCGCGGTGATGGCGAAGAGCCCGGCGATGCCGACGGTGTAGAGCGCGAGCACGATCAACGAGTCGATTCCCATGCCGGCGATGCGGCGGGTGGGTCGGAAGATCAGTCCGACGATGTAGACGAGGGTGAGCAGGGCGGCGAGAGAAGTGAGGTAGATGTCGGACGAGTTCGCCTGCGGGAGGACTGCGGTGCCGGAGAGGACGGTGGCGACGAGGAACAGGACGGGGAGGAAGGCGTTGCCGCCGAAGATGTCGCTGATGGCGAGGTCGTCGTCGCCCTGCTTGATGGCTTGCAGCCCGGTCGAGATCTCGGGGAGGGAGGTGGCGAGAGCGAGCACGGTGGCTCCGAACAGCACCCCTGAGAGACCGAGCTGCGAGGATGCTGCATCACCGGCGCGCTCGAGCACGACACCGGCGAGGAGGGTCGCCGCGGCGGAGATCGTGAACACGATGGTCGCCTTGCGTGTGCTCATCGGGTGCGTCTTCTTCTTCGAGGGGGATGCTGTCGCGTCGGGGGCCCGCCCGTCCTCGTGCCAGGGGAGGTGCTTGCCGGAGCGTTGCACGAGCAGCAGCCCGACGACCCAGAGGCCGGCGATGAGGACGACGTCCGGGGTCAGGCGCAGCACTTCCAGTCCGGAGGGCAGCTGGCTGCCGGCGATGACGACGGCGAGCACCGCGACGACCACGAGCCCCTCGAGCACGAGTGTGAGGGACGCGGCACGGTAGGTGAGCGGCTTCGCACCTCTTCCGCGCTTGCCGAACAGGTCGAGGACGACGAGGACCACGGTCTGTAGTGCGATGCCGCCGAGGATGTTGCCGACCGCGACGTCCAGGTTCCCGGAGAGCGCGGCGGACACGGTGATCGCGATCTCCGGCAGGTTCGTCGCGACGGCGAGAACGATCAGACCGCCCAGCGCACTCCCCAGGTGCAGACGCGCGTCCAGAACATCCGTGGCCTTCGATAACTGGATGCCGGCGATCCACACCACTGCGGCGGCGGCGAGAAAGATGACGACGAGAACAACGAAGGGCAGACCATCCATGCAGTGAGTGAACCGCGACAACGACGATCCGAGACCCCCTTGCGACTGAGCTGCTTCTCACCGTCTCGCGCGCGGTGGTCTCCGTGGTGATCGGTTCGACCGCGTGCCATCCTCGACGACACCCCGATCGTCGGGTCGAGCGTGATCCCACCGTTCGTTCCCGAGGCGCGCTTCGTCAGTAGCAGCCGATCCGGGTACGCCGCAGCGTCCGCGCGCGTACGCGCGGGCAGCTGGCGGGGACCAGACCCGGGAGGAAGGCACCGGTGTCGCCCGCAGTGCATCCGCGACACTCCGCTGGCTCCAGATCCTGCGATCCTCGAGCGGCTTGACCGGATCGTCGGTGACCGTGTCCCGTGGCAGACGCATCAGATGGCCGGTGACGTTGCACACGCTCTGGCGACGCTCGCGGACCGTGTCGATGCGGTCATGATCATTGTCGGCACGAAGGAGCCGTCTCTGCGTCGCACCGTGCAGGAGGTCTTCTCCGGTGCCGTCGGCGCCCGTCTCGCTCACCGTCAGCACCGGCCGGCCCTCATGATCCCCCTCGCCCTGGTCGATGATTCGGAGCCGCTGCCCTGGTCCTGACCGAGGTGCGGGCGTAGGCTGACGGCAGTGGTGATGGATCCCGCCCGAGCGTGAGCTCGAACTGCCGCCGAGGCTGATGGTTCCTACCTTCTCGATCAGAGACCAGGTAGGTGACCCATGCCCGCGCATCCCCCGCTCGTCCTCGTGCGCCACGGTGAGAGCACCGGCAACGCCGACGGTCTCTTCTGCGGCGTCCTCGACGTCCCCCTCACCGACCTCGGACGTGACGAAGCGCGACAGGCCGCGACGCTACTGAGGGACGCATCGATCGACCCCGATCTGATCCTCACGTCGACCCTGCAGCGCTCCACCGAATCGGCCCGGATCATCGCCGGCTCCCTTCCAGGGCGGCCGCGGATCGTCGCGGCCCAGTGGCGGCTGAACGAGCGCAACTACGGAGCGCTCACCGGCCTGTCCACAAGCGCCGTCGAAGCCCGGTACGGGGCCGACGCCTTCCTGGAGTGGCGCCGGTCGATGGACGTCCGCCCGCCTGCTCTGTCCGCCGCCGCCTTCGTGCAGCTGCACAGGTCCGCGGCGTTCCGTGGGCAGCCGGCCGAGGCGATGACGGAGATGGAGTCGTTGCGCGACGTCGTCCACCGACTGCAGCCGCTCCTCGAGGAGCGCATCCTGCCCGCCCTCCAGGAGGGCGAGACGGTGCTCATCGTCGGGCACGGCAACTCCCTGCGCGCGCTGCGCGCCCTTCTCGAGGACCTCGGCGATGCCGCGGTCCGCGATCTGAACATCCCGACGGGTCAGCCGTACCTGTACGACACCGGGCCGTCCGGGACACCGATCTCGAGGAGCGGACGCTACCTCGACCCCGCAAGAGCCGACCGGGCGGCGATCACGCTCGCCCACGAAGGAGGAACCTGATGAACGCCTACATCAGCCACACCCGCACCAGCATCCACGGGACGGGCGAGTACGTCACCCACCCCGCCGGACACCCGCTGGTCATCACCGACGTCGCCGCACGGCAGATCCTCGACTCCCGCGGCTTCCCGACCGTCGCTGTCACCCTGCGTCTGGACGACGACACCGTCCTGGACGCCTCCGCCCCCGCGGGCGCCTCGACGGGCGCGTTCGAAGCGGTCGAGCTGCGCGACGGCGGCCCCGCGTTCGGCGGACGCGGAGTCCGCTCCGCTGTCGCGGCCGTCGACGGCGAGATCCGCGCCCTCCTGCTCGATCACTCCTGGACTTCGCTTCGCGAGATCGACGAAGCGCTGCGAGCGCTGGATGGAACCGCGAACCTCGCCCGCCTCGGAGCGAACTCCGTCGTCGCCGTCTCCATCGCGGCCGCCCGCGCCTTCGCCGCGCGCACCGGCCTGCCCCTGCACCGGTGGATCGCCGATCACACCGGGGCGACCGCCTCCCTGCCCGTCCCGCACTTCAACGTCATCAACGGCGGCGCGCACGCCGCGAACGGCCTCGACTTCCAAGAGTTCATGATCGCCCCCGTCTCCGCCGGCACCGAGGAGGAGGCAGTGCAGGTCGGCGCCGAGATCTATCACGCCCTCGCCGCCCGCGTCCGCACCGCCTACGGCACCTCCGGGCTCGGCGACGAGGGCGGCTTCGCGCCCCCCATCGACCGGCCCGAAGACGCCCTGGACCTCCTCGTCGCAGCGATCACCGACGCCGGATACCAGCCCGGCACCGGTGACATCGCGATCGCGATGGATCCCGCCGCGAACGGCTTCTTCCACGGCGACGGCCACTACACCGTCGCCGGCACCGATCTCGACCGCGACGCACTCGCCCGCTACTACGAGAAGCTGATCGCCGACTACCCGATCCGCAGCATCGAGGACGGCTTCGCCGAGGACGACCACGAGGGCTGGGCCCTCCTCGCCCACGCCATCAGCGACCGGGTGCAGCTCGTGGGAGACGACCTCTACGTCACCGACGCCGACCGCATCCGCGACGGAGCCCGCGACGGCTACTCCAACGCCGCACTCATCAAGCCCAATCAGATCGGCACCATCACCGGCACCCTCGACGCGATCGCGGCCGCGCACGACGCCGGCATGCGCTGCATGGTCTCCCACCGCTCCGGCGAGACCCTCGACACCTTCATCGCCGACCTCTCGGTGGGAACCGGAGTCGGGCAGATCAAATCCGGCGCCCCCGCGCGCGGCGAGAGGGTCGCGAAGTACAACCGCCTCGTCGACATCGAACACCTCGACCCCACGCTGCACTACGGTCTCACCCACTGACCCGCCCCCTCCCGAAAGGTCCCACTCCCCGTGACTGATGACCGCCACCGTCACCGCCCCCCGGACCCCGACCCCGAGCTGCCGGTCGACAGCGACCTCGACGACGCCCCCGACGGGACGCCACGACCCGTGCACCTGCGTCCGCGATACCTCCTCCTCGTCGCCGCCGGCGGCACGGTCGGGACCGGGGCGCGGGAAGGCCTGACCCTCGCGTTCCCCGCCGATCCCGCCTTCGACACCGTCGTCTTCGCCATCAACATCGTCGGCGCGCTCCTGCTCGGCGTACTCCTGGAGAGCCTCGCCAGAGCCGGCAGCGACGAGGGCCGACGCCGCACCGCACGGCTGCTGCTCGGTACCGGAGCGCTCGGAGGCTTCACCACCTACAGCACCCTCGCCACCGACACCGCCCACCTGCTCACCACAGGACACCCCGCACCCGCCGCCCTCTACGCGCTCGGCACCGTCCTGCTCGGTGCCCTCGCGTCCTGGACCGGAGTCGCCCTCGCCGCAGCACTCCACCGGCGACGCACGCAGAGGAAGGTGCCGGCATGACACCCGCACTGTTCCTCGCGCTCTCCCTCGCCGGTGGAATCGGAGCCGCAACACGGCTCCTCCTCGATGGGCTCATCAAGGCCCGCACCGGCGGCGCCTACCCCTGGGGCACCACCGTCATCAACGTCACCGGATCACTCCTCCTCGGCCTGATCACCGGCCTCGCCCTCGCAGGCATCGCCCCCGAGCCGTGGCGACTCGTCCTCGGCACCGGCTTCCTCGGCGGCTACACCACCTTCTCCACCGCCAGCCTCGAAACCGTCCGTCTCCTCGCCGAAGGACGCCAACTCGCCTCCGCCATCAACGCCCTCGGCACGCTCCTCCTCAGCGTCATCGCCGCAGCAACAGGACTCTGGCTCGGAGGCGCGCGATGAGCATCATCGATGCACCCTCACCGGCAGTGGTGGTCGGTCTTGCCGGCGTCGATTCCGGCCCGGAGTCGGGGCACGCAGGGTCCTTCCGTTCAGCGGGTGCGGTGCGCCGTGAACGACCTCGCCGGCATGTCATCACGGGGCGATCTGGTCGCGTCTCTCCATGAGCGGTCCTGCCGTTGCGGGGTCCCGGGCGGCTCATCACGGCATGCCATCAGGCGGCTGAAGGCGGTCAGCCGTACCCGGGACCCCTGGCGCGTTCCGGAGCCGACAACTGCCCCGAATCCACGGAGACAACGGTGAGGAAGGCGGTCGGACTCCGGGGGAGCGACGCCGACCGGGACGCGGAGCGGCGTCAGCAGTGGGAGGGCCTCGACCCCGTGCTGCGCTCCCTCGGCTTCCCGAAGGGGCTGTGACGCCGGCCCGGTGGACCTCACCGGGCCGGCGCCCGCGCGCTCAGCGGTGCGCGGGTCGGAGCCCCAGCAGCGTGTCGATGATCACGAAGGCCGCGAGGCTCGCACCCAGGAGCGGGAGGAACAGCCCGAGCGCGGCGGCGACGACCAGGACGGACGCGACTCCCCACCACGGCGCGCGCCGGAGCGCTCCCCGGGCCGGCGGGGTGCCGCCGAGCCGTCGGGGACCGCGGGTGGGGCGGCGCTTCCACCACATCAGGTACCCGAGCAGGACCATCGTGGCGATGCCGGCCGCGGTGACGAACAGCAGCAGCTGGTTGGGCAGCCCGAACATCGAGCCCATGTGCGTGTCGATGCCCCAGCGGGAGAGCTTGGCGACGAGGCCGAAGTCGGCGAAGTCGACCCGGTCGACGACCTGCATCGTGCTCCCGTCGATCGCGACGCCGTCGACCTCGGTCGGGAAGCTGCGCTGGATCTCCTGCACGACCCAGGCCGAGCCCTCCGCCGCGGACGGCCGGATCTCGACCAGTCCCGTGTTCACGTTGACCTCGCGGGCGACCGAGAGCACCGAGTCGTAGGCGGCCGGCGAGTAGCCCGCCGTCGACTCGCCGGCGTCGCCGGTGGCCGCGCCGTGTCCGGCGTGTCCGGCGTGCTCGTCGGCCACCTCGCCGGTCCGGTCGCCGAGCGTCGTCCCCAGCGAGGGTGTGGTCCAGCCGACAGCGGAGCGGAGGGTCTCGAAGTTCCCGCCTCCGTAGAGCGACCAGGTGATGCCGGTGGTCGAGAGGAACAGGGCGCCGACGAGCAGCCAGACGCCCGTGGAGGCGTGCCAGGAGAACAGGCGCTTGTAGCCGGTGGTCCTCGGCGCGGGGCGCAGCAGGTCCCTCTTCACGCGGGCGCGGCGGAGGCGGATGATCCAGAGGCCCAGGCCGGCGAGGGCGACGACCCCCAGCCAGGAGGCGGCGAGCTCGCTGTAGGAGCGGCCCACGTCCCCGAGGTGCAGCGTCCGGTGCAGGTCGCTGACCCAGGTCCGCAACGGCAGGGCGCCGCTAGTGCCGTAGGCGGTGAGGTCGCCGCGGACGTCGGCGGTGGCCGGGTCGATGAAGACCGCGCGGGTCTCGCTGGCGCCGAGCGACGGGTCCGCGTACATCACCCGGGTGGTGTCGCCGGGGTTCGGCGCGGGGCGGACGGCGACGATGCTCTGCCCGCCTCCGGTGTACGCGTCGGCGGCGTCGATCTGGTCGGCCAGGGGCAGGTAGGTGTCCGCTTCGGGGGCGTGCAGCTCCTGCGCGTAGACGACCTGCTCGAGTTGCGGGGTGAGTGCGTAGAGCGCTCCGCTGGTCGCGGCGACGAGGATGAACGGCCCGACGAACAGGGCGGCGGAGAAGTGCAGGCGGAGCAGCAGCTGTCCCAGCCAGCCTCCGCTGCTTCTGCGCGGCGGGGGCGGGGTGTCGGCGGAGTCGCGGGGTCTCGTGGCGGTGGTGGTCATGCTTCTGGTCCTTCGGTGCTGTGGCGGGTGCCGGTGAGGGTCAGAGGAGGGTGTCGCCGATGTAGCCGCCCTCGACGCAGCCCGGCGGGATCGCGAAGACGGCGGAGCCGATCGGCGTCGTCCACTCGTTGAGCAGGTCCAGCTCGTCCAGTCGCTTCTGGATCGGCACGAACTGCGCGGTGACGTCGGCCTGGTACGCCGCGAAGATCAGCCCGGAGTTCGAGATGTCCTCGCCCGTCGGGGTGTCGTCGTAGTTGTAGGCGCGGCGGTGGAAGCGCTCGGCGGTGTTCTCCGAGCGGGCGCGCCTCATGTGCGAGAACTCCGGGATCACCGGGAAGCCGATTGCCGTCGTCGCCTCGAAGTCGGGCTCGTCGGCCTCCGCCGTCCCGGTGAGGGGCGCGCCGTTCGC
The DNA here is from genome assembly GCF_002931535.1 of Rathayibacter sp. AY1C6. Lineage (NCBI taxonomy): Bacteria > Bacillati > Actinomycetota > Actinomycetes > Micrococcales > Microbacteriaceae > Rathayibacter > Rathayibacter sp. AY1C6. Next base: position 108,906 of record NZ_PSWC01000006.1, on the reverse strand, counting down.
GAGGGTCCGGGGAGGAGACGGGTCGGTCAGACGCCGCGGGGACCTCCGGGGAGGTCCTCGCCGCGGCTCGCGTCGATGATCAGGAGGCGGGCTGCAGAGGGGGGCCGCGCCGCAGCGCCGCCTGGGGGAAGACGCCCGAGGCGAGGGGGAGCACGTCGCGCAGCTCGAAGGAGGAGCGTCGCGCAGGTCGAGGAGCGGCCACCGGAGCCGGCACGACCCGCACCAGGCGGGTGACGAGGTGGCTCGTCGTCGCGGCGACTCGGACGAGGAGGGACTCGCCGCGGTGGAGCGCCGCGGTCGTCGCGACGGCGGCGACGAGGTGCGCCGCCCACATCGAGGAGCCGGTCATCCCGCTGTGCGTCATCGCCGCGCTGACGTCGATCACGGCACCGTGGTGCGCGTGCAGGGTCGGCGCATCGACCGGCCCCGCGAAGGTCCCGATCGTGAAGAGCGTGTGGAACAGGAGCTGGCTGACTCCCACCGAGACCGCCAGGCGGACCAGGGAGAGCCTGCGCCCGGCGAGCGCCACGCACACCAGGACCGACAGGACGAGCGGCATCGCGACACCGAGCGGACTTGGGATCTGGCCGCCGCCGGCCACGTGCGAGAACAGCGCGACGAGCGTCGCCACCGTCGCCGCGACGACACCCCGGAGGGTGCGCAGCGGGCGCGACGACGACATCTCCCCAGTGTCGCAGACGCCTCCTTCCCGCGGAGGACCGCTCTCGGGCGAGAGGGGCGGCCGGCCGACGGCTCCTCTCAGCGGGCCGCGGAGGCTCCGGTGCGTCACTTCTCGGGCCGGACCACCAGCCCGACGCCGCCGCCGCGCCGCACCGGTTCGGCGACCGCGGTCATCCGGCCGGAGGGGTCGACCTCGATGGCGGCCACCGCCCCGATCTGCGCGGCCGAGGTGAAGGTGTCGCCCGAGGGGACCAGCTGCTGGCCGAAGGGAGCGAGGTCGTCGGCGTACGCCTCGATGAACTCGGGCTCGGCCGAGGTCGTCGCGCCGTTGCGCTGGGAGGCGCGGGGCGCTGCCACCGCCTCGGGGAGCGTCATGCCGAGGTCGATGCGGTTGACCAGGGTCTGCAGGACCGTCGTGATGATCGTGGATCCGCCCGGCGAGCCGACGACGAACCGCACGTCCCCGCCGTCGAGCACGATCGTCGGCGACATCGACGAGCGCGGGCGCTTGCCCGGCTCGATCCGGTTCGGGTCCCCGTCGACGAAGGTGGGGGAGAAGTCGGTCATCTCGTTGTTGAGGAGGAAGCCGCGTCCGGGGACGGTCATCGCCGAGCCGCCGGTCTGCTCGATCGTGAGCGTGTAGGAGGCGGCGTTGCCCCACTTGTCGACGACCGAGAGGTGGGTGGTGGAGATGTTCTCGGTGTCCGACTCCTCCGCGGCGGGGGCGGTCGCGCATCCGGAGCCGTCGAGAGCGCCGGGCGCGACCGGGCGGACGGAGGCGGTCGCCGGGTCGATCGTGCAGTCCCGCGAGTCCGCGAACTCCTGGCTGAGGAGCGTCTCGGTGGGCACGTCGACGAAGGCGGGGTCGCCGACGTAGGCGCCGCGGTCGGCGAAGGCGCGGGCGGATGCCTCGAGGTAGAGGTGCAGGGCGCTGCCCGTGTCCTCGGCCGCGAGGTCGTGGTTCTCGAGGATGTTGAGGGCCTCGCCGACCGCGATCCCGCCGGAGGAGGAGGGTGCCATCCCGTAGACGTCGAGTCCGCGGTAGGAGACGCGGGTCGGCGCCTGCTCGGCGACCGAGTAGGCCGCGAGGTCGGCGGCGGTCATCGTGCCGGCCGGGGCGGGGAGGTCCGACCCCTCGGCGATCCGCGGGTTCTGGACCGTGTCGGCGATCTCGGCGGCCAGCGCGCCCTCGTAGAACGCGTCCGGCCCGTGGACGGCGATGGAGGTCAGCGTCTTCGCGAGGTCGAGGTTGCGGAAGGTGCTGCCCACCTTCGGCGCGTCCCCACCGGGGAGGAAGAGCTCGGCCGTGTCGGGGAACGCCTGGAACCGCTCGAGGTTGTCGAGCGTCTGGTTGCGGAAGGTCTCGTCCACCCGGAAGCCCTTCGCCGCGAGCGCGATCGAGGGCGCCAGCACGACGGGGAGCGGCAGGGTGCCGAAGCGGTCGACCGCGGTGTCCCAGGTCGCCACCGTGCCGGGCACGCCGACCGCGACGCCGGAGGAGACGAGGTCCGGGGTGAACGGGTACGGGGCTCCGGTCGCGGGGTCGAGGAACGCGTCCGAGGTGATGCCGGCCGGCGCTGTCTCGCGTCCGTCGATGGTGCTGACCTCGCCGGAGGCCTTGTCGAAGTAGACGAAGTACCCGCCTCCGCCAATGCCGGCGCTGTACGGCTCGCTCACGCCGAGGGCGGCGGCCGTGGCGACAGCGGCGTCAGCTGCGTTGCCGCCGCGCTTCAGCACCTCCATTCCCACGCGGCTCGCGTTCGAGTCGACGCTCGAGACCGCTCCGCCGTAGCCCACCTGCGTCGAGGGCGAGATGAGGGGTCCGCCGAGGAAGTCGCGGATCTTCTCGGGCGTGAGCCCGCTGTCCTTCAGGTTTCCGGAGACGGGCCTGTCGAGAGCGGACGCCGGTGCGGCACCCGCTACTCCCACTGCGACGACCGCGACCAGCGCGATCGCGATCCTGCGGAGCACGGGTGTCGTGGCCATGGCGTTCCTCCATCGGAACTCAGTGGTGCGCGGTCGGCGATGCGGGTCCCCCCAACCTAGGGGCGGGGTGGGGGTGCGGGGTAGGGGGTGCCCGGTCGAGCTCGCCGCCGTCGCTCAGTCCCTGCTCGGTGCTGACGGCCCGTCGGGGATGGCGGGCAGTGCGTCGGTCGGCGGTATCCCGAACCAGAAGACCCCGTCCGCGAGCCGCGCGCGTTCCAAGGGCGCGCCGAGGGGCTCGGCCGTGTTCAGCGCCGCATCGACTCCCGTCGAGACGGGATCGTCGTTCGCGGCGTGCGGTGGGAAGCGGAAGCGCTGACCGATCAGATGGTCGCCGTCGAGACGGCGCCGGTAGACGATGCAGACGCTGTTCGGGCTCTCGATCCAGGTCCGGACCACGTCCACCACGGAGGCGTAGTTCTCGAGGATCTCGTCCTCCAGGACCCTCTTGACGACGGCAGCCTCGGTCGAATCGTGCATGGGCGATCCCTCCTCGGGTGGCGGACCGAGGAACTCGGCCCGCCACGGACGGTAGCCGAACCATTTTCGGCAGGGCGGAGGAGGCGCGCTCGAGCTCCGGAGCGGCGCGCGCCCCTCCTGGCCGGCAGGCCTGCGTCGGTACTGCTGACAGAGTCGTCGGGGCTCCTGATCCGGCCCGCGTGTCGACTCGTCCGGCAGCCGCTCTTGACATGCGAGCGAAGTAAGTGTTCGATCAGTCACATGCCTTCCCCCTCCTCCCGCTCCACCGCCGAGGCGCAGCGCGAGCGGATCACCGCGGCGGCGCTCCACGTGTTCGCGCGCACCGGCTACGCCGCGACTCCGATCACCGAGGTCGCCGCCGAGGCCGGCGTCTCGCCCGCCTACGTCTTCCGCCTGTTCCCCGGCAAGCTCGGCGTCTTCGTCGCGGCCGTCGACCGCTGCTACGAGCAGGTCGCGTCCACGCTCGCGGCGGCGGGGGAGGCCTCGCCCTCCTCGGATCCGGCCGACCGGCTCGAGGCGATGACCGTCGCCTACATCGACCTGATCGCCGACCGCGACCTGATCATGCTGCAGTCGCAGGCGCAGAGCGCGTGCGACGTCCCCGAGATCCGCGAGGCTGTGCGCCGCGGGATCTCCGCGGTCGTCCGGACGGTCACCGTCGTCTCCGGAGCCGACGGCCCGGCCGTGCAGCGCTTCATCGCCTACGGGCAGCTCTGCCACCTGATCGTGCAGACCGACCTCGGCGGCGTCGACTCCGAGTGGGCCCGCATCGTCTCCGACGGCATCCGGCACCGCGACTGAGTCCGCGGCGCTCGCCTCTCCTCCTCTTCTTCCTCCCCTCCTCCTTCTCCTCTTCGCCACCATCCCTTTTCATATCCGCCGTTGTGACTGTTCGGTCACTCACCTACGACCTCCAGGAGCCCCTCATGTCCACCACCCTTCCCCGCACCACCACCCGCGTCGTCCTCCCCGGGATCGTCGAGCCGTCCGGACTGCTCCTCGAGCAGGCGCCGGTCGAGCCGCCCGCGGCCGGCGAGCTGCTCGTCGCCGTCGAGGCCACCGGCATCTCGTTCGCCGAGCAGTCGATGCGCCGCGGCCGCTACTTCGCCCAGCCGCCGTTCCCCTTCACGCCCGGCTACGACCTCGTCGGCCGGGTCCTCGCGGTCGGCCCCGGCGGCGACGCGTCGCTCGAGGGCCGCCGGGTCGCCGCCCTCACCAAGACCGGCGGTTGGACGGGTCACGCCCGCGTCGCCGCCCGCGACTGCGTTCTCGTCCCCGACGGAGTCGCGTCCGAGGACGCCGAGGCCGTCGTGGTCAACGGAGTGACGGCGTGGCAGATGCTGCACCGCTCGGCCCGGGTCTCCCGCGGCGACACGATCCTCCTGTTCGGCGCGAACGGCGGAGTCGGCGGCCTCGTGCACCGCCTCGCCCGCCTCGAGGGGATCCGCGTGATCGGCGCCGCCTCGCCCCGCCACCACGAGGCCCTCCGAGCGGCCGGAGTGGAGCCCGTCGACTACGCCGATCCCGACCTCGCCGCCCGCGTGCGCGAGCTCGCTCCCGGCGGAGTGCAGGCCGTGTTCGACAACGTCGGCGGAGCGACGACCCGGCTGGCGTGGTCGCTGCTCGCGCCCGGCGGCACCCTCGTCGCGTACGCGATCGTCAGCGCGAGCACCGGGAGTATCTGGCCCCCCTTCCTCCGCCAGCTCGCGCGGATCCAGGCCTACCAGCTCGCCCCCAACGGCCGGCGCGCGGTCTTCTACGACCTCTGGGCGGGCCACTCGCTGCGCCCCGCGCGCTTCCGTGCGCGGCTCGAGGAGGACCTCGGCCGCGTGCTCGGACTCCTCGCCGACGGCTCGCTGACGGCCAACATCGCCGCCCGCTTCCCGCTCACGGGGATCGTCGAGGCGATGGAGCTCGCCGAGTCCCGAACGCTCGACGGCAAGGTGATCCTGCTGCCGTGAGCGGGGTGCGTCCGGGCGGAGGGTGATTCCGGTGCGGAGGCGCCCGGGCGGCGAGCAGAGGAGAATGGCGCGGTGGACACGGGACTGGTCGAGGTGCTGAAGGCGCTGGGCAATCCCACGCGACTGCAGATCATGGAGTGGCTCCGCTCTCCCGAGGCGTCGTTCAGCGAGTTCGAGCCGATCGCCGACCGCGCCGAGTTCGGGGTCTGCGTCACCCATCTCGCCGCGAAGAGCGGTCTCGCGCAGTCGACCATCTCGTCGTACATGGGATCCCTGGAGCGCGCGGGCCTCGTCCGCTCGACGCGCGTCGGGAAGTACACCCACTACCGGAGGAGCGACGCCGACGTCGACGGGCTCCTGAAGCGGCTCGGAGCCTCGATCTAGCGACGTATCGCGAAACATCGATATGATCAGCCGCATGACCGATGCTTCCGAGGCCGCCCCCGTGCGCCGCGCTCTCCTCGTCCACGCCCATCCCGAGGAGCGGTCCTTCTCCTCGGCGCAGGCGGACGCGGTCCTCGAGCAGCTGAGGGCCGACGGCATGGAGGTGCGCCGGCTCGACCTGTACGCCGAGGGCCGGGACCCGGTGCTGCACCGCGACCAGTTCGCGCCCGGCTCCGGCTACTTCAAGCCGCAGGCGCAGCAGATGACCGCGGTCCTCGAGAAGACGCTCGGGGAGCCCGTCACGAGCGACCTCGACGAGCTGATGCATGCGGATCTCCTGGTGCTCTCGTTCCCCCTGTGGTGGTTCTCGATGCCGGCGATCATGAAGGGCTGGATCGACCGCGTCTTCGTGATGGGCGCGACGTTCGGAGGCGAGCACGGCGTCTTCGCCGAGGGGGGCCTGCGCGGCAGGAGCGCGATGCTCCTGCTGACGACGGGCGGCGGCGAAGCGGCCTTCGCGCCCGCCGCCGCCGACGGCTACGGCGACCTGCAGTCGTTCCTCTTCCACATCCATCGCGGGATGCTCGAGTTCGTCGGGTACGACGTCCTGCCCCCGGTGGTCACCTACGGTCCCGCCCGCCTCGACGCGGCCGGACGCGAGGACGCTCTGCAACGGGCTCGGGTGCAGGCGTCCGCGACGACGGCCCGGCTGCGCGGCGCCTAGCAGCCGCTGCGCGCCCGGCAGGAGTCAGCTGCCCGCTCGAAGCGCCGCCACGAGCTGCCGCAGTTCGGACGCGTGGTCCCGCTTCCACTCGCGGAACGCCGGAGTCGTGCTCGAATCCTCGGCTACGGAGACGTACTCCACCACGGCCACCTCGAGGACGGTGGCGAACACGTCCTCGTCCGGCTCCGTCGACGTGCCGACGACGCCGACCGTCGCGGTGTGATCGATGCGTGCTCCGGAGAGGGTGATCGTCCACAGCTGGATCGGGCCGTCGGGAGTCCGGGTCGCGTCACCGGTCCTCGAGTGGACGACCTCGATGACGACTCCGCCCACCGTGCGCTGCATGGCCCGAGCGTACTCAGCGGATCCGCGCGCGGCCGAGCGTCTCGGGCGGCCGACCGCCGATGCCGCGCCGGGACCCCGATGACCGTCCGGTCGCGACGCCTCCCCTGCGATCATTGCCCTCGCACACGACGCTCTTCGGAAAGGCCGGACATGGCAGAGAACCGATCGTGGACGGGGTGCGTGTTCATCGGCACGAGTCTCGACGGCTTCATCGCGCGACCGGGCGGAGACCTCGACTGGCTCACCGATCCCGCCCCGCGACCTCACACCGCGGAGGCGACGGCCCACCCCGCGCTCATCTGGGAGACGTTCTTCCCGACGATCGACACCCTCGTCATGGGGCGCTCCACCTACGAGACGGTCCTCGGCTTCGACGCCTGGCCGTTCGAGGGGAAGCGGGTCGTCGTGCTGAGCACCACGATCGAGGCGGACGGCAGAGTGGAGGTGGCTCACTCCGTCGAGGAGGCGGCGCTGCTGCTCGACGCCGGAGCGGCAGACCGCGTCTACATCGACGGAGGCCGCACCATCCAGGCGTTCCTGAGGGCGGGCCTCGTCGACGAGCTGACCGTCTCCATCGCTCCCGTGCTGATCGGACAGGGTCACCGCCTCTTCGGCGACCTCACCGGCGACGTGCTCCTCACTCTCCGAGGCCATCACAGCAGCGAGGGGGACGGGCTCCTCCGGGTCACCTACGACGTGCGAGCCCGCTAGATCGACGGCGTCCGCCTCCCGGCCGCCCTCAGTCCCGCGACCGGCTCGCGTGCGCGCGGGCCTTCATCCGGTTGCCGCACGTCGCCATCGAGCACCACTTGGCGGTGCCGGGGCGGCTGCGGTCGAGGAGGAAGAGGTTGCACTCGTCGTTCGCGCAGGCGCGGAGCCACCCGGGGAAGCGGGCGTTCACGGCGGACCAGGCGAGGACCGACTGCACCGCGAGGCGATCCGGCTCGGGAGCGCTCAGCTCCCACACGACGCCCTCACCTGTGACGCGCGGGGTGCGCACGGCGTGCGCGACCAGGTCCGCGAGCTCCGCGACGGCCGCGGAACGAGAAGCTGCCGTCATGCTCCAGGTGTGGTCGCTGCCGACGATGACGTCCGACGCCTAGCGCTAGTGCTGTCTGGGGGACGGGCACCACGTCTGCGTGGCGGCCTCGCATTCCTGGGCCGCGTTCCGGGCCGTCGCGCTCATGGTCGGCGCCGCGGCCATCTCGGAGACGCAGACAGCGCCTCGGTCCTGACAGGGAACAGGAAGTACTCCGACGAGCCGATTGGTGACAGCTGCGCAACCAAATGTAGTGTCAGGCGAACCGGCCGTTCGGCCTATGATCCAATACCTGATGGATGAATTGTCCTCGTGACTGTCCGTCCGCTGTGAACTGTTCCCAAATGTCGGGCGGACAAGCCGAGTACCACCATTGGACGCCACCTTTCGGAAACTCCACGTAAATTGTTTCCGTCTCGGAGTCGTATGCCTCTGCGACGATTCGATGGGACGCAACCGGTTGCCAGTTCAAGGTCATTCTGTCTCCTGTTCATAAATTCCGCGCCAGTCAGCCAAGGCACCACTCACGTCGCGCGTTCCAGAATTTGCGTGCCATGAATCGAGAGATGGATCTTCGGCTAGAGGCAAGGGGTTTGGTCTGTCTAGCATGACCCGGGTCGGTAGGACAAGTGCTTCACCGCTGATGATGGCCTCACCTGTTCTGAGCGATGGAAGCGTTTCCGCTAAACCAGCGACACTGTCGGGTAAAGCGGTTCGAATTCTGCCTTGATCCGCGCTGTTGCTGAGGCGGAGGGCAATTATCGTTCCACATTGCGCCAACGCCGTGTCGGGAAGGTCGGATGGCCGTTGCGTTACGAGCATGAGTCCAACTCCGTATTTGCGACCCTCCCGAGCTATCCGATTAGCGGCATTTCGGGCGATCGGTGCCGCCGAATCTCCGAGGTAGCGATGAGCTTCTTCGAGCACGATAAGAATCGGACTGGGGCGACCTACTCCGTCGATTCCATCTGGCGTGCGTATCGCCACGTCAAAGAGAAGCTTCATGATTACCCCGATTGCTAGTTCGGCGGCCGCGTCGGGCACGCCAGAGAAATCAAGGACCGAGACGGGTTGTGTTCCTCCAATCCAAGAATCAATGGCGCTCACAAGCGGGTCCGGTCCCTCGGTGGTCCCAGCGGGCTTCAGCATGAATGCGAGACGAGGGTCGAGCAAGCCGAGGCGAAGAAGCTCAGGCGTGCTCCCGTGAACTCCGAAAAAAGGTCCCTGCATCGGTGAAGCTCCCGCGGGACCATGCGGCGTATAGGAAGCCGACGTGAGCGTTGAGGCGTTTCCAGCAGACTCAAGGCAAACTGAATTTGGATCGCTTTTTGTTCGACGGGTCTCCCTATTCTCAGAGTCTAATTGAAGCCAAACTTCTTGAATATTAAATGGTACAGGGGTGTCCGCGGTAATTGCTTGCGGATCAAGATTGAGCCAGGTCGCCGCGTCAGCAAATTTTCGACGCGAGTCGGCTACCAATGTTGCCCACGTCTTCTGCGTGGTCGGACCTGCATTTGTCCCGATAAAAGCGCGTAAGATGTCCTCGGCTGGAAGTGCCCAGAAGGGGACGTGGAGCCGATCGTTTGATTTACCGAGAACTGTTCTCACCGAAGCGTGCTCTTCCAGGGCATGGGAGTATTCCCCGTGGCTATCGATGACTACGATGTTGGCGGCCGGCCAGTACCCGTTAGAGAAGCTTTGGAGAAGTGAGGCGACCGCACTGGTCTTTCCTGATCCGGTGGAGCCGACGACGGCAGAGTGGCGAACGACGAGCTTGTCGACATCAAGGGCGATAGGAACTGTTTCAGCAGCGGACAAACTTCCGATTCGGATATGTGTTGTCGATGATGGGGGGTAAACAGATGTGAGTTCTTCACTTCTGGCGAAGTGCACGGGATCGTCGAGACCTGGATAAGAACCCACTCCCCGTCGAAACTGCCTGGTCCCCTTGTCGACCTCACCGAGGAGTTGCACCTGAAGCCACCTCTCGCCCCCGGGTGAGCTTTCGTGAGGGCCCGGTCCGGCGGTGAGTTCGGATATGCCCACGAGGGTGACCGTAGCGATCAGGTCTACCATCCCCTGTGGTAGCCGAACGAGGGAGCCGATTTGACCTATCTGTTGGAGTTGCCCGCGATAAATTGGAGCAATACCGGCTAGGCCGGGGTCCAGTTCGACTGTAATTTGCGACCCAAGCACATGTCGCACGCGCCCTACATACGTTTCATCCTTCGGTGGCATCTGGGTCTCCACTCATTCGACTCTGGGGGTAAAGGTCAAGGCCGAAGAGCTACGAGAGAGGAAGCTAGTCAGTGCGCCAAAATCTCCGAGACGGCAGTTCGTTCCGTCCCAAATGTCACCGGGAAGTGTCACGCCGTCGCCGGGTCCCTCCCACGGAGCGCGAAGGCCGCCGATAATGGCTTCCTTTTGCGTAACTACTTGGAGATTCGGTGTTTGCTCTGCTTTTCTTGCAAGGTTGCTGGGAATTTCGGAGTAGCAAAAGGCGACAATCTCAGAGCGTGGCCGACGAGCGGCCGCTTCAAAGAATAATTCATTGAGGTGATCGTCAGCCCAGGAATAGCCAGATACGAGGAAGAGAGTTTCTGGCTCATTAAGGGCGCGTCTGAGTCGGTCTTGAAGGACAACGAATGGCATACGTCGGGATTCCTCGTACTTGGCGTCCGAGGGGAAAATTGCTGCGATCTGATCCTTTGGAACGGTAGTGCCCAATCTTACGACCTCACCTGTGGGACTATCCGCATCCCATGACCAGTTGACCGACCCGTGCAACTTCCATAATCGCGCGAAGAAGGGTGGTAGTAATGATTCAAGGTCTGACTGATTTGCCTCGACCATGTCAGTCCTAAACCTAGCTTTCCAAGTTCCGACAAAACCGTCGAAATACGGTACTCCTATGGCTTCAAGAGCAGTCTCGATTACGCAGTCGTAGTTGACCGTGAAGAGTTCGACAGGCCGCAAGTAATCCGCGCGGGCGACCCACGCTGCTAAATTGTCAGCCGGACCCGTTAGGTTACTAACTGTTGAAAGTTCTTTAATTATAAGTCTGCAAATCTCCAAGTCGAGATCTCTTGCCTCTTTTTGTGTCAACCCATCTACGATGTCGGCTCCATCAACCACTGCTTGAATTCTCCTGAGCCGACTGAGGGCCTGTTCGAGATTGCGGGACGATGTAAGGCGCGAAAAAGATGAGGACTGGTCGGCTGTCAGTCCAGCAAGGATCTTCTGGGTCAATAAAGCGACGTCGGGAAGCCCGCATGCTTTGGACGTTCCGGCTCCGAAGAACGTGCAGACATGCCGTGACCGGGTCGCAAGCTTGGCGCTCAGTCCTCCGGCGAAGCTGGCGATGTTGTGGGAGAGCATGAACCGAACGTAGCGGGTTCTCATGTTCGAGAGGCGAGCGTTCCGCGACTTTGGTGAATCGTGAGGTTCCTCGGGTCAGCGCCGCGCTACGTCCGTAAGAAGGCTGCCAGGTTTAGTTCGTGTAGCGTTGGCGCACTGCCACTGGGGGCGCTGCGGGTGTAGGAGTCCGTTATGGCATACAAGGCCGGTGGTCACACGCGTTTTACGAAGTTGCTTGTCCGGAGGCAACCTTTTGTGATCGCATCATGTCGCCAAAAATCAGCTACATTGTTGCGCTCTCGCGGGTCGTCTGAGCCTGCTGGTGGCGGTAGAGCGTCGCGCGACTCCGCCGGACTAGACGAGCAGCGTCCTCCGGCGGTGCGGCCGCGACCGCGAGCGTCCGCGGCGATCGCGAGCTTGTCCGCGATCACGACTGGATCCGACGGAGGCTGGCCGAAGCGAGTTCCGTTCGCACGCATTGCGGTGATGCCGGCGTTGAGCCGTTCCGCGATGAGCTCCCGCTCGTATTCCGCGAAGGTGGCGAGCATTTCAATATCAGCCGGCCCGTCGACGTCGACGGGCGATGTCGTCAGAGATCGACCGGGCCTGCACACCGCGCTCTCGCAGCAGGTTCACCGTGTTCAGCATGTCGAGCAGCGGACGGCCAAGTCGGTCAACTCGCCACACGACGACGGTGTCGCTGATGGGCTTCTTCATCCCGGTCCGCTCGATCGCGGTCTTGCTCCCCGAGGTGACGTTCGCGAAGACGTCGCGCCTCTGCACGTCGGCGGCGACGAGTGCGTCGAGCTGCAGCTGCGCGTCCTAACTCGACGTACTCACACGCGTATCGCCCAGAACCCTCACGACGTCATTCTGACTCGAAAATACCCTCCAGTCCCCACCTGAGACGAAACACGGCAGTATATTTTCGCAAGATAACCGACATCCCAAAAATCCGGATCCGTGAGCGCTGAACGATGCGTCTCAAAAAGCTACTGTTTTGCAAGGCGATCGGTAGACAGCAACCAACTCGCAGCGGCCTGCTACGCGACCGGCGCCCCGCGGGGTATCACGCCACAGTTGCGAGATCAACGCCCGCGCGTCCTCACACAGCGACGGACGCCGGTATGAGCCGTCCAACGAGACGCTCCGCATCCCTATGGTTCCGAGACCTCTGCATAACGGGCTTCGACATTGCGTTTCTCGCCACAGCGACGCTCGTAAACGTGAACTTTAGGCGCATCGACGTAACGGCGAACCTGCGCGGATCGACCTCCGCAGGATCGAGCCAGCATCAGGACCCGACATCTGAAGGTCAGCCTGATGGGCGTCGCCCAGCGTGCTCGCGACAGTCGCTAAGCTGTGACGCGTCGACGGAGGTAGCAATGGGAGTTTTTGACTGGTTCAGGCGGAAGCCAAGGGCTGAGAAGGTTCAGGCCGCTCCTCCGCAACCACTCAGGCCGATCCTCGCTGAGGACGTCTTCACTCCGACCTCCTCCGCAAAACGCGGGTTTATCGGACGAGGTGAAGTTCAAAGCGATCTACAAGCAGCACTGCGCACGCCTGGCACACAAATCATTGTATATGGCGAATCGGGTGCAGGAAAATCAAGTCTTGTAGACCACAGTCTACTTGACCTTGGTCGCAAGCATCTTTCGACACACTGCACCGGAGCGACGACCTACACGGAGATTCTAGCATCGGTATTCGACGAACTCGGTGTATTTGCGATCAGTGACCTATCCGCCGAGAACAGCATAGGCTCCGAAATCGGCGGATCCATTGGTTCGGATGTCGTTGCAGCCAAAATTGAAAGTCATTTGAAAAGCGAAGACACGCAAGGAAGCGTATCTCAGCCCGTCGTTAAAACCCAGTTGACACCTCAACGAGTTGAGGCAGAACTGGCTCAGCGGCAAATAACTTGGATTATCGAAGACCTTCACAAGGTTAAACCGGAAGTAAAAGAGCAGGTCGCGGACTTGTTGAAGGTTTTTGTAAACAGGGCAAGCAAGCGCACGGGCGTAGTTGTACTTGGCGCGGCCGAAACGGCAGGAGCAATTGTTCGAGCTCCGGCTGATGTCAAAACTCGGGTTGCGCAGCTTTCAGTAAAGCCGCTGACACCCGAAGAATTGAGCCAAATCCTAGAGAAGGGCGCGCTTCTCTTGAATGTCAATTTTTCCGAAGTTAAAGACGAAATAATTCGGTTATCTTCTGGTGTGGCAAGCGCAACCCACGCTTTGGCCTTGAGATGCCTCCAACAACTAGGCATCGAGACGCCCGTTCCTGGAGAGGCTCGGCTTATAACGCACGATGTTCTCGTGCTCGCAGCGCGATCGTACGCCCGCTCGATGAGCGGCAATATGAAGGAGGACTTTGAAAAGGGAGTCTTTCTTAAGCGCGTACGAAAATTCGATAATTGCGCCGTAATCCTTCGAGCGATTGCTGGCCTTCCTGAGCGTGGCGGCACGCATGCCGAGATCTTGGCACAGATCAAGGAATCGACGCCAGGGTACCCGGCTGGAAACTTGAGCGCCTTTCTGCCTCAGCTCGCTAGCGATGAGCGAGGTGGTCTATTACGCAATACCCCAGACGGACGCTGGCGGTATGATGAACCACTTCAGCACACCTATGCGCAAATTCTCTTCAATATCAGACTAGAGACTGACGACATTTTCGCTTCGGAGCTGTTGGAGTCGGTTTCAAACGAGCAGCGTGATAAGGCGCAAGCTGCGGCATCGATTGATGCGGCAGAAAACTTGTAGTCAAACGCATATGCAACGCTTGTGATCTTTTGCATGTCGAGATTGCCACTGAAACTGAGTTGTGTCACTTCATAATTCGTGTACGCGTGGATCCGCGAGTCCGGAGTCCCCGTCCTCGCCGTCTGGGGCCGGAACGACGAGATCTTCGCCCCCGCCGGCGCCCAGGCGTTCCTCCGCGACGCGCCTCACGCGCGCATCGAGCTCGTCGACGGCGGGCACTTCCTGCTCGAGTCCCACCTCGACCGCGTCGTCAGCGCGATCACGGACTGGCTCGGCCGCGAGTGACGGGCCCGTGAGCCGGGCGGGTCCGCTGATTCGGCCTCGCGGGAGCGGCCACGGATGCCCACTCCTGCTGCCGGCAACCGCGACGACGTCGGCGCAGCGGGGTCGTGATCCCGACCCGCTGCGCCCGACGAGGCCCTCCTGCCCGGCGCTCCTCAGCGGCTGAGGAGGGCGACGAGGTCGGTCGCGATGCGGTGCTCGACGTCGGCCGGGACGGGCTGCACGACGGCGTCGAGGTCCGCGGTGACGACAGCGGCGAGGCTCCGTGCCTGGAGGGTCAGGCCGAGGTCCATCGCCTGGATCGGGTTGCCGCCGGCCGCGGTGAGGTTGATCATCCGGCCGTTCTCGAGGCGGACGATCCGCTTGCCGTTCTTCAGGCGGATGCCCTGCCGGCGCTGTCCGTCGGCGAACTCGGTGGTCGACTCCGTGGCGGCCGCGAGGGCGTCCTCGTCGATCTCCCACGGGAAGTGGCCGACGCCGGCGATCACGGCGCCGTCGGCGAACGCGTCGATCTCTGCCGCGCCGATGACGCCGGGTGCGCCGGTGGCGGTGAAGACGAACTGCGCGTCCGAGAGGACGTCGGCGACGGCTCCGACGCGGTGGCCGCGGAGGATCGCCTGCAGCGAGCGGATCGGGTCGACGTCGGCGACGGAGACCCGCGCTCCGAGCTGCGAGAGGGTGTCGGCTACTCCGCGTCCGCACGGGCCGTAGCCGATGACCGCGGCGCGCGTGCCGGGGATCATGAGGTTAGTGGCGTTCATGAAGCCCTGGACGACGCTCTGGCCGACCCCGTACTCGTTCTCGACGATCAGCTTGAGGGGCGAGTCGTTGATGACGACGACCGGTCGCGGGAGGGTCGCGCTGTTCTCCCGCAGGCGGATGCCGCCGGTGGTGGTCTCCTCGGTGCCGCCGAGGTAGTGGTCCGGGACGCCCGAGTCGATGAGCCGGAGAGTCAGGTCGGCGCCGTTGTCGAGGGTGAGATCGGGATCGTGCTCGAGCACCTCCTCGATGTTGCGGAGGTGCTCCGCCTCGCCGTCGCTCTGCTTCGTGTGCACGTGCACGCCGAGGGCGCGGAGGTCGTCGGCGACGTCGTCCTTCGTGGTTCCGGGCGAGCCCGTCAGAGCGATGTCCATCCCGGCCTCGACGAGGAGCGAGACGAGGGCGGCGGTCTTGGGCTCGACGTGGAGGCAGATCGCCAGCTTCTTCCCGGAGAGCACCGGAGCGAGCTCCCGGACGGCCTGCGCGGTGAGGGGCATGTGGTCGAGAGCCCAGCGGCTCGCCGGGTGGGAGAGGGAGGAGGTCATGGCAGGTCCTGTCTGGAGTGGGTAGGTGCGTGCGTCGAGTGGGGGCGGCGTGTCGCCGGCGGGGCGGGAATCGCGTCAGGGCGCTCGGCCCCCGGCGGGCTGCCGCCGCGCCCGGCGTCCCGCGTGCGTCCAGCGCGCTGCCCGGTACGGAAGGTCTTGAGGAGGCCGATCGCCGGGGACGGCCGCGAGAGGCAGCACTGGCCTGCTCTCTGCGAGATGGAACCTGAGGTGCATCTCCTCACGCCGGGCCGAGGTCGGCACGGCGCGGATCGTCATCGGTGAGGACACCAGCCCAGTCTGTCGACCCGGACGAGCCCTCGCTCGGATGATCGTGCCCGGCAGCGGCACCCCGGGAGGGGCCGACCTGTCGTGCGGTGACGTCCCGCACGGATCGACGAGCGTGCCGCGTCCGCTCACCCTCCGGTGACTGGGCGAGGGGCATCGAAGAAGAGGTAGGACACGAGAGGATCGCGTGATGCTGGAACCACGCGGAGGCTCGGTCGCGAGCGCGGCCCGACGGAACGCCACCGCTACCCTGACGCCATGCGCCGCAGCCTCGACGACCCTCTTCGGAACCGCGTCCGCACCGGCTCTCCGTCCGTAGCGTCCGCCTGATGGAGCGGCGACGGACGGACCGCTCGGAGCCGGTTCGCGAGTTCCGGCCCTCGAGGGCCCGGCAGAAGAACGAGTCGCGACGCCTGAGGCCCGTCGCCGTCCTCCCCGCGCTGGTCCTGCTGGCCGGGAGCGTCTGGGGAGTCGTGATCGCCGACGACCGCGGTGCCGCGCTGGCCGTCTACCTCGGGCTGTTCGGCTTCGCCACCGTGGTGGCTCTGGTGATCGTCGGAGTGCTGGCGCTCCGCAACCGGCGGTTCCTCGCCAGCGCGTCGCTGCGGATCTCGGACCGGGCGATCGAGTGCACAGACGCGCGAGGCAGGGTCGTGACCTTCGAGCGCGCCGACCCGTCGGTGAAGGCGCTGCTCGCGTGGGTGCCCGCCGGCCCCAACAGTGAGGGGATCAATCTCCCCCCGTCGCTGATCCTGTTCCTGTCGGACGGGAGCCGGTCGCTGCGGCTCCGCGGGGCGGACTGGGAGATCGAGGATCTGCGGGCCGTCGTCGCCGCCGTGACGACGCCGCTCCTGCCGGCGGCGCGTGGCGTGCACACCGGTAGCCGGAGCGTGTGGGCGCGCCTGACCGGAGCCGCTCGTCGGCGGGAGATCGAGGCGCCGCCCGCCCCGGAGAAGACGCTGAGCCCCGCCGAGATCAACGAGCTGATCCCCGGAACGATGAGCTTCCGGGAGACCCGTCCGCTGACGTTCGCCCTCCTGATCGGGTTCGGCTCAGTGGCTCTCGTGCTGGGCGTCGTCGTCGGCGTCGCCTTCGTGGTGGTGCCCGGGTAGCGGAGGAAGACGGCAGTCGTGTGACATGCCCGATGGGAGCATGGCTGCAAGGCTTTTACTGCGCGATCAGCTCGGGCCTGGGGCTGACGCTCGATTCGCTGCACGCGGCTCCAGCAAGTAGCGGTGAACACAAGGGCTGTCGGGTAAGAGGATCCCGCCGGGCCCGCTGGGAGTGAGGACCTGTAGTCGGGCGACACGAGAACAGCACCTTTGCAATGGTCAAAACGACCGAATCGCACTGTCTCCTCGCAGTGTCCGCCGTCCTTCGCGCGTGAGTGGAGACACATCAGTCGTGTCAGGATGTGTGAGACGATCGAAGGCCGTCCGAACCACTGGGGGAACAATGAAGAGAAGCCTGCTCAAGAGCGCCCTGACGCTCTCCGTCGTAGCGTTCATCGCAACCGGATGCACTTCGACGCCGCAGGCCGAGCCTATGGCCACGCAAGCAGCCGAGGCACCCGCCACGGCTTCGGTCGCCCCGACGACCCAAGCTGCTACCGAAGCAGCAATCGGAACGCGTCAGAATCCGGTACCTGTCGGCCAGGTGTTGCCATTCGCCGAAGGTTCGGCGTTCAAGGTCGGGGCCTCGGCCGAAACGCAGGTGGCCCCGGGGTACTCCGTTCTCCCGCTCGTCGTGCAGATCGACTGGGAGAACTCGAACAAGCAGGCCACGGCCCAGGGGCAGGCGGCCGGCGGACCTCTCGCGCTCTGGCCGAACATTCAGGCCTCGTTCGTGAGCGCGGCTGGAAAGTCCTACAGCACAATGGATGACTACACCGTCGACATCGAGAACAAGCCGTACGACATCGGTGATGTCTACGAGGGCACAGACGTGGTCAACGTGAACGTCCCCGTCAGTGTCCCCGAGACTGAGGTCGCCGGTGGCGCGTGGGTTATCGAGAACACGTCATCCGGAGCGCGAGTCTTCGTCGCCGCGCGGTGAGAGCCTGCGTGCGAATTTAACGGAGCGCGATACTTCGGCCAGCTACTCGGAGGCGAGGGGATGGCCTAGGCGGCGCTTTCCCTTCGAAACCTCGGTTGACTCGCTGTCTCCAAAGGGCTTTCTAAAGGTGATTGCGACGCTACTTCCGCTATCCCTGAAGACCGGTGCGAGTTGGTCTAGGGTGCACTCGGGCTGTCATTTTGTCGACCGCGCCGGAGGACGCCAGGGTGATGCCGGCCACTCTCACGACTTGCGATTCTGGCTGAGCTTGTAATCGATCATCGAGGAGGCGCTGCAGACGTTCGCCACCGAGCTCGTCCTTTGAGGGGCCTTACACCGGCCCGCTCGACGGATCCGCCGCGTTGCTGCGCACCAGGGCTCGGCACTCGGTGTCCCGTCAGAACCACCGGAACACTTGCCAGTGACGGAGCCTCCTTCGCGGTGGTGCCCGGGTAGCGGTCCAGGTCAGCGGCCGTGCCGTGGACCGCTGGGCGGGAGACGCGGGCGACGGGCCCACGCTCCCGACCGGCGACCTCTCCAGGGCGATCCTGCCCGCGCCCTAGGCTCCACGCATGACACTCACCCAGGACTCCGGTTGGATCTGGTTCGGACTCGCGATCGTCACCGCCGGTCTCGCCGAGCAGAAGGGCCGCTCGCGGTGGCGCTGGTTCGTGCTGGGGCTTCTGCTCGGGCCGATCGCGACGGCCCTCGTCGTGCTGTGGGCGCGTCCGGAGGGCGGAGTGGCGACGGACGTGCGCTGGAACTTCGCGATCGGCGCCGGCGTCGCCGCGGCGGCGCTCGTCCTCGTCGCCGTGACCTCGGCCCTCTGGCTGCTGCTCATCCCTGCGGCGATCGCGGCGCTCGCCGCCGGTCTGCTCGCCTGGCTGAGCCGCCGCGTCCCCTACGAGCACCTGCCCCGCTGACGACCGCCGGCTGGTCGAGCATCGTAACTCGAGATCTCGCGGTCCGCAGCGTCCCGAAAGACATGCCCGGTGACGGGGCCTCTCGCGGGACGTTCGAACGGCTGATCCGCCGAGGACCCCGTGAACCTGAGTCGCCTCCCGTCTAGCGGAGACG
The DNA here is from genome assembly GCF_002931535.1 of Rathayibacter sp. AY1C6. Taxonomy (NCBI): domain Bacteria; kingdom Bacillati; phylum Actinomycetota; class Actinomycetes; order Micrococcales; family Microbacteriaceae; genus Rathayibacter; species Rathayibacter sp. AY1C6. Next base: position 90,187 of record NZ_PSWC01000006.1, on the reverse strand, counting down.
GGAGCTCTCACCGTCGAGGTCGATGAGGTCCTGGCCGCTACTCGCGGCCGCTCCACCCAGCGCCACGTCCCCCTCCGGATACGCGTCGTGCGAGAAGCACAGCCGCACCCCCGCCGCCTCCACACGCTCGAGCAACTCGGACGTCCGCTCGTGCGACCGCGCGTCGTCGCTGATGAACCGCGGCAGCCGGCGCAGGCGCGACGACCAGCCGAGGAACTCCCGCCCCCACGCCGCGTCGCCGGCCACCAGCACGCGCCCCTCGACGAGCACCCCCAGGTGCCCGCGTGCGTGCCCCGGGAGCGGCACCACGAGCAGCGACCCGTCGCCGAACAGGTCGAATCCGGTCAGCCCCTTGATCGTCGTCGCGGGCTGCTCGTCCGCCACGATCCCGGCCGCGAACCACGGCGGCAGCAGCGCGCGGAAGATCCCCTCGCGCACGCGGTTCCGCCGCACGGAGGCGACCTGGCCCGACGACAGCACGAACGTCGCGTCCGGGAACCAGCGCACGCCGCCCACGTGGTCCGGGTGCAGGTGCGTGAGCACCACGAACTCCACGTCGGCCGGGGTCAGGCCGAGGGCGAGCAGCCGCTGGTCGACGGTCTCGTCGTCCGGCACCGTCGCGGGCAGGATCCGCTCGTACAGCCGTCCGACGAGGCCCGTCCCGCGGAACGTCGGCGGGTAGCCCGTGTCCACGAGCACCCGCCGGCCGCTCGCGTGCGTGTAGAGGAAGACGTTCGAGGGGAAGACGCGGCGGGGGAGCCCCTTCCCGCGGAACACCCGGGACAGCGGGAAGACGGTGCTCCCGCACGCCATTACCTGCAGCGACGACTCAGCCACGCGACCTCCTCAAGTGCTCGCCGACCCGGCGGATGCCCTCGGCCAGCGGCACGGTCGGCTCGTAGCCGAGCTCGGTCCGCGCCCGCGAGATGTCGAGGGTCTGGGCGTAGGCGAGGGTCGCCACGGTGTAGCGGGTGAACGGCGGCTCGCGGCCGGGCAGCAGGCGGTAGACCCGCTCCAGGATCTCGGCGAGCGCGGTCAGCACGCGCAGGTCCACGCGGATGAAGCGCGGCTCCTCGCCCATCGCGGCGAAGAAGCGCTCGAGGAGGTCGCCGAGCGGAGCGGGCTCGCCGTTGGTGATGTTGTAGACGCCGCCGTCGGCCACGGGAGCGTCGGCGGCGAGCACCAGCGCGTGCGCGGCGTTCTCGACGCAGGTGATGTCGACGGGGTTCCGGCCGCCGTCGAAGAGGGGGATGCCGCGGCGGCGGCTCGCGGCGACGAAGCGGGGGAGGAGGCTGGGGTCGCCGACGCCGATCAGGCCGCGGGGGCGCAGGATCACGAGCTCGGGGATCCGGCCGGCGCGGTGCGCCTCCTGCAGCAGCCACTCGGCCTCGATCTTGCTGCGGATGTAGAGGCTCATCCGGCTGCCGGTGTCGACCTCCTCCTCCCGCACCAGGTACTGGTGGCGGCGGGCGGAGTAGATGCTCGGCGAGGAGACGAAGACGAAGCGGCGGATCCCGCAGCGCTCGACCAGCGCGATCATCGCCTCGGTCCCCGCGACGTTCGCGCGCTCGAACTCGCTCCACGTTCCCCACGGGCTCGACAGAGCGGCGGCGTGCACGAGCACGTCGGCCTCGACGGTCGTCGCGCCCAGCTCGGCGAGGTCGGCGCGGAGGACCGTGGCGCCCTCCTCCTCCAGCCGCGCCAGCGCCTCGGGGGCGCGACCGGTGGCGAGCACGTCGTCGCCCGCGGCCAGGAACTCGCGCACGGCGTAGCCGCCGAGGAAGCCCGTCGCCCCGGTGATCAGCACGCGGCGCCGGCGCTCAGCGGACATCGACGACCTCCAGCCCGCGCTTGCGGCCCCAGTACCAGAGCAGGATCCCCAGGTACCCGAGCGCCTTGCCCTTCCGGATCGACATCAGCACGACCGCGTCCTTGTCGAGCAGCGCCTCGCTCCGCCCGATCACCTGGCAGACCTTGAGGTGCAGCTCCAGGTCCTCGTCGGTGTCGTCGATGCTCGAGCGCGGGAAGCCGTCGACCTGGAGGTACAGCGCGGCGTCGATCGCGAGGTTGCAGCCGGCGGCCATGAACATCCGGTACCGCTGCCCGGGCCGGCGGTAGAAGACGGCCGGCGCGTGCTCCATCAGGCGGATCAGCGCGGTGCCGAGCACGCCGTCGTACCAGCGGTAGACGGCCTCGTCCCGCCGCGGGGACAGGCGGCCGCCGACGAAGCGGGCGCCGCCGCGGAGGTCGGCCTTGAGGCTCGCCACCCAGTCGGCGCTCGGCAGGCAGTCGGCGTCGGTGCGGGCGACGGCCGTCGCGCCCTCGGCGATCGCGTGGCGGAAGCCGGTGTCGGAGGCGGCTCCCGTGCCCTTCTGCGCCTCGTCGATCACGGCGACCTGCCGCTCCGGGCACCGGCGGCGGAACTCGTCGATCACGGCGCGCGAGCCGTCGGCGCTGCCGTTGTCGACGAGCAGGAGGGTGAAGTCCGGATCGGTCTGGCGGGCGAGCGCGTCGAGGGCGCCGCCGAGCAGCTTCTCCTCGTTGAGGAAGGGCACGACCACCCAGAAACCGCGCGCGTCCATCCGTCCCCCGCTCCGGGACCATGGTGTCGGCGGGCGCCCGTGCCGTCAAACCGCGCCGACACGGCACGCAGAAGCGCAGAGGCGCGCTATACAGGGATTCGCTCCGCACGTCCCGGGGCAGGAAGGGGCCCGCGTGCCCGACCTCCTCCCGCTCCGCATCCTCGGCACGGGCGAAGCGCTGCCCGAGCGGATCGTCACGACCGCCGAGGTCGCCGCGCTCTGCGGCCTGCCCGCCGACGAGGCAGAGCGCCGCTCCGGCGTGCGCACCCGCCACTGGGTCACCGACGACGAGGACCCGCTGGAGCTCGGCCTGCTCGCCGCCCGCCGGGCGCTCGCGGCGGCCGGACTCGACACGGTCGACGTGGTGCTCAACGCCTCGGGCACTCAGCTGCAGGCGATCCCGGACGGAGGCGCACTGCTCGCGGCGGGACTCGGCCTCGACGACGTCTCGGCGTACAGCGTCGGCGCCACCTGCCTGTCGTTCCTCTTCGCTCTGCAGGAGGCGGGGTTCCTCCTCGCCACGGGTCGCGCCGACACCGTGCTCATCGTCTCGACCGACTGCGGCAGCCGCGGCATCGACCCGGGCCAGCCCGAGAGCGCCCTGCTCTTCGGCGACGCGGCCGCCGCCGTCGTGATCGGCCGCGCCGAGACTCCGGGACAGGGCCTGGTCACCACGCACTTCCGCACCCGCCCGAGCGGTGTGCGCCACGCGGAGCTGCGCGGCTTCGGCTCGCGCATCCGCATCGAGGAGGCGCCCGACCGGCTCGCCGACTTCCGCTTCGACATGCAGGGCAAGGCGCTGCTCGTCGACGCGCTGCGGCACTTCCCGGCGTTCCTCGAGGAGGTGCGGCCGGGCCTCTCGAGCGGGCTCCCCGGCATCGACCGGGTGGTCCCGCACCAGACCAGCGCGGCCGGGCTCGAGGGCATGGCCCGCCTCTGGGGTCGCGACCGGATGACGATCACGCTCGGCGAGGTCGGCAACACGATCGGCAGCGCGATCCCGTTGGCCCTGCACCGCTCGCGCGTGCAGCCGGGGGAGTCGGTGCTGCTGGTGGGCACGGGCGCCGGCACCCACTACGGCGCGGTGGTCCTGCAGGCGTGAGAGGCGGCGCCTAGCCGAGGAGCGACAGGGGCGAGAGCCCGAGGAACGGCGCCATCACCACGAGGCAGACCGCGGCGGACGGCAGGAACCCGTGGAAGGAGTCCCGCCCGCCGACCAGACGGGCGAGCAGTCCCGTGACCAGCGGTGGGAGCAGGAACAGCAGCAGCCACGGAGCCAGGACCTCCGCGCGCGGCGCCGTCCAGTCGGGCTGGTCGTCGCGGTCCAGGGGAGGGAGTCGCACGAGGAAGAACGCGGCCGTGAGGACGATCGCGGGGAGGACCGACAGGCAGGTGAGCGTGATCGCGGCGAACCTCGCCCCGTCGTCCCGGGAGTACCGGGCACGGTCGGGGTCGGGCGCGGGCCCCCGATCGGTGTCCTCGTCCCAGCCCGGACTGCTGAATCGGATGCGTCCCATCAGGCGATCATGCCGTTCCGGAGCGGGGTCCCGGCCCGGCAGACGGAACCTCCGTCATCCCCGCCGCCCGACCAGTGCCCGCAGCGCGTCGCGGACGAACCGGGCGCCGGCGACTCCGCCGTAGTGCGCCGAGAACCGCTCGTCGTCGACGTACATCTCGCCGAGCCCGAGCAGGTACTCGTCGCTCGGGCCGCCGGTCGCGTCGCGGGGCGTGCCCGGCACCTCGGCGAGCCAGGCGCGGTGCCGCTCGGCCAGCGCGAGCGCCTCCTGCCCGGTCGGATCCGCCCCGCTCGCCGCCGCGGCGGTCCAGGCGTCGGCGAGGTCCGCCTGCCGCCGCTGCCACTGCTCGCGGTCCTCCGCGCTCATCGAGCGCCACCAGCGGTCGCCGTCGGCGTACGCCGGGGCACCCCAGCGGCGCTCCACCTCCTCGCGGTGCTCCGCGTGGTCGAACCCGTCGAACATCTCCTCGGCCATCGGCCCGTTCCCTTCTCTCATCGTGGTGATCGTCCCGGTGACCGCCCGGATGCGGCGGTCGAGCCGTCGGCGCTCCTCCTGGAGCACGTCGAGGTGCCGCTCGAGAGCGGCCACCGGCTCCGCGTCGCGCCGCAGGATCCGCCCGATCTCGGGCAGTCCGAGACCGAGGTCGCGCAGCAGCAGGATCCGCTGCAGCGTCACGAGCGCGGCGGCGTCGTAGTAGCGGTAGCCGTTCGCGCCCACCCGGCTCGGCGGCAGCAGCCCCTCGGCCCCGTAGTGCCGCAGCGTCCGGCTGGTCGTACCGGCCAGCCGCGCCACCTCGTGCACGGTCCACTCCTGCTCCACAGCGCCCTCCGTCTCCGCGTCGCCGGGGACTCCGGCGGCGATGGAAGCGACGGTACGGGTTGACGCAGCGTCAACGTCAAGCGGCGCGGACGGATCCGCTAGCGGGCGCCGATCCTGCGCGTTCCCACCCGGAGGACGAGCTCGGTCACCGGCACCGCGGCGATCGAGCAGCAGGCCGCGGGCACCACGGTCAGCAGCGTGACGACGGCGTCCGTCCCGTCGCCCGCATCGGTCCACGCCGCGATCGAGACCACGAGCCAGGCGATCGCGAGGATGCAGACCGTAGAAGCGGTCCAGAGGACCGGCCAGGGCGCGCGACCCCGTCCCGCGGAGTAGGGGAGCCCGCCGACAGCCGCCGTCACGGCGGTCGCCAGAAGCGCTCGGGCCAGCGGGAGGAGCAGCTCGCCGGGGTCCCGGCCGGTGTCGAGGGAGGACAGGGCGAACAGGACCGAGGTCGTCGCGAGCGAGAGGACCCCGGCGACGGCGACGAGCGTCAGCAGGGTCCGGACCGCGACGCTCACCGGTCGCCCCCGGCGAGGAACGCGCCGCGCTCCTCCAGCAGCCGCCGCAGGTGCCGGTCGAGCACCAGCCGCTCCGCGATCCGCCCGAGGACGCCGAGCGGCGCGGAGTACTCGAGCCGGTCGATCATCACGGAGCCGGAGCCGGAGCCGTCGGACTCGAAGCGGTGCTCGTGCCGGAAGGTCGCGAAGGGACCGCGGGTCTGCTCGTCGACGAAGGAGTGCGGGGCGTCGAGCGCGGTGACGGCGCTGGTCAGCCGGAGCGGGACGCCGAAGTGCCGGGCGCTCCAGGTCACGTGCTCGCCCAGGCCGATCAGCCCGGTGGTCGTCCCGGACACCGCGCGCTCGCGAGCGCCGGCCTGCGAGCGCATGTGCAGATCGATGTCGCGCGCCCGGTCGAACATCTCGGCGGCCGGGCGGGCGGAGCGGGTCACGACCTGGAGGAGCACGGTGTCGATCCTGCCCGCCGCGCCCGCAGCCGGCCGCGGACGCGCCGGTCCGCCCGCCTCACCAGCTCGTCACCACGGTCCGCGTGATCACCCACCCCTCGTCGCGGCGGACGAGGCGGCTCGTCAGCTGGAGCCGCCAGGTCGCGTGCAGGGGGCCGATGGTCGCCTCGGTGACGGTGCGGGAGGTGAGCACCGGGTGCGCGGCGCCGCCCGAGAGGGCGCTCTCGACGTGGTCGATCTCGTGGTACTCCTTGCGCGCCTCGTCGATGTCGGCGAGCCACTCCTCCCGCGACTGCACCAGGCCGGTCGGGTGCTCGATCACGAAGCGCTCGTCGAGCAGCGCCTCGAGCGCGGGCAGGTCCACCAGCTCCAGCGCGTCGAAGAGGGCGGCGTGCACCGCGGTCGGGCCGTCGTCCTCCAGCTCGTCGCCCGTGCCGGCGGTCCCGTCGCCGCTCATGCCGGCGGTCCCGTCGTCGCGCGGCGGACGAGCTGCGTCGGCAGCTGCACGTGCAGCGAGCGCGGCTCGCGCCCGGCCATCAGGGCGATCAGCATCTCGGCGGCGGTCGCTCCGAGCGTCTGCATCGGCTGGCGGACGGTGGTCAGCGGCGGATCGAAGCGGGCGGCCTCGGGCACGTCGTCGAAGCCGATCACCGACAGGTCGTGGGGCACGGCGAGGCCCAGGTGCGCGGCGGTCTCGATGATCGCCAGCGCCGAGACGTCGTTGGCGGCGAAGACCGCGGTCGGGCGGTCGGGCAGCGACAGGAGCGAGGAGGCGGGCCGCCGGGCGGTGTCGCGGTGGTAGTTGCCCACCCGCAGCAGGCGCTCGTCGAAGGCGATGCCGGCCTCCGCCAGCGCCGCCCGGTAGCCGGCCTCCCGCAGCCGCGCCGAGCGCAGGTCGCCGCGGCCCGCGACGAAGCCGATGCGGCGGTGCCCGAGGGCGACGAGGTGGCGGGTGGCGAGCAGGGCGCCGCCGAAGTTGTCGGACTCGACGGTCGGCAGGTCGGCGCGGCCGGTGTGCGGGTCCACGGCGACGAGCGGGATGTCGGAGGGGGCGCTCACCACGCTCGGCGTCACCATGATCGCCCCGTCGATGAGGGTGCCGCTGAGCCGGCTGAGCGAGCGCCGCTCCCAGCCCTCCTGCTCGCCCTCGTGGGAGCCGGAGTAGGCGAGCAGGTCGAACCGCGACTCCGCCAGCACCGACCCCACGCCCTTCAGGATCTCGGCGCTGAACGGCTCGAACCCCGCGACGAGCACGCCGATCACGCCCGTGCGCCGGGAGCGCATGCTGCTCGCGACGAGGCTCGACTCGTAGCCGAGCTCGCGCACGACCTCGAGCACGCGGGTGGCGGTGGAGGGGGCGATGCCGTACCGGCCGTTCACGGCTTTGGACACCGTCGCCACCGAGACGCCGGCGGCAGCGGCGACGTCGTGGATGGTCGGTCGGGTGGTCATGTGGCCGACTGTAACCCGTGCTTCGAAAACCATTTCGAAAACGTTTGACCACTTTCGCAAGCACTGCGGACACTGACTCCACCCGCGAAGGCGGGAACCCCCACGGCGCCGGTGCATCAGGTGGCGCCCTCGATGAAGAGAACGGTTGGACGATGAAGTTCAGGAAGATCGCAGTGGCGACAGCAGCCCTGCTCGGCACGGTCGCGGCCCTCACCGGCTGCTCGGCCCAGGACTCGGGATCGAGCGACGGCACCGTCGCGATGACCCTCTGGCAGAACTCGACCACGGGCCCCGGCCAGGAGTTCTGGGACAAGACGATCGCGGACTTCGAGGCCGCGAACCCCGGAGTGACCATCGAGTCGCAGGCCATCCAGAACGAGGATCTCGACGGCAAGCTCCAGACGGCGCTCAACTCGGGCGACGCCCCCGACGTCTTCCTCCAGCGCGGAGGCGGCAAGCTCGCCGCCATGGTCGCGGGCGGACAGCTGAAGGACCTCACTGACGGCATCTCGGACCAGGCGCGCAGCGAGATCCCCGAGGGCTCGTTCTCGGCGAACACGCTCGACGACAAGGTCTGGGCGATGCCGGTCGCCGTCCTCCCGGGCGGCCTGTTCTACAGCCAGGACCTCTTCACGGCGGCGGGCGTCACCGAGACCCCGAAGACCATCGACGAGCTCGACTCGGCGATCACGAAGATCAAGGGCAGCGGAGCCCAGGCCGTCGCGCTCGGCGCGAAGGACGCCTGGCCCGCCGCACACTGGTACTACTTCTTCGCGCTGCGCGAGTGCAGCGCCGACACCATGGCCGAGGCGGCCGACACCAAGGACTTCTCGGACGACTGCTGGGTCCGCGCGGGCGAGGACCTGCAGGACTTCGCGGCGACCGAGCCGTTCAACGAGGGCTTCCTCACCACCGCCGCCCAGCAGGGCGCGGGCAGCTCGGCCGGACTCCTCGCCAACCACCAGGCGTCGATGGAGCTCATGGGCGCGTGGAACCCCGGCGTGATCGCCTCCCTCACCCCCGACGAGAAGCCGCTGCCCGACCTGGGCTGGTTCCCGTTCCCCGAGATCGACGGCGGCGACGGCGAGGCCGGCGCGATCATGGGCGGCGTCGACGGCTACTCCTGCTCCGCGGGCGCTCCCGACGAGTGCGTCGACTTCCTCAACTACCTGGCCACCTCCGACGTGCAGAAGGAGTACTACGCGGCCTTCAACGCGCCCCCGGTGAACACCGTGGCGCAGGAGGCGGTCACCGAGCCGTACCTGCAGCAGATCCTCGAGGCCTACAACTCGGCCCCGTACGTCTCGCAGTGGCTCGACACCGTCTACGGCCTCAACGTCGGCAACGCGCTGAACGTCGGAGTCGTCGACCTGCTGGCCGGCAAGAGCGACCCCGAGCAGCTGGTCGAGGCCGTCAACGCCGCCGCGGCGAAGGCCTAGCCACCATGGCACTCCGCGAGAGCCCGCTCCTCGGAGTGGATGAGCCCCCCGGGACCGCGCGCACCGGAGGCGTCACCTCGACGCCTCCGGTGCGCCGGCGCCGCCGCAGCGTGGGCTGGGCGGGGCGCTTCGAGATCGCGCTCCTGGTCGGCCCGGCGCTGATCGTCTTCCTCGCCTTCGTGATCTTCCCGGTCGTGATGGCGGCCTACTACGGCTTCTTCAGCTGGCAGGGCTACGGAGTGCCGACGGACTTCGTCGGCTTCCGCAACTACCTGACGATCCTGCAGGACCCCACCTTCCACGACGCCCTCGCGCACAACGGCATCATCGTGGTGCTCTCGCTCGTGCTCCAGGGGCCGGTCGCGATCCTCCTGGCGCTGCTGCTGAACCGCAAGCTGCGCGGGCAGTCGATCATCCGCGTCCTGATCTTCGTGCCGTACGTGATCTCGGAGGTCGTCGTCGGCACCGGCTGGAGCCTGATGCTCCAGACCAGCGGCGCGGTCAACGGCCTGCTCGAGAAGGTCGGCCTCGGCGCGCTGAAGCAGGACTGGCTCTCGGATCCGGCGATCGCGATCTGGACGCTGATGCTGATCATCACGTGGAAGTACATCGGCTTCGCCGTGATCCTCTTCCTCGCGGGTCTGCAGGGCATCCCCGAGGAGCTGTCCGAGGCCGCGGCCATCGACGGCGCCTCCTACTGGCAGGTGCAGCGGCGGATCACCCTGCCCCTGCTCGCGCCGACCCTGCGGATCTGGGCGTTCCTGTCGATCATCGGCGCACTGCAGCTGTTCGACCTCGTCTACATCATCTGGGGCCAGTACGTGTCCTCGACCGCGGGCACCTCGACCATGGCGATCTACCTGGTCACCAACGGCCGCAACGCCGGCAACTACGGGTACGGGAACGCCGTCGCGGTGGTCCTGTTCCTGATCTCGCTCGTGGTGGCGCTGCTCTACCAGCGCTTCGTGCTCCGGCGCGACACGGCGGGCGCACTGACGGGAGACAAGCGATGACCGGCACGACGATGACGGCCCCGCCGATCACTCCGGAGACCCCTCGGCCTCTCGCGGTGAAGCGGCGCCGGCAGCCCCTGGGCCGCGGCACCACGATCGCCTACGTCGTGGCGATCGTCGTGATCGCGCTGATGCTCGCCCCGGTGGCGTACATCATCCTCGGCGGCTTCCGCACGAACGCGCAGATCACCACTGACCCGGCGGGCCTGCCCTCGCCGTGGAACGTGCAGAACTACCTCGACGTGATCACCGGCGGAGTCTTCTGGCAGGAGGTCGGCAACTCCACCATCGCCGGCCTCGCGACGACGCTCGGCGTGGTCGTGCTCGGCCTGATGGCGAGCTACGTCCTGGCCCGCTACGACTTCACCGGACGCGGCGTGTTCTACGCGCTCTTCGCCGCCGGCCTGATGTTCCCGATGACCGTGGCGATCACTCCTCTCTACCTGGTGATCAAGAGCCTCGGCCTGATGAACTCGCTCGCCGGAGTGGTGCTGCCGCAGATCGCGTTCGGCCTGCCGACGACGATCATCATCCTGGTGCCGTTCCTCCGCGCGATCCCGGACGAGATCCAGGAGGCGGCCTTCATCGACGGCTGCAGCCGGATCGGCTTCTTCTTCCGGATGGTCGTGCGCCTGGCGATGCCCGGCGTGATCACCACGGGGATCCTCGCGTTCATCGCGAGCTGGAACAGCTACCTGCTGCCCCTGTTCATCCTCAACAACGAGTCCACCTTCACGCTCCCGCTCGGAGTGCAGGCGTTCTCGTCGCAGTACTCGGTCGACACGGCGAAGGTGCTGGCCTTCGTGTCGCTGTCGATGATCCCGGCGCTGATCTTCTTCAGCGTCTTCGAGCGCCGCATCGTCGGCGGGCTGACGGGGGCGGTGAAGGGATGAGCGGATCGCTCCGCCCGTCCGCCGCGTCCCCCGTCCCGTCCGCACCCGTCGCCCCACCCGCAGAGAGGGTCGCACCGTGACCGCACCGCACGCACCAGAGGACCCCCAGGCCCCGTCCGCCCGCACCACCGAGCTGCTGGGCCGGATGACGCTGGAGGAGAAGCTCTCCCAGCTGGTCGGCTACTGGGTCGACCAGGGCGGCGAGGTCGTCGCCCCGCTCGCCGGCGAGATGGCCACCTCGACCGGGTACGCCGAGGCGACCCGCGAGGGGATCGGCCAGCTGACCCGCGTCTACGGCACGCGCCCCGTCGATCCGCTCGAGCGCGCTCAGTGGCTGTGGGCGGAGCAGCGCCGGCTCGTCGAGGAGACGCGGCTGGGCATCCCGGCGATCGTCCACGAGGAGTGCCTGACCGGGCTCGCCGCCTGGCAGGCCGCGACGTTCCCGACTCCGCTCGCCTGGGGCGCCTCCTTCGACCCGGAGCTCGTGGCCGAGCTCGGCGCCGTGATCGGCGGCTCGATGCGCGAGCTCGGGATCCACCAGGGCCTGGCGCCCGTGCTCGACGTGATCCGCGACCCCCGCTGGGGCCGGGTCGACGAGTGCATCGCCGAGGACCCGTACGTGGTCGGCACGATCGGCACCGCGTACGTGCAGGGGCTGCAGTCCACCGGCGTCGACGCGACGCTGAAGCACTTCATCGGCTACTCCGCCTCCCGCGGCGGCCGCAACCACGCGCCGGTGCACGCCGGACCGCGCGAGATCGCGGACGTGCTGCTGCCGCCGTTCGAGATGGCGATCCGCGACGGGGGCGCCCGCTCGGTGATGAACTCCTACGCCGAGATCGACGGGGACCCGGTCGGAGCGACGCCCACCTACCTCACGGGCGTGCTGCGCGAGCGCTGGGGCTTCGACGGCGTGGTCGTCGCCGACTACTTCTCGGTCGCGTTCCTCCACCTCATGCACGCGGTCGCCGCCGACCTGGGCGAGGCGGCCGAGCTGGCGCTCGCCGCGGGGATCGACGTGGAGCTGCCCACGGGCGACGCGTTCCTCGCTCCGCTGGCCGCGCGCATCCGGGCCGGAGAGGCCGACGAGGCGCTCGTCGACCGGGCCGTGCTGCGGGTGCTCGCGCAGAAGGAGCGTCTCGGCCTGCTCGACGCGCGCTTCGACGACGCCCCCGAGTCGATCGACCTCGACTCGCCGGCCCACCGCGACATCGCCCGCCGCCTGGCCGAGGAGTCGGTGGTGCTGCTCGCCAACGACGGCGTCCTGCCGCTCGCTGCGCCGCGCCGCCTCGCGCTGATCGGCCCCAACGCCGACAGCGCGCCCGCGCTCATGGGCTGCTACTCCTTCGCCAACCACGTGCTGGCGCACCACCCGGGTGTGCCGTTGGGCTTCGAGATCCCGACGGTCGCGGACGCGCTGGCCGACGAGTTCGGCTCGGCCGAGCTGCTGCTCGCCGAGGGCTGCTCGGTCGAGGGGGACGACGCCTCCGGGATCGCCGAGGCGGTCCGGGCGGCCGCCGACTCCGATGTGGCGATCGTGGTCGTCGGCGACCGGGCGGGCCTGTTCGGCCGCGGCACGGTCGGCGAGGGCAACGACGTCGAGAGCCTCGAGCTCCCGGGCCGCCAGCGCGAGCTGGTCGAGGCCGTCGTGGCGACGGGGACCCCGGTCGTGCTCGTGCTGCTGACCGGCCGCCCCTACGTCGTGGGCTGGGCGCTCGACGGGCCGTCGGCTCCGGCCGCCGTGCTGCAGGCGTTCTTCCCGGGGGAGGAGGGCGCCGGCGCGATCGCGGGCGTCGTCTCGGGACGGGTCGACCCCTCCGGCCACCTGCCGGTCTCGCTGCCGCGCTCGGCCGGGGCGCAGCCGTTCTCGTACCTGCACCCGATCCTCGGCGGGCCGTCGGACGTGACCTCCGCCGACAGCACGCCCGTGCGGCCGTTCGGCCACGGGCTCTCGTACACGCACTTCGCCCGGACGGAGCTGGCGGTCGAGGAGTCCGCCCCGACGGACGGCTCCTTCACGGCGACCGTGCGCGTCCGCAACACGGGCGAGCGAGCGGGAACCGACCTGGTGCAGCTGTACGCCCGCGACGTGTTCGCGAGCGTGACCCGGCCGGTGGCGCAGCTGCTCGGCTACGCGCGGGTCGCGCTCGAGCCCGGCGAGGAGGCGGAGGTCCGCTTCGAGGTCCCGGCCGCGCGCCTGGCCTTCACCGGACGCGAGGGCGTGCGGATCGTCGAGCCCGGCCGCGTCGAGCTGTGGGTGGGCCCGGACTGCGCGACGCGCGAGACGGAGGCGGCGCTCGAGCTGGTCGGCCCGGCCGCCGCGATCGACGCCTCGTCGCAGCGCCTCGTCGGCACGCGGGTCCAGCGGGCGGGAGCGGGCGTCCCGGCCTGACCCCGTCCACAACGCAGGAAGAATCGCTCCGGTGGCCCGTGGATCCGCGGATCCCGGTGCCCGCGGGGCGATCCTTCCTGCAGTGTGCACACGACGCGGCTCCGGCACCGCTCTGGCGCGGCTCGGGCGGGCGCGGCAGGCTGGGGGGATGAGCGACGACGCGAAGCAGACCCTCCTCCGCTACCTGCAGGAGGGGCGCGACGCCCTGCTGCAGAAGCTCGACGGGCTCGACGAGTACGACGTGCGGCGGCCGCTGGTGGCGACGGGCACGAACCTGCTCGGCCTGGTGAAGCACGTGGCGGGCACCGAGGCGGGCTACCTCGGCGCCGTGTTCGGGCGGCCGTTCCCGGAGCCGATGCCGTGGATGGAGGACGAGTCGGAGCCGAACTCGGACATGTGGGCGACGGCCGACGAGTCCCTGGCCGACGTCGTCGCGCTGTACCGCCGCGTGTGGGCCCACTCCGACGCGACGGTCGCGGCTCTCCCGCTCGACGCTCCCGGGCAGGTCCCCTGGTGGACGAACCGCGACGTGACGCTGCACCGGATCCTCGTCCACATCACTGCGGAGACGCACCGGCACGCGGGCCACGCCGACATCGTCCGCGAGCTGATCGACGGGCGGGTCGGGCTCCGGACGCCCGGCGACAACCTCCCGCCGGTGCCGGAGGAGTGGTGGCCGGAGCACCGGGAGCGCCTCGAGTCGCTGGCGCGCGCCGTCCGCGACCGGGCCTGACGTGCCGGCGTCCGTCGGCATCGCGGTCACGCCGGCACGCGCGGCGCGGCTGCTCGACGACCTCGATCCCGCGACGGAGGCGGCGCTCGATTCAGCCCTGGGCGGTCGCGGTCGGGGCCGGGCCGCCCTGCAGCGGCGCCGCGACGGCGCGTCGCCGGAGGAGCGGAGGCAGCGGGCCGCGCTCGAGCGCCGGGCGTTCAGCGCGGAGGCGGACCCCGCGGCGCTCGAGGAGCTGGCACTGCTGCGCGCGCAGCTCCGCGAGCGGGAGGAGGCGCTCGACGCCGCGGTCGCGGGACTGGCCGCGTCCGTCGGGCCCGCAGCGGCCCAGGGCCGGATCGGCCGCGGGACGGCGAGCGACCGGACCGGTGGGGACGAGACCGGCGAGACCACCGGAGGCGACGACGCCGACTCCCGCACCTCCGCCACGCCCCGCCCGCGCCGCCGCCTCGGGGTGATCGCCGCCCTCGTCGCCGTGCTCGGGCTCGCCGCCCTCGGCACGGCCGCCTCCGTCGCGCTGGCCCCTCGCCCGTCGCTGGAGGTCTTCACCGAGCCCTGGGCCGTCCCCGACGACGTCGCCACGCGCCCGCTGTCGACCCTCGCGAGCCTCCGCGTCTTCCACTGGGGGCCGACGCGCTACCTGGGCAGCATCGCCGGAGTCGACTACTTCGCCACCCTCAGCCTCGACTCCTTCTCGGCCGCGGAGCTCGCCGACGAGTCCGTCTGCCTCTACGGGCTCGCGCGTTCCGACGGCGACGTCGTCGTCACGGACTGCGCGGCGACCGCCGACTTCGTCGCGAGCGGCATGACCCTCTCGCCCGACGACTACCAGGGCGACGCGGGCGGCACCGGAGTCGCCTGGGGTCCGACCGGAGGGATCCGCTCGGCCGGCTGAGGCGGCTCCGCCCGACTCCACCAGCGGCATCGGCACCAGCACCCGCTCGCCCAGCGCGCCGCTCAGCAGCAGCTCGACCGCCCGGCGGCCCATCTCCTCGTGCGGCAGCGCCACGGTCGTCAGCCCGGGGCGGAGGTAGGCGGCCAGCTCGTCGTCGTCGAACGACACCACGGCGACGTCGCCGGGGATCGAGAGCCCCGCCTCCGCGACCGCCTGGTAGGCCGCCTCACGCCGAGCGGCTTCGGGCACGACGGCGCGGGCGGACAGGTCGCCTTCGCCGACCCGGACGCGGGAGTCGGCTTCGCGTTCCTCACCAACCGGATGGAGGGGGTCGGCGACGTGCGCGCGACCCGCGTCGTCGAGGCGCTCGCGACCGCGCTGCGACTGCCCGTTCCGCGCGGACTCTGACCCCTCCGCCCCACCCTCGTCAAGGGGTGGGGCGCCCGGTCGGCGCCGTCCTAGCGTCGGGGGACGGGCCGACCGGAGGGGCGGTCCGGGATCCAGGGGAGGGCGAGATGCAGAAGCTGTACTACGCGAGCGGATTCGTGCTGCTGGGCGACGAGGTGTGCTCGGCGGTCGTCGAGTACGCGCAGGCGCTGGCGAACGTGGGGAAGTCGGACCTGGTCGTGGTGCCGTCGCTCTCGGACGAGGGGCTGCGAGGCGAGACCCGTCTCCTGGTCGGACCGGCCAGCCAGCTCTTCACCAGCCCGGCGCTCGACCGCGGCGTCGACCTCGACGATCCGGAGGCGGTGGAGTCGATGCGCGAGAAGACCCGACGGCTCCAGCCCGCGCGGCCGACCGTGCAGCCGCGCGGCGAGGGCGACGACAGCGAGGACGACGGCGGGACCGACTACCTCTGACGCCTCAGGTGTCGAGCGTGGTGCTGGGGCGCTCGCCGAAGCGGTGGGCGTACGAGGCCGAGAACCGGCCGAGGTGCGCGAAGCCCCAGCGCCGTGCGACCTCGCTGACGCTGACGACTCCGGACTCGCCCGCCCGCAGCTCCTTCTGCACGCCGTCCAGCCGGATCCGCCGCAGGTAGTCGACCGCGGTGAAGCCGAACTCGCGCCGGAACTCGGTCTGCAGCGTCCGCAGGCCGATGCCCGCCGCGTCGGCGATCTGCTCGGTCCGGAGCGGCTCGTGGGCGTGCTCGTACATGTACTCGATCGCCTGGCGGAGGCGCCCCGAGCGGGGTACTCGGAGGTCGCCGGGGGTGTCCAGCGTCGAGTGCGGGAAGGTCTCGAGCAGGGCGACGGCGACCGCGCGGTCGGCCTCGCGGCGCAGCAGCGGCGAGCTGTCGGCGTCGTAGATCACCCGGGCGACCGTCGCGACGGTCGCCGACCAGCGCCGCAGCGCCGCGCCCTCGGGCCGTGAGGTCGTGTCGAAGAGGAGGGGGCCGCGGGTGCCCTCGACCTCCTCCGCGATGCCCTCGAGGTACGCGCCGTCGAAGTGGATGAGGTTCTGGCGGTAGTCGTGGAACTCGAACCGGCTGGGGCGGTCGTTGACGAAGATCGCCGGCTTCCCGAATCCGAGGGTCACCGCGTCGCCGTCGAGATCGGTGACGCCCGCGCCGGCGGTCAGCCACGAGACGACGTACTCGCCCTCGGTCTGGATCGAGCCCTGCACGGAGCCGGCGAACTGGCTGCCGCGGAGCGTCACATCGCCGTCGCCGACGGAGGTGTAGCGGTACGAGAAGTCCTCGCCGGGCTCGACGACGAAGCGGTGCCCGTTGTACGACTGCTCGAAGAGGGCCCGCGCCTGCTCGATGTCACGCCCTCCGATGTCGGAGCGCATGACCTCGTCCTTCTCGTTCATCCCGATCAGGGTTGCACGAGGAGCGCTCCTCACCGCGTGCCCCGAACGGGGAATTCGTTAAGCGGATAAACCAGTCGCGGGTCCGGCGGCGCGGGTCATGGCCTGGACGGTCGCCGCCTGGAACTGCGTGAGCAGCACCACGGTGTGCCGCGCTCCGGCTTCCACGGCGAGCGAGAAGGTGGCGCCAGCCGGAGTGGCCCGCCAGGAGCGGATGTCGCGGGTGCCGACGCGGGTCGAGTCGCCGGTGCCGGCGCTCCGCATCACCAGGGAGTCGGGCAGCACGCAGAGCGCGCCCGTCACACCGTCGACAGTGGAGGAGCACTCGAAGCCCGCGTCGTCGTGCACCGCACCGGCGAGCTCGACGAAGTCGGTGACCTCCATCGGCTCGTCGTCGTCGCGCCTGGACACGGCGCGCTCAGGCAGCGTGCGTGAGCCCGGAGGACTCGGGCTGCTGCGCCGGCTCGGTGACGATCCGCAGGCCCCGGCCGCTGTTGGCCTCCTCCATCAGTGCGCGCACCCAGGTGGCGTTGATCGCCGGCATGCGGCTTCCGTGGAACGAGAACTGGAGAGGGATGGTCGGGTGCAGCCAGAGCGTCTGGCGTCCGGTGCCGTGCGCGCTCGAGGCATCGAGCTGGAAGGCGAACGCCTCGTCGCGACGGAACTTGTTGATCATGACGATCTGGAGGTGCGCGAGCGCGCGGTCGTCGATCTCGTGCGAGGTGGGGGGAGTGCCGTAGAGGAGAGCGCCCATGGTGCGTGCCGCCGTTCTGTGCTGTGTCGCGGGTGCCGACCGCGACTGTGAGGTGCCCCGGCGAGTGCCGCCGGGAGGGGGAGTGCGAGATGGTGGGGGGTGTTCGTGGGGAGCAGGACCCGGGGTGTGCTGTGCCGCCGAGTCGAGTGTCCGGAGTGTCGATCCGGGGGTGCCGGGCTCCGGGATGTCGAGCCCGGATGCCGTCGCGCCGAGCCGTCGATCCCCGCTGACGCCTGCTCTGCAGGCCCGTGGAGTCGGGCGGTCGGGCCGTCCCTCCGGCTGTTCTCCGAAAGTACGCCCCTCCTTCGGAGGGCACGTGCCGCTATCCGTAATGCGAAGCAGTGGCCCCGGCCGCCGGGCGGACTCCCAGCCGGGTGACTCCGGGGCTCAGTTGCGGGGTGCCGCCGGTGGGCGGTGCGGCTGCGTCGAGACGGCGCGCTCGTGCGCGAGACGCCGCCTCGGCGGTGGTGTCCCGGCGAGACGGCGGTGTCTCGGCGTGTGCGGGAGGAGGAGGGTGCGCTCCTGCGCGAGTCGTCGCGCCACCGCTCCGGCGGGGGTGCCGAAGCTCAGAAGGCGTAGCGGACGCGGCAGTAGGGGAGGCGCTCGGCGAGGAGGGCGCGGAAGCGGTCGAGGGCGGCGCGCTTGAGGTCGCGTCGGTAGCGGATGTTGACGGCGCCGTTCTCGGAGACCTTCTGCTCCTGGCGTCCCGGCTGCCAGAGCAGCGACTCCGCCTTCGGGTGCCAGCCGAGGTTCACCTCGTGCAGGCCCTCGTTGTGGGTGAGGAGGATCACCTCGGCCGCGAGCTGCGCCTTCGCCCGCGGGTGGAGGGCGGCGTCGAGCTGGTCGAAGAGCTCGGTCCAGTCCTGCTGCCAGGTCTCGGTGAGGATCACCGGCGAGAAGTTGACGTGCACCTCGTAGCCGGCGTCGACGAAGTCGTTGATCGCCGCGATCCGCTCGGCCATCGGCGAGGTGCGGATGTCGGTGACCTTCGCTGTCTCGGCGGGCATCAGCGAGAAGCGGATGCGCGTGCGCCCGAGCGGGTCCCACTCGAGGAGCTCGCGGTTGACGTACTTGGTCGCGAAGGACGCCTTGGCGGTGGGCGACATCCGGAACAGCTCGCAGAGGTCGCGGACGTTCTCGCTCAGCAGCGCATCGACGGAGCAGTCGCTGTTCTCGCCGATGTCGTAGACCCAGGCCTCCGGGTCGCACTGGTTCGCCTCGGCCTTGGGGCCCTGCTTGGCGATGTGCCGGGCGAGGTGGCGCTGGATCTGCTCGATGTTCGTGAAGAGCGTGATCGGGTTGCTGTAGCCCTTCCTCCGCGGCACGTAGCAGTAGACGCACGCCATGGCGCAGCCGTTGGCGGTGGAGGGGGCGATGAAGTCGGCCGAGCGGCCGTTCGGGCGCGTGACGAGCGACTTCTTCACCCCGAGCACGAGCGCCTCCGTCTTGATGCGCACCCAGCGCGCGACGTTCGCCTCGTCGCCGTGCACCTCCGGGATCAGCCAGTGCGACTCGACGGGAACGATCTCGGCGCCCGGCCATCGCGCCACGACCTCCTGCCCGCGGGGCAGCTCGAGCGCGGCCGGCTCGGCGTAGATCCGCCGGATGTCGAGCAGGCGCCGCTCGCGGACCGGCGCGGACGCGGGGTTCGGAGCGGTGTCGGACATGAGTCCGTTCTACCGGCGACCACCGACATCCGCTGGGGCGGGGCCGTTGCCCGGCGCGCAGGTCCTCCGCCCGCATGCGGGCACCGTTCCGCCGCTCCCTCAGGATGGAGGCATGCCCTCCTCCGCCGACCGCTTCCGCCGCGCCGCCGTCGAGCTCGCGCAGACCTCCGAGCAGCAGGTCGAGTGGGCGCTCGCCGTCGCGGAGGATGCGCGCCTCCTCGCCCTGATCGACGAGCTGCCCGCGCAGCACCGGCAGCCGTCCCTGCTCTTCTCGGTCGCGCGGCTGCTCGGCGTGCCCGACGTCGACGGCGCCGGATTCGCCGCGTGGCTCCGGAGCGAGTGGGCGCGGGTGGCGCCGGTGGCGGCGGAGCGGAGGACGCAGACCAACGAGGCGCTGCGGTGCGCGCCCCTGGTCGCGGCGCTGGAGCGGATCACGGAGCCCGGTGAGCCGGTGGCGCTCGTCGAGATCGGCGCCTCCGCAGGGCTCTGCCTGGCGCCGGAGCGGTACTCCTACGCCGTCACGGCGAGCGACGGCGAGACGCGGCTCGGGTCGGGCGCGCCTCTGCTGCGGTGCGCAGTGAGCGGAGGCGAGGCGCCGGGGCGGCTGCCGGTCGTCGCGTGGCGCCGGGGGCTCGACCTGGCGCCGCTCGACGTCCGCTCGCCCGAGGACGTCGCCTGGTTGGAGGCACTGCTCCCGCCCGACCGCCCGGAGCGGACCGCGCGGCTCCGCTCGGCCGTGGAGACTCTGCAGGACGACCCTCCCACGATCGTCGCGGGCGATGCGGCCGCCGAGCTGCCCGCCCTGCTCGACGCGGTGCCGCCGGGTCTGCGGACGGTCGTCGTCTCGCTCGGGACCCTGGTCTACCTGCCATGGGCCGCGCGCGAGAGCGTCCTGGCGACGGTCGCCGATCGCGGCGCGAGCCTGGTGACGCTCGAGGCGGAGGCGCTGCTCCCGCACCTCGTCGCCGCGCGCGGGGACCGCACGGCTCCCGAGCCGACCCCGTTCCTGCTCGCCGCCGACGGCGTCCCGCTCGCGAGCGCGGCCGCCCACGGCGGCACCCTCTCCTGGCTGGCCTGAGCCGCGCTCCCGCGCCGGGTGCGGGGTGACCGGAGCCCGGGGAGGTGCCCGGTGCCCGGTGCCCGGTGCCCGCTCCGTCCCGATCCTCCGCCCACTGTTCAAGAGTCGTCGCACTCGGCGTCGACTGCGACGACTCCTGGACTCTCGCGGAGGAGCGAGCGTCGAAGCCCGAAGCCCGAAGCCCGAAGCCCGAAGCCCAACGCGCAGCGACCAGCGCTCTGAGCTCAGGCGCTCGGCCCGATCGTCCGCCCACTGTTCAAGAGTTGTCGCACTCGGCGTCGAGTGCGACAACTCCTGGACTCTCGCGGAGGGGAGGACGGCCGAGCGCAGGACTCAGAGCTCAGAGCCAGAGCTCAGAGCGTCCAGCGTCCAGCGTCCAGCGCCCAGCGCTCCAGCGCCCTACAGTCCGTCGACGACGAGCTGCGTCGCGCGCGGGACGTACGAGGTGTTCGTGGTCGGGTCCCAGCCCACGAGCGCGACCGCGTCGCCGCCGACGCGCGCGGTGATGCCCACGAGCGAGAACGGCTTGCCGCCCACGGCTCCGGACACCTTCCAGCCGAGCGTCTCGTCGGCGCCGGTCAGCGTCTGCTCGGTGCGCTCGACGGTCGTCTCGACCGGCACGCCCTGCATGGCGAAGAGCGTCGAGCCGGAGGCGCAGCGCGTGGTCGCGTCGGTGGCGCTCGCGAGGAGCGAGGCGGCCGCGTCGGCGGTGCCGGTGCTCGACACGACGGCGGTCATGGAGCGGTCGGCGCTGGTGCCGTACGAGAGTCCGGCGGCGGGCTGCGCGGTGTCCCAGCCCAGGCCGAACGGCGAGAGGCAGCTCGCGTCGGTCGCGGTGAGGCCGGGGTAGATCGAGTCGAGCATCTCCTGGATGCTCGCGTACTCGCCGGGCACGAACTGCACGCCGGTCAGCACGGCGGCCACCTGCTCGCCGGTCTTCTGAGCGGTGTCGGCGGCAGGGGCGGCGGCCGTCGCGGTGGCGGACGGGGCGGCCGACGACGAGGGGAGCGTCGGAGTGAACGGGCGGAGGGTCGATCCGCTCGTCGCGGTCCCTGCGCAGCCCGAGAGGGCGAGCAGCAGCGCGCCTCCGATCAGAGTCGTGCGCAGCAGTGTCTTGGACATCATGTCTCCCCCTTCGCCCGCCGGCGCCGCACCGGGGCGCCTGAGGCTAGCAGAGCCCCGCGTCCCGGAGGCGGCCCGGCGCCGCCCGCAGGACGGAGGCGGCCCGGTGGCACCCGCAGATCGGAGGCGGTCCGGCAGCGCGTGCAGATCCGAGTCGGCCCGGCCCCGCCCGCACGACGAAGCCCGGAACCCCGAACCCACGCCTCCGACGGCCGCTCCCGCCGCCTCCGCTCAGATCTCCGTGTGCCCGAGCTCGGCTCCCGCGAGCAGGCGGATCTCCGGCTCGGCGATGCCCTCCAGCTCCAGCACCACGACGCGGTTGTGGCCGGCGCGGGTGACCGGCGAGGGGACGATCAGCGTCCGCTGCGGTCCGCGGCGCCAGTAGCGCCCGAGGAGGAAGCCGTTCACCCAGACCAGTCCCTTGCCCCAGTGCAGCGTGTCCACGTACAGGTCGGCCTGCTCGTCGAGGTCGAACGAGCCGGAGGCGAGCTGCGGCCCGGCCGAGAACGCCGGTGCCGCGACGGCCAGGTCGGGGAGGCACTCGAGCGCGAGGGCGCGCGCCGCCCAGCCGGTCAGCGGGGCGCCGTCGAGCGTCACGCCTCCGATCAGGCCCTTGTGCTCGCCGATGCGCGTGCCGTAGTTCACCCGGCCCTGGTTCTCGACAAGGATCGCGAGCTCGCCGCGTCCGCTCGGCAGCGTCAGCGCCCGCTCGTGGTGGTCGCGCGCCAGCACGCCCACCGGCACGCCGTCCAGCAGCACCCAGGCGCGGTCGCGCACCTCCTCGCCCACCACGAGGCGGACCGGAGCGGAGGAGCCGTCGAGCGTCGTCGTGAAGAGCACGAAGCCGTCGTCGTGGCCGAGGTCGTCGAAGCTGGCCATCGCGTCGAGGTGCGCGGCCGGTCCGAACGCCTGGCCGAGGCCGAGGAGCGCCGGGCCGGGGACGAGCGGAGCGGTCAGGGCGGGGGCCGGCGGGCGCACCGCGGGCACCTCCTCCGGCACCGGCGCGTAGCGCGCGATGACGTCGCGGAACGCCCAGAACTTCGCGGTCGGGTCGCCGCCCTCGTCGAGCGGGGCGTCGTAGTCGTAGCTCGTCGTGATCGCGGCGTAGCGGCCCTTGTCGTTCGCGCCGCTGGTCAGGCCGAAGTTGGTGCCGCCGTGGAACATGTAGATGTTGACCGAGCCGCCGGCCGCGAGCAGGGTGTCGAGCTCCTGGGCGGAGGCGTCGGCGTCCGTCGTGTGGTGCTGGGTGCCCCAGTCGTCGAACCAGCCGCACCAGAACTCCATGCACATCAGCGGGCCGGTGGGCTGGAACTCGCGCAGCGTCGCGAGGCGCTCCGTGGTCCGCGAGCCGAACGAGCCGGTGAGGTGCAGGCCCGGCAGGCTGCCGTCGGCGAGCATCTGCGGAGTGGGCTGGTCGATGGTGGTCAGCGGGACCGTGATGCCGGAGTCGCGGGTCACCCGCACGAGCTCGGCCAGGTACTCCTTGTCGGAGCCGTACGCGCCGTACTCGTTCTCGATCTGCACGAGGACCACGGGCCCGCCGGCGTCGATCTGGCGCGGGGCCACGATCGAGTACACGCGACGCAGGTAGTCGCTGACCGCGGCGAGGTAGTTCGGCTCCGAGCGGCGCACGCCCACCTCGGGGTCGCGGAAGAGCCAGGCCGGGAGGGCGCCGTTGTCCCACTCCGCGCAGATGTAGGGGCCGGGGCGCACGATCGCGTGCATGCCCTCGGCGGCGATCAGGTCGAGGAAGCGGCCCAGGTCGAGCCCGGCGTCCTCGCGCCACTCGCCGCGGCGCGGCTCGTGCGCGTTCCAGGCGACGTAGGTCTCGATGGTGTTCAGGCCCATCAGGCGGGCCTTGCGGATCCGGTCGGCCCAGAGGTCCGGGTGGATGCGGAAGTAGTGCAGCGCCCCCGACAGGATGCGGTGCGGGCGGCCGTCGAGCTCGAAGTCGACGGTGCCGATGGCGAAGCGGCTCTCGGGAGCGGTGGTCATCTGGATCCCCCTCAGGATCGGTGCCCGGAGTGTCCGAGCGTGAGAACGACGCGGGGCCGACCGGAGCGATCCGGCCGGCCCCGCGTCGAGCAGTGGTGCTACTCCGAGACGGTGAAGCCCTGCGCGTTGCCGTACTGGACGAGCTTGCTCTGCCAGTCGGCGAGGCCCTGGTCGAGGCTGGTGCCGTTGGCGTACGCCTGGCCGACGGTGTCGCCGAAGACGCTGTTCGCGTAGACCTGGTAGGGCAGGTACGACCAGCCGGAGCGGACGTCCTTCGAGGCCTGGGTCAGCACCTCGTTGATCTTCTGGCCGCCGAAGTACTCCGACTCCTGACCGGTGAAGTCCGAGCTGTCGAGGTCGGCCGTGGTCGACGGGAATCCGCCGCTCTGCAGGAAGACGTCGACCGAGGCCTGGTCGCTGTTCAGCCAGCGCAGGAACGCGGCGGCCAGCGCCGGGTTCTCGCTCTGCTTGGTGACGGACTGGCCGCCACCGCCGTTCTCGGCGCTGACGGCGGTGCCGTCGTAGGTCGGGATCGGCGCGACGGCCCAGTCGCCGGAGGCGTCGGGGACGCTGGACTCCAGCACGCCGGGCATCCAGGCGCCGGTCACCAGGGAGGCGATGGAGCCGTCGGCGAGGCCCTTGTACCACTCGTCGCCCCAGGCGGGGGTGTCCGAGAGCAGCTTCTTCTCGACGAGCTGGTTCCAGACGCCGGTCCACTTGGCGGTGCCCTCGTCGGCGAGGTCGATCTTCACGTCCGTGCCGTCGGTGGTGAACGGCTCGCCGCCCGCCTGCCAGATCATGCTGGTCGCGAAGCCGGCGTCGCCGGTGTCGGCGGTGATGTACTTCGACGGGTCGGCGGTGTGCAGCTTCTCGGCCGCGGCGACGTACTCGTCCCAGGTGGCGGGGACGGCGATGCCGTACTGGTCGAAGACGGTCTTGTTGTAGAACAGCGCCATGGGGCCCGAGTCCTGCGGGAGTCCGACGAGCTTGCCGTCGATGTTGACGCTGCCCCAGGTGGAGGCGGAGTACTTGTCCTCGAGGTCGCCCATGCCGTACTGCGACAGGTCGAGGAGCGAGTCCGACAGCGCGAACTGCGGCATGGCGTAGTACTCGATCTGGACGACGTCGGGGGCGCCCGAGCCGGCCTTGATCGCGTTCTCGAGCTTGGTGTACTCGTCCTTGTTGGTGCCGGCGTTGACGAGCTCGACGTCGACCTTGGGGTAGGCCTTCTCGAACGCGGCGACCTGCGCCTCGGCGCTGGGGGTCCAGCTCCAGTACGTGATCTTGCCACCGGCCTCGAGGGCGGAGTCGAGGTCGGCGGCGGAGCCGGCGCTCGTGGTCGTGCCGCCACCGGAGGTGGACGAGCAGGCCGCGAGGGAGCCGGCGGCCAGGGCCGCGACGGCCGCGACCGTCAGGGTCCGCCTGAGGGCGGAACGGGCGATCTTCATGGTGGTGTTTCCCTTCACTTCTTCGTGCTGCGGGTGCTGTGGACGGGGCAGGACGCTCCGGCCGGGGGATGGGTAGGGGGAGGGCTCAGCCCTTGACGCTGCCGGCGCTCAGACCGGACTGCCAGAAGCGCTGGAGTCCGAGGAAGGCGACGACGATGGGGATGATCGTGAGGAGCGAGCCCGTGATCACGAGGTTGTAGATCGGCTGCGCGCTGACGCCGGTGGCCTGCGCGTTCCACTGGTTGAGGCCGACGGTGAGCGGGTACCAGGTGGGGTCGCTCAGCATGATCAGCGGGAGGAAGTAGTTGTTCCAGGTCGCGACGACCGAGAACAGCAGCACGGTCACGATGCCGGGGGCGAGGAGGCGGATGGAGATGGTGAAGAAGGTGCGGAACTCGCCCGCCCCGTCCATCCGCGCCGCTTCGAGCAGCTCGGTGGGCACCGACTCCACCGCGTAGACCCACACCAGGTACAGGCCGAACGGGCTGATCAGCGAGGGGATGATGATCGCCCACGGGGTGTTGGTCAGGCCGAGCTGGCTGAACATGAGGAACGTCGGGACGGCGAGGGCCGTGCCGGGGACCGCGATCGCTCCGAGCACCACGGCGAAGACCGCCTTGCGACCCGTGAAGCGGAACTTCGCGAGGCCGTAGCCGGCGAGCGTGGCCAGGAGCGTCGCTCCTCCGGCGCCGACGACGACGTAGAGCAGGGTGTTGCCGAGCCAGCGGAGGAAGATCCCGTCGCGGTAGCTGAGGGTGTCGGCGATGTTCTGGAAGAAGACGAAGTCGCCGTCGAACCAGAGGCCGAAGCTCGAGAGCAGGCCGGCCTGCGTCTTCGTCGCGTTGATGACCAGCCAGGCCAGCGGCACGAGGCTGTAGAGGATGAAGACCGACATCAGCAGGGTGAAGGCGATCGACTTCTTGGGCTGCACCGAGGAGCCGCGGCGGGCGGCCGGGCGCTTCGGGGCGCGGGCGGGCGTCCGGGGAGCGGTCGCGAGGGCCATCAGTTCTCCTTCCGCGCGCCGCGGAGCTGCACGACGTAGGCGATCACCGCGGTGATCACGCCCATGACGATGGCGACCGTGGCCGACGCGTTGTACTGCTGACCGGCGAAGGACAGGTTGTAGGCGTACATGTTCGGGGTGAAGTAGGTGGTGATGATGTTCGGCGCCAGCGTCCGGAGGATGTTCGGCTCGTTGAACAGCTGGAAGCTGCCGATGATCGAGAAGATCGTGGCGATGACGATCGCGCCGCGCAGGGCGGGCAGCTTGATCGAGCGGATGACGCGCATCGGGCCGGCGCCGTCGATCTCGGCCGCCTCGTAGAGCTCGCCGGGGATCGTCTTCAGCGCGGAGTAGAAGATGAGCATGTTGTAGCCCACGAACTCCCACGTGACGATGTTGCCGATCGAGGCGAGGATCCAGTCGCGCGAGAAGGGCTGGACGACGTCGGAGCCGAGCAGGTCGTTGACGTTCGCGGCCAGGCCGAAGTTGTCGCCGTAGATGAAGCCCCACATCAGCACCGCGACGACCGCGGGGACGGCGTAGGGGAGGAAGACCACGATGCGGAAGAAGCCGGTGCCGTGGAGGCGGCCGCTGTCGATCGCGAGGGCCGCGACGAGGGCCAGCACGAGCATCACGGGGACCTGCACGACGAGGAACAGCAGGACGCGGCCGAAGCCCTCCCAGAAGTTCGGGTCGGTGAAGATCGCGGCGTAGTTCGCGAAGCCGACGAAGGAGTTACCGCCCACCAGCTGCTCGCGGAAGAGGCTGAGGTAGATCGAGTAGACGACCGGGGCGATGAAGACCAGGAGGAAGACGACGAGGAAGGGGGCGACGAACGCCAGGCCCTTCCACTCGCTCTTCGCCCGCGACTTCGGGGCCGCGAGGGGGGACGCCGGAGGGGCGACCTCGCTCAGCGGGACGGGGGGAGACGTCGTCGTCATGGGATTCCGTTCGGGGAGTAGTGCGGGCCCGTCATGTTCACGTCAACATGGCAGAGCGTCACCGTAGCATGTCCACGTCGCCACCCGCGACTGTTCCTGCGTGACGGTTCGGCGCACGATGCACCACGGCTGACGGGCGGCGCGCTATAAAGGGAAGCCCATGTCACTCGAGACCGACCGCCCGTCCCCGTCCACCCGGCCGCGACGCGGCGTCTCGATGGCCGACGTGGCCCGGCGCGCGAACGTCTCGGGCCAGACGGTCTCGCGGGTGTCGAACGGCAAGCAGAACGTCGACGGCGAGACGCGCGAGCGGGTCCTCGAGGCGATGCGGGCCCTCGGCTACCGGCCCAACAGCGCGGCGCGGGCCCTGCGGACGGGCCGCTTCCACAGCATCGGCGTGATCATGTTCACGCTGTCCTCGTTCGGCAACATGCGCACCCTCGACGCCATCGCGATCGCGGCCGCCGACGCGGGCTACTCGATCACCCTCATCCCCGTCTCCCACCCCACCCAGGGCGAGGTGTCGGTCGCGTTCCACCGGCTGAGCGAGGAGGCGGTCGACGGCGTCATCATCATCGTCGAGGCGCACCTGCTCGACGAGGCAGACATCGTCCTCCCGCCGGACCTGCCCGTGGTGGTCGTCGACTCCGCCGGCGGCGAGAAGTACCCGGTGGTCGACACCGACCAGATGTCGGGCGCCCGCCAGGCCGTCGAGCACCTGCTCGGGCTCGGCCACCGCACCGTGCACCACATCGCCGGCCCCGACCGCTCCTACTCCGCCGAGCGCCGCCACGAGGCGTGGGAGTCGACCCTGATCGAGCGCGGCGCCCCGGTGCCGGAGGTGCTGGTCGGCGACTGGTCCACCGACTCCGGCTACCGCCTCGGCAAGCGGCTCGCCGCCGATCCGGAGGTCACCGCGATCTTCGCCGCCAACGACCAGATGGCGCTCGGCGTGCTGCGCGCCCTGCACGAGGCCGGACGCGCCGTGCCCGGCGAGGTGAGCGTCGCGGGCTTCGACGACATGCAGGAGTCGGCGAGCTTCTGGCCGCCGCTGACGACGGTGCGCCAGTTCTTCGGTGACACGGGCCGCCGCTCGGTCGACATCCTCCTGCGCGAGCTCGAGTCGGGCGAGCGCACCGGCGTCTCGCTCGTGCCGACCCGCCTCATCGTCCGCGAGAGCACCGGCCCGGCCCCCGCCGCCTCCTGACGCTTCCGCGGAGCCGGCCCGCGGAGCCCGCCCGCCCTTCACGCTGATCGAGGAGCCGGCCCCGCCGGCGTATCGAGATCCCCTGCACCGGACTCCCTCTGCCGCACCCACGTCCCTCCCCGTGCCCGCTCGACCGCGGCGCTCGCGATACTGTGAGCCCTCTCACCCCGGACCTCCAAGGAGACGCACATGTCGGTCGGCCTGCTCGCGGTTGTCGATGACATCCTCACCGCCGCCCTGAAGGCGAGCGCCAAGACGGCGGGCGTCGTGATCGACGACGCGGCCGTCACCCCGCAGTACGTGCAGGGCCTCACGCCCGCGCGGGAGCTGCCGGTGGTCGGGCGGATCGCGCTGGGGAGCCTGTTCAACAAGTTCGTCATCATCATCCCGCTGGCGCTGCTGCTCTCGGCGTTCGCGCCGCAGGTGCTGCCGTACCTGCTCATCCTCGGCGGCGCGTTCCTCTGCTTCGAGGGGGCGGAGAAGGTGCTCGAGTGGTTCGGCGTCTCGCACGGCGGCCACGAGACGGAGGCGCGCGACGAGAAGAAGCTCGTCTTCGGCGCCATCCGCACCGACCTCATCCTGAGCACCGAGATCATGCTGATCGCGCTCGACGGCCTCGACCCCGACTTCGGGATCTGGCCCACGCTCGGCGCGCTCCTGGTCGTCGGGCTCGGGATGACCGTGCTCGTCTACGGCGCCGTCGCGCTGCTCGTGAAGATCGACGACGTGGGCCTGCGCCTGATGAAGAACGCGGCCCGCGGCGTGCGGCGCACCGGGGCGAGGATCGTCGCGTCGATGCCGGTCGTGTTCCGCGCGATCAGCATCATCGGGACGCTCGCCATGCTCTGGGTCGGCGGGCACCTCGTCGTCGCGAACCTCGCCGAGACGGTGTGGCACGGTCCGTACGACCTCGTGCACGTCGTCACCCACGCGGTCGAGGGCGCGGGCCCGGTCGTCGTGTGGCTGGCCGACACCTTCGTCTCGATGATCTTCGGCCTCGTGCTGGGTCTGGTCATCGCGGCCGTCGTGATGGGCGTCTCGCGCCTGCGCTCCCGCGACGAGACGGCCGCGGGGCACTGAGCGGGGTCTCGATACTCCGCGTGCCGCGGCTGGTCGACCGGCATGGGGGTGCGCGGTCGCTCCACCGGCGCGGAGGTGTGCGGCCGCCCGACCGGCACGGATCCATGCTGATCGAGTAGCCCGCGCCGCGGGCGCATCGGGATCCCGCGACGTGCCGCCCCCGCAGCGCCGCTCCCGATGAACGACGGACCGCCCCCGTCCCCGGAGGGGCGGAGGCGGTCCGTGTCAAAGGGGGCGTCAGCAGCTGCGGGCCGCGTACGCTCCCGTCGCCACCGAGGTGACCTGCTTGCCGTCGACCGTGCCCGTCGCGGTGACGGTGGCCTGGCCGGCCGGCACCGAGGCCGCGCGCGTGGTGAACGCGGCGCTGCCGCTCGCGCCGGGCGCGACTCCGGTGACCTGCTTCGACCCGGAGGGCGTCGCGATGGTCATCGAGACCGGCACGCCGGACTCGTTCTTCGCCGCGACGGTGAGCGTCACCTTGCCGGCGATGCAGCGGGTGGTCGCCGTGACCGCGACCGCGAGGGCGGCGGGCGCCTTCAGGGTCACCGTCACCGTCGTGGTCGAGGTGACGGAGCCGTCGGCCGCGCGGACCGCGATGGTCGCGACTCCGCCGTTCGCCGTCGTCGGCTGGGTGATCCGCACGGTGGCCGCCGAGTCGGTCGCCACTGCTCCGATCACCGGCATCGCCGTGCCCTCGACGGTGACCGCGTAGGAGGTGCGGGCCGGGTCGAACCCGGCGATGCCGGCTCCTCCGACGCGCAGGGCGCCCAGGGTGGCGACCGCGGCGGGCGAGGCGACCGACTCGTAGAGCTTGGTCTCGGCCACGATCAGGTGCGTGTTGTCGTAGGCGTTCATCACGACGCGGAAGGCCTTGGCCGTGACGGGCGCGAACGACGCGACCAGGGTCGGAGCCGTTCCGCCGGCCGGCGACGCGAGGGCCACGGCCGACTCGTAGCCGGGGACCGCGGTCCAGGTCGTGCTGTCGGCGGCCTGGTACTGCAGCTGGTAGGTCTGCGCCCAGCTGGTGCCGCCGTCGGCGAGGAACTGCACCGACACCTTCTCGACCTGGTGGGTCGAGGGGAAGGTGTAGGTCAGCGAGCTCTGCGCGGCCTTGGTGCCGTTGGTCCAGTTCGACCAGCCCTTGTCGCCGTCGACGCCGTTGCGGGTGCGCTCCGGTCCGTAGCCCGACTCCGACGACGACGCGGTCGCGACGATGCCGGCGTCCGGGTTGAAGTTGCGGAGCGTGCCCGTGGTGACGAGCACCGTGAGCGTGGCGGGGAGCGTCGCGCCGTCGGCGGTCGCCGTTCCCGAGACCGTCACCTGCCCGGCCCGGGCGAGGGAGGCGGTGGTGAGCGGCGTCCAGTCCCAGACGACCGGCACCGGGAAGGTGCTGGCCGAGGCGCCCACGCGGGCGGGGACCGTCGTCGGGGCCGAGGCCTTCACTCCGGCGACCGAGGCGCCCGCGGCGGCCGTGACCGACACGGGGTCGGTCGCGGTCAGTCCGCCGACGTCGACGAGCGCGGTGACCGTGATCGTCTGGCCGTAGAGGTCGGTCGCGGTGCCGGGCACCTCGACGCGGCCGGTCGCGCCGTACGCCGAGTCGGCGGGGCGCTGCCAGGTGACGGCGAGCGGTGCGCCGGCTCCCCAGGAGTACTGCGGGGTGATGCTCGCGGGCAGGGTCGGAGCGACGCCCGCGGTGGTGCGGACGGCGATCGTCTGGCCGGCGGTCGGCGCGAGGTCGCGGAGGGACCACGACTGGTTCGCTCCGCCGTTGGAGGTGTAGACGCCGACCGACGCGTTGTCGGCACTGGAGCCGCCGTTCACGTCGAGCGACTGGGCGATCGACTCGTTGACGAGCGAGAAGTTCACGCCGTCGGTGGTGTTGACGATCCAGCGGGTCGCGGCGGTCGTCTTCGCCGCGTCGACGGACAGCGAGCGCAGGTCGGTGCCGGCGGTCGTGGCTCCGAGCACGCGTCCGTCGCCGTTGACGAGGACGACGCGGCGGGTGGCCTCGCGCTCGCCGGCGGCGACCTCGCGGACCGTCCAGGTCTGCTTGGCGGCCGTGGCGGAATCGGTGGCGAGGCCGGTGATCGTGGTCGCGGCGCCCGAGGGGTTGCCGGTCAGGGCCTTGCCGCTCTGGGTGCCGACCAGCTGGTAGCGGTGGCCGTCGCGCAGGGCGGGGGCGGAGTCGGCGACTCCCGAGACTCCGTCGATCGAGAAGCTCGTGACCGACTTGGCGGGCACGGTGATCGTGGCGGTGCGCGAGATGCGGTCGACGCTCACCGGCGTCTTGGCGACCAGGGCGTTGCTCGTGGGAGCGGCGGCCGAGGAGGCCTTCGTGGTGACGTACGGGGTGACCGTCGCGGTGTCGGCGATGGTGCCGAAGCGGGAGAGGTCGAGCACGACGGTCTTCTCGGTCGCGGTGCTGTTGGTGTGCACGACGGTCGCGCCCGAGCCGTCGCCGCGGACGGCGGCAGTGGAGGAGCTGTCGTTGGAGGGCATCAGGTGGTCGCCCTCGTGGATGAACTTGGTGAAGTTCCGGATGGTGTTGAACTTCGAGTTCGTCTCGACGCCGCAGACCGGGGCCTTGGTGGAGTCGCCACCGGCGTCGGCGACGCGGCGGACCGACTTCCAGACCTCGGTTCCGTTCTCCTGGTACGGCTTGCAGTCCAGGTCGATGTAGACGGAGCCCCAGTTGAGGTTCTCGCCCTTGGGCTTGGGCTGCTGCATGTTGTAGTAGTCCTCGACGGGCTGCCAGAGCACCCACGCCTTGGGCTCGAGCTCGCGCAGGTCGTCGTTGATGCGGCCGGCGATGCCGAGGCCGTTCTCCATGTTGGTGGGGTCGAAGCCGGTGACCCAGTTGCCCTCGATCTCGCTCATCCACAGGTCGGTGTCGGCCTGCTTCGCGAGGTCGCGGACCTTGAGGCGGCCCGAGGTGCCGTAGGTGTGGACGTTCATCCGGTCGACCTCGGCGCGGATCGCGGCGGAGTAGGCGGCCCAGTTCGTCGCGAAGATGTCGGGGTTGGTCTCGTCCATCGCGGCGATGCCGGCGTCGGTGGTCGAGGCGTCCAGCACGGCGGCGACGTCGGGGATCAGACCCGCTTGGCGCGTCGGTCCGACGTGCATTCCCTCCTGGCGTCCGCCGGTCGGGACGCCGTTGGAGAGCTGCGTGCCCCAGTAGTTCGTGTTCGGCTCGTTGAAGGGGTCGAGCGTGTCGAACTCGATGCCGTACTCGTCCTCCATGTGCTCGGTGACCTTCACGAGGTACTTCGCGAACTGCTCCTCGGCGGCGGGCTTCAGCTGCTCGCTGTTCGCGTCGAAGCCGCCCGAGACGTAGCCGCTCTCGGTCATGAAGTACGGGGCGGAGTTGGAGAACGCCTCCCAGTGCGAGATCTGCTTCTCCTCGGCGAGCCTCTCGACCCACCAGCGCTGCGTCTCGTCGGCGGTCCAGTCGTAGGAGGCGGGGTCGTCCGCGTTCCACTTGGCCAGGAGCGCGTCGCGGTCGGCGAGCTTCGTGGAGGTGCCGCCGTAGGTCGACGCGTCGCCGGCCGGGTTCGGCTTCCACCAGCCCTCGACGGCGCCGCCCGGGCGGAGGTAGTCCTTCACATCGGAGGCGTTGCCGCCGCCGATGTTGTAGCGGGCGATGTTGAGGTCGAGGCCGCTGTCGCCGAAGACCTTCTGGTAGAGGTCCTCGCGGAGGGCCTCGGGATAGCCGCCGGTCGCGTTCGCGAACCAGACGAGGCTGGTGCCCCAGCCCTCGAACGCCTCACCGGCGGCGGCGGGGTTCGGCGTGATGCGGAACGCGTCCGCGGCCTGAGCGGGGGCCGCTGCGGCGGGGATCGCCAGCAGTGCTCCTGTGGCCAGGGCGGCGCTCGTGGCGAGCGCGGCGACCCTTCTGAAGGACATCGACATTGATGCGGTCTCTCTTTCGCCATCGAAATGCGGGCATGTTCACATGAACGCGCCCTGACGGCCGACTGTACATGTTCACGTCAACAATCGGAAGGTGCTCAGGGGTGGGCGAGGCCCGCAGCGTCGAGAAGCCGGGAGTCGTCGCAGTCGACGCCGAGTGCGACGACTCCTGGAGTGTCGTGGGCATGCGGAGGCGTGCGGCCGCGCGCCGCGACACCCCCGCGCTCAGACGCGGTGCGTCGTCTCCGGGAAGGCCTCGGGCTCGCACTGGATGGTCGCGTGGTCGATGCCGTGGCGCTCGCGGAGGACGGCGAGCACCCGCGAGAGCGCGGTGCGGTAGTCGGCGTCGGGGGCGACGACCACGTGGCCGGTGGCGCTCTCCATGCCCGAGGTGATCGTCCACACGTGCAGGTCGTGCAGCGCGAGCACGCCGGGGACGGCGCAGACGTCGCGCTCGAGCGCTGCGAGGTCGACGTGCGCGGGCGCCGACTCCATGAGGATCCCCAGCGCCTGCCGCGTCAGCGACCAGGTGCGGGGAAGGATCAGCAGCCCGATCAGCACGCCGACGATCGGATCCGCCCACGCCCAGCCGGTGGTGAGCAGCACGATCGCCGCGACGATCACGCCGATCGAGCCGAGTGCGTCGCCGAGCACCTCGAGGGAGGCTCCGCGGAGGGTGATGCTCTCCTTCGCCCCGGCCGACAGCAGGCGCAGGCTCACGAGGTTGACCGCCAGGCCCACGACGGCGGTGATCAGGAGGGGGCCGCCGGGCACCGCGGGCGGCTCGGCGAAGCGGCGGACGGCCTCGACGATCACGAACGCGGCGACCGCGAACAGGAGCAGTCCGTTGGCGAGGGCGGCCAGCACTTCGAGGCGGTAGGAGCCGTAGGTGCGGCCCTTCGCAGCGGGGCGGGCGGCGAGCGAGATCGCGGCGATCGACATCCCGAGCGCCAGCACATCGGTGCCCATGTGCGCGGCGTCCGAGAGCAGCGCGAGCGAGCCCGTCGCGACTCCGACCGCGAACTCGACGACCATGAACGCCGCGGTCAGGACGAAGGCGGCCACGAGCGGACGCCGGTGCCGCGCGGCGGCGGAGCCGGCCGGAACGCCGTGAGAGTGGCCCATCGGCTCCTCCGATCCCTGTTCGTATAAACAGTCTTGCATGCGTTTGGAGCCGAGCGCGAGCGTCCTCAGCCGACCAGCGGGTCCAGCGCCTCGCCGAGGTAGGGCGCCAGGGTCCGGGCGTACGACTCGGTGAGGTGCCCGAGGTCGCGGTACACCTTCACTCCGCCGATCACGAGGGGGCAGCCGCGGTCGTCGCAGAACCAGCGGGTGAGGTCGACGGCGGCGGCGCCCGGCCAGTCCTCGGCGGCGGCGGCCATCAGCTCGCGGTCGGCGAAGGCCTCGTCGAGCGGCACGCTGCAGTCGGCCGCGGAGCCCGGCTCCTCGGCGCAGGCCAGCAGGGAGAGCGAGGGCAGCACCGGATTGTCGCGGATCGCGACCACCGTGGATCCGCGGGCGATCAGCGGAGCCCACGACTCGTGGAAACCGTCGATGCCGGCCTGCTCGTCGGGGGTGCCGGACGCGTCGACGAACACGGACTTCTTCGCGGAGTAGGCGGTGACGACGAGCGCGTACGGCTCCTGGCCCGCGAGCTCCTCCTGCAGCTTCTCGTTCCAGACGTCGCAGGAGCGCCGGGAGGAGGCGGAGTCGTCGCGCCGCTCCGCGGTCGAGAAGACGCAGCCCGTCTTGTAGTAGGTGTGCAGGTCCCAGCCGCGCTCCTCCGCGACGCCGCGCAGCGCCGGGAAGAAGGACGCCGCATGCGAGTTGCCGATGAGTAGCACACGGAGGCCGGCGGGATCGCCGAAGCGGCACTCCTTGAGCGCGGTGCCGGAGTTGCCCGTGCTGCACTCGTCGGTGTTCAGCGCGGAGCCGTCCTCCGAGGCGTCGACGGCGGGCAGGCTCGTAGTCCAGGAGTCGGAGCAGGCGTTCGCGAGCGCCGCGGCTCCGACGCAGCCCTCGGTCGAGACGGGGAGGGCGTGCGCGCGGGTGAGGTCGGCGGCGATCGCGGCGTTCGTGCCGGTGAGGCCCGTCGCTCCGACCAGGGCGGCGACGGCCAGCAGGGCCGCCGGGGCGAGCGCGCGGAGGCGGTGCGGGCGCTCGGCGGGGGCGCGGCGGTGGAGGGGGTCCTCGAGGAAGCGCTTCGAGGCGGCGGCCAGGAGGATCGCGGCGGCGATGACGCCCAGGCCCGCGAGGGCGGTCGGGTCCTCGCCGGTGCTCTCGCGCCAGAAGACCAGGAGTGGCCAGTGCCAGAGGTAGATCCCGTAGCTCAGGCCGCCCAGCCACACGAGCGGGCGCAGGGCCAGCAGTCGGCCGACGCCGCGCTCCGGGGCGGGGCCGGTCCCGGCGACGAGCACGAGCACCGCCGAGAGGGTCGGCCAGAGCGCGGCGGTGCCGGGGAACGCGCTCGAGACCTGGAGCACGAATCCGCAGGAGACGACTCCGATCAGCCCCAGCCACCCGGCGACCGTCCGCAGGGCCGCCGGGATCGCCAGTCCCGGGAGCACGAGGGCCGCGAGCGAGCCGAGCCCGAACTCCCATGAGCGGGCGAGGGTGCTGTAGTACGCGGTCGGCTGGTCGATCCCCACCAGCACGACCGAGAACGCGAACGAGAGGACGGTGAGCGCCGCGACGAGCGCCAGCAGGAACCGCGGCAGCTGCGCGCGGCGCCGCAGCAGCACGGCGGCGAGGGTCGCGACGAGCACCAGGGCGAGCCAGACCAGGTAGAACTGCCCCTGCACCGACATCGCCCAGAAGTTCTGCACCGGCGAGTGGAAGTCGTCCTGCGCGAGGTAGTCCACTCCGGCCCGCGCGAGCGCGACGTTCTCGACGTAGAAGGTCGAGGCGAGCACCTCGGTGAAGGTCTGCAGCAGCTGCGAGGGGCGCAGGAGGAGTGGAGCGAGCGCCGCGACGACGACCAGCACCACCGCTGCCGCCGGGAAGAGCCGCGAGGCGAGTCTCCGGAGGAAGGCGATCGGACGCACGCGCCCGAACCGGCGGATCTGGCCGAGGAGGGTCAGGGTGGTGAGGAACCCGGCGATCACGAAGAAGACGTCGACGCCTCCGGAGACGCGGCCCAGCCAGATGTGGAACGTCGCGACCAGGAGGGACGCGACGGCGCGCAGTCCCTCGATCTCGGGCCGGTAGCCGGACGCGTCGGCCTTGCGCACCAGCGCGGACCGGCCGGAGGAGGCGGTGCGGGCGGGGTGGCGGGGCAACGGGTTCCTTCCGTGACGATCGGCGGGCAGTGGGGCGGGCGCCGTCGAGCGTCGGTGTCCAGGATCGCGCTCTCTCACCCCCAGGGGAACCGTCTCCGGGGTGCTGTCCACCTGGTTGGGGGCTGCGGAGGCGAGGTGCGCGACAGGTGTCCGCTTACTCGGCTGTTCCGGGCCTTCTGAGTGCATCGAGAACTCGGAGGTCGCCGTTCTCGCGCGCGACCACGGCGACTCCTGCGGAGTCGCCGGCGGGCCGGGCCGAGGGCGGCCGAGGGTCGGTGGCGCGGATCGACTGGCGCGAATGGACGAGTTGAAGTGAGGTAAGGCTATGCTTACTCGGGCTCCGCGCCGAGACGCGGGTGCCGCCCGCCGACGGACCGGGCCGACGAGCCCTGCCGGCGAACCGGGCCCACGAACCGGGCCTATGAACCGGGCCGACGACCGACGCCCACGAACCACGGGAGATCCATGTCCACGCACCGACGGCGCCCCGCCGCCCTCGCCCTCGCCGCCCTGACCCTGCTCGCCCTCACCGGCTGCGGCGCCTCCGAGCAGATCGAGCCCGAGCACGGCCGCCGCGGGGGAGGGCACGACCTCGTACCCGCTCACGCTGGACGACTGCGGCACCACGACCACCGTCACCGCCCCTCCGCAGCGGGTCGTCTCCCTCGACCAGAACTCGACCGAGATCCTGCTGTCCCTCGGCCTCGAGGACCGGATGGTCGGCACCGCCTCCTGGACCGACCCCGTGCTCGCGACCCTCGCCTCCGCGAACGAGAGCGTGCCGCGCCTGGCCGACAACGCGCCCACCTACGAGGTGCTGCTCGGCGCCGACCCGGACTTCGTCACGGCCTCCTTCGGCCGGCACTACGCGCCCGAGGGCGTCGCCTCGCGCGACCGCCTCGCCGAGACGGGGATCGGCTCCTACCTCGCCCCCTCCGACTGCGACCACGGAGCGAGCGTCAACGGCGGGAGCGGCACGCGCACCGTCCCGCTGACCGTCGACGTCCTCTACCAGGAGATCCACGAGCTGGCCGAGGTCTTCGACGTGCAGCAGCGCGGTGACGCCCTGGTCGCGCAGCTGCAGGAGCGTGCCGCCGCCGCCACCGAGGGGGTCGACCTCGGCGGCCGGACCGTCGCCTTCTGGTTCGCCGACACCAAGACGCCCTACATGGCCGGCGGCTACAACTTCGCCTCGATGCTCGGCACCACGACCGGCATGACCAACGTCTTCGCCGACCGCACGGAGGACTGGCCCGCCGTCGGCTGGGAGAGCGTCGTCGCGGCCGACCCGGACGTCCTGGTCCTCGGCGACCTGCAGCGCGACCGCTTCCCCGGCGACCGCCTCGACGACAAGACCGCATTCCTCCGCTCCGACCCGCTGACCAGCAGCCTGCCCGCGGTGCAGGACGGCCGCTTCATCGCGCTCCACGGCGCCGAGATGAACCCGTCGATCCGCTTCGTCGACGGGCTCGAGAAGATCCGCGCCTGGTGGGACGAGAACGGGGCCTCGCTCTGAGCACGGGCACGAGCACGAGCACGGTCCTCGTCCGCCGGGTGCCGCGGGGCCTGGTCGCCGCGGCGCTGGTCGTCGGCGGGCTGCTCGCGCTGGCGCTCTCGGTCGGCGTCGCGGTGACGCTCGGCCCGGCCGACGTCTCGCTCGTCAACGTCCGCGACATCCTCCTCAACCACCTCGGGCTCGCCTCCGTCCCGGTGCGTGCGGCCGAGGACGCGATCGTCTGGCAGGAGCGCCTCCCGCGTGCACTCGTGGCCGCGGCCTGCGGGGCGGGGCTCGGCGTGTGCGGAGTGATCCTGCAGTCGCTGCTGCGGAATCCGCTCGCCGACCCGTTCGTGCTGGGCGTCTCCTCCGGAGCCTCCACGGGCGCGGTGCTCGTCGGCGTGCTCGGGGTCGGCGGAGGAGTGGTCGGGCTCTCCGGAGGCGCCTTCGTCGGCGCGCTCGTCGCCTTCGGCTTCGTGCTGCTGCTCACGCGGTTCTCGGCGGGCGGCACCTCCGGCGTGATCCTGGCGGGGGTGGCGAGCACGCAGCTGTTCTCGGCGCTGACCTCGCTGATCGTGTTCGCGCTCGCCGACTCGGACGAGACGCGCGGCGTGATGTTCTGGCTGCTCGGCTCCCTCGAGGGCATGCGCTGGGACGACGCGGCGCTGAGCGGAGGCGTCGTGCTGCTCGGCTCCGTGGTCTGCCTCGCCGCGGCGCGCACGCTCGACGCGTTCGCCTTCGGGGAGGACGTGGCCGCGTCGCTCGGCGTGCACGTGGGCCGCACCCGCCTCCTCCTGCTGGTGGTGACGGCCCTGCTGACGGCGACCCTGGTGAGCATCGCCGGCGCGATCGGCTTCGTGGGGCTGGTGCTGCCGCACGCCGCGCGACTCGTGTTCGGCCAGCGGCACTCGCGGGTGATCCCGGCGACGATCCTGCTCGGCGCGGTGTTCCTGGTGTGGGTCGACGCCGGGTCGCGGGTGGCGTTCGCGCCGACTCCGCTGCCGGTGGGGGTCGGCACGGCACTCGTCGGCGTGCCGGTGTTCATGCTGCTGCTCCTGCGGCGGAGGGGCCGCTCGTGACGCTCGAGGCCGACCGGGTCTCGTGGCGCCGGGGCGGCCGCCTGGTGGTCGACGGCGTCTCGCTCGGCCCCGCTCCCGGCTCGACAGTGGGACTGCTCGGGCCCAACGGCTCGGGCAAGTCGTCGCTGCTGCGGCTGCTGCAGGGCACCGCGGCTCCGGACGCCGGCGTCGTCACCCTCGACGGCGCGCCGCTCCGCTCGCTCCGCCGCCGCGAGGTCGCCCGGGCCGTGGCCACGGTGACGCAGCAGGCCGAGACGGAGGCGGACCTCCCCGTCCGCGACGTCGTCCGGCTGGGGCGCACCCCGCACCGCTCCCTCCTGGGCGGGGACACGGCCGAGGACCTGCGCGCGATCGATCGCGCCCTCGAGCAGGTGGGCCTCGAGGCGAAGGCCGACCACCTCTGGCACACCCTCTCGGGCGGCGAGCGGCAGCGCGCGCACATCGCCCGGGCGCTCGCGCAGGAGCCGCGCGAGCTGCTGCTGGACGAGCCGACCAACCACCTCGACATCCGCCATCAGCTGGAGCTGCTGGCCCTGGTGCGGGCGCTGCCGGTGACCACGGTCGTCGCGCTGCACGACCTCAACCTCGCGGCCCTGTTCTGCGACGCGCTGCTGGTGCTGCGCGAGGGGCGCGTGGTCGCGGGCGGCACCCCGGAGGAGGTGCTCACTCCGGCGCTGATCGCGGACGTCTACGGGGTGCGCGCCCGCGTCATCGTCGACGCCGGACGGCCGCACGTGCTGTTCGACTCCTGAATCCGCTGCCGCATCCTGACCCCACTGCCAGACGATCGTCGATCAGTCAACGGTCTCGTCCGTCGTGAGGAGCGCGTTCTACCGTCGGTGAACCGGCTTC
The DNA here is from genome assembly GCF_002931535.1 of Rathayibacter sp. AY1C6. Lineage (NCBI taxonomy): Bacteria > Bacillati > Actinomycetota > Actinomycetes > Micrococcales > Microbacteriaceae > Rathayibacter > Rathayibacter sp. AY1C6. The sequence continues at coordinate 50,768 of NZ_PSWC01000006.1, read as the reverse complement.
GAGACCTCACAGGAGAGGTCGCCCTCGCGCTGGGCGAGGTGCTCTCCTGACGGAGGGCGATGGACGTGCCGGTGACGACGAGGGGAGTCGAGAGATGTCCAGAGACGACGTGGCACCGGGGCGGTTCGCGCGGTTCGTGAAGTGGGTCAACAAGGCCGACGGCTGGGAGCCGCAGTACCTGCGCGGGCGGGTCGTGGCCAAGAAGGACGGCGAGTGGATCGTCGCGGTCGACGGCGAGGAGCGCCGGATCGTGAAGAAGGAGTGGAGCGTCTACCGCTGACCCTCGGGGAGGACTCGTGATGCTGCCCGACCGGCGCACTCCCGAGATCAGAGAGGCGCGTCCCGGAGTCTTCGTGCTCGAGCTGCGCCGCACCCGCCGCCGGCCCGCCGAGGAGCTGGGCGTCCTGATCCGCACGGGCACGACCTGGACGGTGCTGGGCCCCGAGGGCGTGCTCTCCGACGTGCCGAGCTTCCACGACGCCGTGGCGGCCCTGCGCGAGTAGCGAGGCATCACCGAGGTACCCGCGGCCCCGCTGAGTCGCCCGAGACGGTCGCCCTCTCCGGCGTGTCGACGGCCGTCCCGGGCACCTCAGCGCGGAAGGGGGCGGCGCGGCGGTGGTGCCGCCGAGGCGTGGGCCCGCCGCGCCTACAGCTGGCGGCCCGGACGCTGCACGCCGAAGAAGGTGACGGTGAGGGTCGCCGAGGTGCTCTGCGCGGCGGACGGCGCGGACTCCGACAGGCGCACGGTCAGGCGGAGGTGGTCGGTCGCTCCGACGGCCAGAGCTGGGGAGCCGGGCAGGTCGAGGCGGGAGGCGGCGGGGCGGTCGGCCGACACGGTGGTGACGGTGCCGGGGCAGGTCGCGGCATCGGCCGACCAGGACTGCGAGCAGCGCTCGATCGCGAGCTGCAGGCCGTCCGAGAGGTCGGTGCCGGTGGCCGTCTGCAGCTGGAGGGCCGACATCGGCAGGGTCCCGGCGTTCGTCAGGTCGAGGAGGCGCCGGGCCGTGCCGCCGGGGACGAGTCCCGCGACGGGGACCGGCACGGTCGTCGCTCCGGTGCCGGTGAACGTCGCGATGACGGTGCCGGAGGCGATCCGTGCGCTCACGGAGCCCCGGTCCAGGAGCACGGCGGTGGCGGTGGCGGCGGCGCCGAGGACGAGCGCGCCGGCGACGAGTCCCGCCAGGCCGGCGCGGGAGACCACGCGGCGGCGGACCTCGGGGGAGTGGCGCGGGGCTCCGCGGTCGCGGGAGGACGGCCGGGCGCTGTGCCGTCCGTGCTCAGCGGGCGGACGCAGGGGCTCCGGGGGCGGCGTGCCGTCCGACGAGCGGTGCGCGCCGCTCACGGGGCAACCTCCGCGGGGTGGCGCCAGATGGCGATCAGGAGCGCGCCCACGATGACCGCGCCGCCCGCGGCGAAGAGCGCGAACCGCGCCTCCGGGTGGGCGAGGCCGATGCTCGGCCAGCCCAGCAGCGGCACCACCGAGCTCTCGCGCCAGATCCGCTCGTCCGCGATCGTCACGATCCACGGGTCGGCCGACTCGTTGTTGTCGCCCTTGGTGGTGAGCGCCAGCTGGCCGGGCTCGCGGCCGCGGAGTGCCGCCGCCTCCTCCTCGGAGTAGACGAGGGTGACGCGGTGGATGACGCGGCGGCCCGGATCGTCCGGGTCGGTGAAGACGATCACGTCACCGGCGCGGATCGCGGCCTGGTCGACGGGCAGGGTGACGGCGAGGGAGCCGACGGGCATCCCGGGCGCCATCGAGTTCGACAGCACCGGCACGAGCCGCACGAGACCGAGCGCGGAGAGGACGAAGACGGCGATGCCGGCGACGGCCACGATCGTGACCAGGCCGCCGAGGAGAGCGCGGAGGGCCTTCACGCCTGCTCCCTCCGGTGACGACGGCGCGCCGCCGCGGCGAGCAGGGCGCCCGAGCCGAGGGCGAGCATCCCGCCCAGGAGCGCAGCGCCCAGGTCGCGGCCGGTGACGGCCAGCCCGCCGCCCGCCGCTCCGGGGAAGGAGCCGGGGCCGGGCGTCGCGGAGGGATCCTCCTCCGTCGTGCCCACGAGCACCCGCAGCGACGCCGCCGCGAGCTCGGTCCCGTTGCCGGCCGACTCCGGGAACAGGACGCGGACGCGCACGCCCACGGTGGCCCCGCGCTCGAGCGGACGGACACCGTCGAGCCGGCCGAGCGTCGCCGCGGGCCCGGATCCGAGCGGCACAGCGTCGTCGGGGCAGAGGTAGCGCTCGACCGTGCGCCCCCCGTCGATGACCTCGGCGACGGTGAATGCCGAGCCGCAGAGCTCGACGGACAGCTGGAGGCCGTCGCGCGGGTCCTGCGCCAGCGTCCCTCCGTCGACCGCGAAGGCCACGGAGACCCCCTGCGGCGACAGGCCGGTGCTGGTCACCTCGACCGCCCACTCGGCGCGGTCGCCCGGAGCGAGGTCGGTGAGGGATCCGGGCGCCGAGAGCTCGCGCACGTCGAGCACGCCGACGGGCTCGGCGCTCGCCGCGGGCGCGAGGAGCACCGCCGCGAGGACGGCGACGAGCGCACGGGCGTGGGGCATGGGGACGACTCCGGGAGGAAAGGGGGATGCCTCCGCCCCGCGCCGGTGGCGGCCGGGCAGGACGGAGGCGGTGGGGGACGGTCTACTTCTGGATGCCGGCGCGCTGGATCGCGGCGGCGGTGAAGGTGACCGTGGCGGAGGCGTTCTCGTACGCGTTGTCGGCCGCGGTCGGCAGGACGAGCTCGATCAGCGTGTTCAGCGTCACATCACCGGCGTCCGAGGGGAAGGTCCCGGTCGTGGTGGGGGTGATGCCGAAGTTCGCCGGGGTGAAGTCGACCGCGCCGGCCTGGCCGCCGATGGACGACAGCTTGCCGGATCCGGTGACCGTGGTGGTCCCGCTGCAGGAGTACGGGCCCGCCGGAGTCGTGGTGGGGGCGGTCGTCCAGGCGGTGGAGCAGGTCAGCAGGCGGTAGTCGAGGCCGTTCGGGCCGGAGACGAGAGACTGGCCGACACGGTTCTGGTCGGTGGTGTCGGATCCCACGACGTCGTTGGTGACGGCCTGCGAGAAGCGCACCGACGAGACGAGGTCGCCGTCGTTGGTGGCGTTCGGCAGGACGATCGTCACCGGGCGCTGGATGGTGTCTCCGGGCGCGATGTCCGTCACGATGAAGGTGCCGTCGAGGTTGATGTCGAGCTGTCCGGCGTCCGCGGTGACGCTGGCGCTCCCGGAGTCGGTGAACACGGCGAAGGCGCCGGCGCCGGCGAGGGCTCCCGCGGCGAGGAGGACGCCGCCGGTGAGGGCGATCTTCTTCCAGGGGCTGCGACGGGTGGGTGCTGTGGTGGTCATGGCGACCGTTCCTTTCTGGTGGGTGGTGCCCGGTGCGGGCGTGGTCTCCCTCACGAGGACACGTGCAGGACGAGAGGGGTGTCGGCGGGGAGGCATCAGCAGCCTCCGGCGGTGGTGACGGCCGGCTGGGCGACGGCGGTCGAGGCGGCGGACGCGACTCCGAGCCAGCGCTGCAGGTCCGGGCGGACCCGCCACTGGTAGCTGCGGCCCTCACCGACCCGGTCGTCGGTGAAGCTCGTCGCGGAGGCGGCGGGTGCCGCGATCACGGTCCAGGGGCCGGGCGTCGTCCCCGCGAGGCGGCGCTCGAGGGTCCAGCCGGTCGCTCCAGCGGCGGCCGACCAGCTCACGAGGGTGCTCGGCCGACCGGCCGTGCAGCTCGCGACAGGCGTGGCGACCACGGAGGAGCTGGTCCAGGCGCCGAGCCCGACCGCTCCGCTCGTGCTGCCGGTGCCGGAGAAGCCGCGCCGGACGAGGGGAGCGGGATCGACCCACACCGTGATCGTGCCGCCCGCCGTGAGCGCGCCGTCCGTGACCGTGTACGCGATCGTCGCGCTCCCGGTCCAGCCGTCGGTCGCGGGCGTGTAGGTGCACGTGGATCCGGAGCAGGAGAAGGTGCCGCGCAGCCCGGCCGGGACGCTCGTGCCGGCCAGGGCGAGGGTCGTGCCCGGGTCCTCGTCGGTGTCGTTCGCGAGCGGAGCGACGGTGACGGCGGGGCCGCCGGTGGTCGCGACCACGCGGTCGGGTCGGGCGACCGGCGCGCGGTTCAGCGCGGTGACGGTGACCGTGACCCGCACGTTCCAGGTGCCGTACTGGCCCGAGAGGGAGTAGTCGAAGACGTCGGTGCCGACGAAGGCGGCGATCGGGCGGTAGGTGCACTGGCCGCGGGTCGCTCCGCTCGCGACGCAGGAGACGGACCCCTGCAGGGGAGTGGCGGGGGCTGGGGTCGCCGCGCCTCCGATCGCCTTCGGGGTCGCCGAGAGCTGCGCGCGCGAGAAGGTCGCTCCGGTCGCGGCGGGCCCGTCGTTCGCGAGCACGTCGATCACGACCGATCCGCCCTGCACGACCGTCGCGGCGTCGGCCGCCGGATCGGGGATCACTGAGATGCTCACCGAGGCCGTGCGGGTGAACGCCCCGCCGGTCGGGCCGGTCGCCGTCGCCGTGGCGGTGTTGGCGATCGTGCCGGCGGTGACGTCGGCGGCTGTGGTCGTGTAGGCGGCGGTCGCGGTGACGACCTGGCCGGGCAGCAGTCGTCCGGAAGTGCCCGGCCAGGAGTAGGTGAGAGCGGAGAGCCCGCTCTTGGGGTCGCTGATCGCGACCGCGGTGAGGGTGGTGGTGCCGGTGTTGGTCGCGCGGAAGGTGTAGGTCACCACGGTGCCGGCGGCGCTGATGAAGGCGGGGTTCGCGGTCTTGGCGAGCGCGAGGTCGTTCGTGCGGGTGATCGTCACCGTCCGCGAGGCGGTGGCCGTGACGGCGGCGCCCGTCGGAGGGGTGCCGGTCGCGGTCGCGGTGTTGAGGACCTGGCCCGCGTCGACGTCGGCCTGCGTGAGCGTGTACGACGCGGTCGCGGTGACCGACTGGCCGATCTCGAGGCGCCCGGCGGTCCCCGGCCAGGAGTAGGCGAGCGCGGAGAGCCCGCTCTTGGGGTCGGTGACCGCGACGGCGCTCAGCCCGGTGTTGCCGGTGTTGGTGGCGGAGAAGCTGTAGGAGACGGTCGAGCCCACGGCGGCCCCGGTCGGGATCGTGCCGTTCTTCGTCAGCGAGATCGAGGGCGCGTAGCGGATCGGCGTGGTGGCCGTGGAGGTCGCGGTGACCGTCACGGGCGAGGCGGCCAGGGTGCGGCCGGAGACGGTCGCCGTGTTGACGAGCGACGTGTTCTTGTCGATGTCGGTCTGAAGGACCGTGTACGGCGCCGACGTGAAGGTGGCGCTCGCTCCGGGGGCGAGCTGCGTCGAGGCGGGCGTGATGCCGGTGACCTTCGGGTCGGCGACGGCGACCGTCTGCAGTGTGACGTTGCCGGAGTTGAGGGCGAGGAAGGAGTAGCGGATCTGCTCTCCGGCGTCGGCCTGGGCGTTGCCGTTCGTGTCGGTGAGCAGGGCGGTCTTGGTGAGGGTCAGAGCGGGAGCCGGGGTGGCGATGGGGGCGGTGGCGGTGGCGGTCCTGCTCGTGACGGGGGTCGTCGTCACGACGTTCGAGATCGTCTCCGTCTTCGTCGCTGCAGCGGTCGCCGTGTTGACGAACGAGCCGGCCACCGCTTCGGCGGCCGTGACCGTATGGGATCCCGTGCAGATGGTGGAGGCGAGCGGGAGCAGGGTCGTCGTCGGACAGGAGATGCTCGCGGCCTTCGGGTCCGTGACGACGATGCCGGTGAGCGTGCCCCGGATGGACCCGTTCGTGACGACGAACTGGTAAGGGATGACGGATCCCTCGGCGTAGGCGACGGGCTGCGTGGTGGTGCGGTCGATCTGCTTGACCAGAGTGATGTCGTCGAGAGTGTTGATGGACGAGACGGAGACGTTGCGGACGAGGTGGGTGTCGTTCGATCCACCGGTGGACGCCGTGAAGCCGAGCTTGTAGGTCGAGGGCGCTGCGGTCGGCATCGTGAACTGCATCAGCTGATCGAGCTGCCCGGCGGGCAGACCCGCTGTCCCTCCCCAGTAGACCGTGACGACGGGAGTGGCGGCAGCCGAGACCATGATCCGTATCGTGCGCCCGTAGGACGCGGGCGGAGCGCCCGTCGATGTCGTGGCCGTCGTGCGGACCGACGTCAGCAGGGGAGGCGAGGCCGACTGGAGGAAGCAGTATCCGCTCTTGGCCTGCCCGGGTCCGCGCGCCACGATCTTGTTCGCCGTGAGGAGCGCCGACCCGGAGTTCGAGGGGCAGTCGGAGCCGAGGCCGAGGGTAGGCGCGGCGGGGGGCCTGGCCGAGAAGTTCCCGAAGGCGTCGATTCCGATCCCGAGGTAGCCGCCGTTCACCCCGTCGACGGTCGCCGACTGGCCGTAGCCGAGCGATCCGCCCGGAGCTCCCGCCGCGGTGAGGGACCTCGAGCCGTCGGTGAGGAAGAAGCCGATGCCGTCGGCCCCGGTCAGCGAGCTTCCGTACTGGTACTGGTCGAACTGGACGTCGATGCCGCCCGCGGCAGGAATCGGCCGGTTGAAGACCGCGCCGCCCTTGGCGTTGTTCCGGGCGTCGGTGAGCTGCAGGAAGCCCGGACTCGTCGCGGCGGCGGGGGCCTGAGTCCGGTTGGCGCAGACGCCGAGATTCGAGGAGCCGGTCGGCGGAGCAGTGGTCGCCGCCGTGATGCAGGCGCCGTCGAGCGCCTGCCACGCCGAGTCCGCGACGCTGGTGCCGCCGAAGCCCTCCTGGAGCAGGACCGTGGCCGCCGCAGCTCTCGTCGCCGGCAGAACCACGAGGACGGCGGCGAGCAGGAGCAGGACGAGGCCGAGGGCGATCGAGCGGTCGTGGCTCGGCCGGGCATGCGCGTTCGACACGGATCGACCTCCCCCCGGGGCGCCTCGCCGGGCCTTCCGGATGGAGCGGGATCACGATAGGTCGCGGCTCGGAGGCGCCCTGTCCCCCTGAGACGGGACGTGGGCGGCGGACGACGGGCCCCCGATCCGGTGGGCACGCAGAAGGGGGAGAGCGAGCGCTGAACCAGCGCTCAGGTGGTGTCCAGAAAACGCGACCTCTCCGGGGGTCCCCCGCGAGAGTGTTGACGTGCGCACGGCCCTCGCGCCGGGCTCAGGGCGGCCTGGTTCCGTGCCGGCCCCGCGGGACCCCGGAGTTCCGGCACCGACACGATGCGGTTCCGCTCCCGTGGCGGGCATCTCCAGAGCAGTGGCGCGAGATAGCGCCTTCACCAGGACCTTCTCGCATCCCTCCGCCGCTCCACGCCAGGTGGGAGCGCCGCCGCGGGTGTCCCTGAAGCGGGTCTGGTGGTCGCGCGGCGGACGCGGGAGGATGCATTCGCGCCTGCCCGCCCGCACGGTCCCCCGAAGGACCGCCCCGCGCCCCCTCCACGGTGGTCCGATCCGGACCGCAGCACCCCCCTCACACCTTCCGGTCAGGCTCCGCCGACCGAGCAGCCCTCTCCACGTCGGGATCCCATGTCCTCTCCTGCGCGCCACAGCCGCCGTCTCGTCCTCACCGGAGCCGCCCTCGGCGTCGGATCCGCCTTCGCCTACGCGATGACCGCGTCCGCGGCGCCCGACTACAGCGTGATCCCGCCGCTGCCCAACGAGCTCGGGCGCAGCGACACGGCGATCTCGCGCGTGGGGAAGAAGCCGTACCAGATCATCGACGTGATGATCGGCACCGACCGCGCGCGGCTCTTCGTCCCGCACACCGCGGTCCCCTCGCAGCGGATCGGCCGGGTCGTCTACTGGTACTACCACGCCAACGGGAGCACCTACGCGGCCCTGTCCGGCGCCTACCAGTACAGCGCTGACCAGGCCGTCGACAAGGGCGTCATCTCGATCTGCCCCAACTACGGCGGCAGCATCTACACGAACAAGCGGGCCGTCGCCATGCAGGTGGACGCGGTCGCCTGGTTCCAGAAGACGTGGCGGATCGGCGCGAGCTTCCTCCGCTCGAACTCCGGCGGCGGAGCGCTGCTCTGCTGGGCGTACGGCAACAAGCTGGTCCCCGAGATCCGCGGCGCGTACCACGCGGCCGGCGTCTACGACATGGCCGACATGGCCCGCCGCGATCCGGGGCGCGTCCTGCCGGACTACGACAACGACCCCTCGACGATCCCGGCGACCGACCCCGCGCTGCTGCCGCAGGCCTCGTGGGCGGGGGCGCGGATCCGCACGACCGGCTCGACGGAGGACGTCCTCGTCCCGATCGCCGTGCACGGAGGGGCCTGGGTCGCGCTCGCGAAGCCCGTCGCGAAGGAGGCTGTGGTCCTCTACACGCCGACCGACGGCGCTCCGAACGGCCACAACGTGCCGAGCCTGACGAACAAGGACATGCTCGACACGTTCGACCGCTGGCTCGCGGAGCAGCCGGTCGTTCCGCTGCCCGACGAGCCCGCCTCGTCGATCCCCGGCGAGGGCACGTACCAGAACTACTCGCCGCTCATCACGACGGCGGGCACCTGGAGCACGATCTCCTCCTCCGCCGACAGCGGCGGGAGCATCAGCTACTCCAGCTCGGCCGGAGCGTCCGCGAGCTTCCGCTTCTCGGGCACGGGCGTCAGCTGGGTGAGCCGGATGACGGCGACCTCCGGCATCAACGAGGTGCTGCTCGACGGCGTCCTCGTCGCCACCGTCGACCGCTACAGCCCCACGACCCGCTCGGGTCAGACGGTGTGGACGAGCGGACCGATCGCCGCCGGCACCCACACGGTCACGATCCGCCGCGGGACGACGCGCAACCCGGCGTCCACCGGGTCCACCCTGATCCTCGACGCCTTCGTCGTGACCGCGGGGACCGTCTCCACGTCGACCCCCACCCCCACCGCGACGGCGTCTCCGACCAGCACGCCGACGCCGACGCCGACGGACACGCCGACCCCCACCGACACGCCGACTCCGACCGAGACCCCGACGGCCACGTCCACGCCCACCCCGACCTCGACGCTGCCGGCGGCGGGGACGTACCAGAACGGAGCCGCCGTCATCGCGACGGTCGGCACCTGGGCGACGCTCTCGAGCACCGCCGACAGCGGCGGCAGCATCTCGTACTCCAGCACCTCCACGGCCTCGGCGACCCTCCGCTTCCGGGGCACGAAGGTCAGCTGGGTGAGCCGGATCACCCCGACCTCCGGCATCAACGAGGTCCTGATCGACGGCGTGCTCGTCGCCTCCGTCGACCGCTACAGCGCCACGAACCGCTCGGCCCGCACCGTGTTCACCAGCAGCACCCTCAGCGCCGGCGAGCACACCATCACCATCCGCCGCGGCAGCAAGCGCAACGCCGCCTCCACGGGCAACTCGCTGATCCTGGACGCCTTCGTCGTCGTGTGAGCCGCTCGGGCGCCCGAGCCGCCCGCGTGATTCCGGACAGAGGACGCGGGCGGGCTCGGGTGGCCGGGTGTGCGGGGGCTCGTGGAGGGGGCCTTTGTCGCTGAGTCGCTCGCTCGGCGCCCACTGCGTCGAGTCGCCCGTGTCGAGTCGCCCGAGAATGCAGTTGTTTCAACGTTCTCGGGACCAATTCGGGCACCTCAGCGGGCTTCGCGCGAGGCGGCCCGTGCGAGCATGCGGGGACGAGAACGCTGATCCTCGGAGGAACGGGCTGGCTCGGCGGGCACCTCGCGGCGGAGGCGCTGCGGCGCGGCCACGACGTGACCTGCCTCGCGCGGGGGACGGCCGTGCCCGCGGGGGTGTCCCTCGTCCGGGCCGACCGCGACCGCGAGGACGCCCTCGACGCCGTGGCTGCGGCATCGTGGGACGCGGTGATCGACGTCTCCTCGACCCCGCAGCACGTCCGCCGATCCGTCCGCGACCTGCGCTGCAGCGCCTACGTCCTCGTCTCGACCACGAGCGTCTACGCCGAGAACGCGGTCGTCGGCGCGGACGAGGACGCCGAGCTGCTGACTCCCTCCGACGATCCCGCCTCGTACGGCGCCGCGAAGGCCGCCTGCGAGCAGGCCGTGCTGGCCGGATCCGCGCCGTCCCTGATCGCGCGCGCCGGCCTGATCGGCGGCCCCGGCGACCCGACGAGCCGCTCCTCCTACTGGCCCTGGCGCTTCAGCGCGCGGTCCGGGCCCGTGCTGGTGCCGGATGCGCCCGAGCTGCCGACGTCCGTGGTCGACGTGCGGGACCTCGCCGCATGGCTGGTGGCGTCCGCCGAGGCGCGGGTGGCGGGCGTGATGAACGTCTGCGGGACCCCCGTGCCGTTCGGCGAGCACCTCGCCGCGGCGCGGAGCGGATCGTCGGCCGAGCCGGTCGCCGTGCCGCAGGAGTGGCTGCTCGAGCGTGGCGTCGGCCAGTGGGCGGGCGCCGGCTCGCTCCCGCTGTGGATCGCGGACCCGGACTGGCGCGGCATGAACGCACGCTCGACGGCACGGGCGGAGGCCGCGGGCTTCGAGCGCCGCGAGCTCGCCGAGACGCTGCGGGACGCGGCGGCCGCGCACGTGCCGGGACGCGGCGCCGGACTGGGGGAGGAGCGGGAGCGGGAGCTGCTGGGGGAGTGGGGTGCGGGGCGGGATTGAGGCGGCGGGCCGTCTCGGCTGAGTCGTCCGATGGAGCAGGCGGCCCTACGACGAGGCGCGGAGTTCAGAGGCCGGAAGAAGTATTGATCCCTGCCCGCCTGGCAGCCGCTCGACCGATGTCGTCCAGCTGAGCGAGCATCTCGGCGGGCGGCCTCGTGACGTCGATCCGCACCGTCCGAACCACGACACCGGAGCCTTTCACCGTCGCTGTCCGATCACTCGGGTCTCCGGCGCTCGAGACGTAGACGAGCGTCCCTTCAGCCAGCCCGAGCACTGTGCAGTAGGCCAGCATCTGGTAGAGGTCCTCGACCCTCGGTGGCCCGAGTTTGTACTTGGCATCGATGACGACCACTGGTCGGCCGCCGGCGACGTGGACGAAGTCGGGTCGGATCGGCTGGCGTCGTTCGAGATCGAGATGAGCGGGGAACTGACCGATACTGACGCCACGCGAGACCCCTGAGAGAGCGCTGCTCAGAGTCGTGGTCACGAATGCCTCGAACGCCTCCGCCATATTGACGACGAAGGAGGCGACGGTGTGGCCGCCGTTCGTCGTGGTGGGCGTGATGCGTGCGAGCACGAGTTCGGCGAAGCGCAGGGCGGGCTGATAGCGCTGGTTCAGCCGCGACGGCTGCCACGACGGTGTCATCGTCCCTGGCCGCAGGAGGGCTGCCTCCGACAGTCTCGAGTCGAGGTGCGCCAGGCGCCGCCGGACGTCCGGCGACACGCGGGGCACGGCGAGCAGCAGCCGGCCGGCCGCACGCAGGATCCGGTTCTCGACGATGTCGGCCGAGTAGTCGTCGACCGTCAGCTCGATCGGGAGGAGTCGTCCGCCGCGGCGCGACATCTGGTCGGAGAACCGGACCCGCCCGCGCACCGTCATGGCGCTCTCGTCGTACCGTCGGTACCCCTGCAGGAGGCCGTGCCCGAGTGCACGTTCCGCGATGCGCGCGTACGTCTCGGCGACCGCGGGGAAGATCTCCCTGCCGTCGCCGGAGACCTCTTCCGGTCGGAAGCCCGGGTCCGCCGCGTACCCCAGCATGAAGAGCACCGAGGAGAAGGCGGCCTTCGGACGGACGACGACCTCGTCGCCATCGATCCGAATCGCCCCGATCCTGTTGAGCTGAGGCTTCACCTCGGCGCCTGACGCTGTCATGCGGGATTCGAGCAGCCCTGCGCTGCATACGCGACCGATGACCTCAGGGTCGAACGAGACCGCCGTCCAGCCGCCGTTCTCGTCGAACTCGACGCGGGTCATCCGGCCGGAGCGTCGTCGACCGCTTCGTCCGGATCCGCGACAGCACCGGGCTCGAGAGCGCTGAGACCGAACGTCGCCCGGACCTCCGCGCGAGACAAGCGTCCGTAGTAGTGCTCGTCGAGCAGCGGAAGGATGTCGTACTCCCAGATCCTCGCCAATCCGGAGTCCGTGCGGGCAGAAGCGCCCATGAGGTAGGACGGGCCGATCTGGAAATCGCGGTCGAGGTCGCCGATCCGCTCGTTGAGCTGCCTCAGCAGAGCACTTCGGCTGATCTCATGGTGCTGCGCCTTCGACCATCGCTCGATCAGGCCGAGTACCGGCTCCTCTGCGGGGTGCAGCTCGACGAACGAGAACCGCCTCCTGATCGCCGCGTCCACCAGGGAGATCGAGCGGTCTGCCGTGTTCATCGTTCCGATGACGAAGAGATTCTCGGGCAGACGGAAGTCCTCCTCCGGCGAGTACTGCAGTGAGACCCCGGCGTCGCGGTATTCGAGGAGCAGGTAGAGCTCGCCGAACACCTTCGCGATGTTCGCCCGGTTGATCTCGTCGATGATCAGCACATGCGGCACTGTCGGGTTCGCCGCCGCCGCAGCAGCGAGAAGACGTACCGGCCCCGGTGCGAGTCGGAAACTCGCGGACCCCTTCTCATCGACCGTCGGCCGGAACCCCTCGAAGAAGTCCTCATAGGAGTAGGAGGGGTGGAACTGGACGATGCGGACCGCGCCCTTCGGCGCGATGAAGTCGGCGAGAGCACGGGCGAGATAGGTCTTGCCCGTTCCGGGAGGCCCGAAGAAGATCGCTTGGCGACGCTCCTCGAGGAGACCCAGCACCTCGTTCAGCCACAGTGAGTCGTAATGCAGGCGACCCGCGAGTTCGGGCGTGCTGCGGGGGAGGCGGAGGGGGCCGGACAGCGGAGGTGCGGGCGTCGGTGCGATCGGCGGCGATATCAGGAAGCCGACGTCGGTGATCGGAGCGCTGCCGGACAGGACGTCGAGGACGGCGTTCGGTATCTCCGACCTCGAGACCGGCGTTCGCCAGTCGACGCCGCGTCGTCCTCGGGAATCGAGTTCTCCGATGACGCCCCAGTGCACGTCGTCGGAGCCGTCGACGAAGACCTGGTCGCCGGCCGCCATCGTCACGAGGAACTGCGCAGCCGAATCCACCTCGGTGAGGAGATCGGTGATGGGCGGTCGCGGACCGGCCCCGGACGTCGGCCAGTCTCTCCATGAACGGAGCGCTTCGTCGCGGATGCCGCTTCGACCGCCATCCGGCGGGAGCGTGACGTGGAGGCCTGGGAGGGCGAGTGGCGCGCCGGGAGCGGCCGAGGGTACGGCCCAGCCGCGATGCTCGGTCTGCGGTGCCGCAAGCCACCATTCCGCGTCCCACGGTGGCGAGTACCAGGCGATGTCGAGCTCGCCGCTCGGGTCGAGGCTGTCCCGCAGAGCGAGCAGATCGCGGTCGACGTCGTCCGTCACCGTCGGGAGCGCTCCCGCGAAGGCGTCGCGGATCGCGTGCTTCTGCGCGACGGAGACGATTGCTTCGAAGCAGCTCGGCCAGGCCAGAGCGAGCAGAGAGCTCCGGATCGGTGGAGCATCACCCTGTACGTCGAGCGTGCGGTCGCGGAAGAGCCAGGGATCGCCGAGCGCGGCTTCGCGATGATCGGACGCGAGGGCGTCCCACTGCCGGACGAAATCGCACAACCAGAGGAGATGCTGTGCGATCTGCTGGTTGAACCCCTGACCGCCGTTGAAGACGCCGCGAGTGTCGAGGGCGTCGACGATCACATCAGGGACCCGGGGGCGATCGGGCAGCACGTCGAGGATCTCCTGCAGAAGAGCGAGCTTCGTCTGCGCCCGGATGTTGATGAGGGGGAGGCGCTGCAGGAAGCAGAGCTCAGCGGCGAGCAGGACGACCGCCCTCGGCTGATCCGTCATCTGCTCGGCGATCCGCTCACGGAAAGTGCCGGTCGACCCGGGTGTCTCGATCGCTCGCCGGAGTGCCGCCGCAGTATCAGCGGTCCAGGTCACCGTCCGGCCGTCGAACGCGGAGGCCTGGCGTCGGAGACCACCGTCGAGGACGACCCGGGCGGCCTGCGCGATCGCCGTCCGCTCCGCCCGGCCCGTCCGTCCGGACGTCTCCGGTTGCTCCGCTGGAACGCCGGGGTCGGTCGTTCCTCTTATGGCCGCGCAGTCCGAGCACCATCCCGGTCGCGTCAGCGTCCTGAGATCGACATCCGGCGCAGCACCCCAGGCCTTCAGCACTTCGTCCTGAGCCCAGATGCGGATCGGAGTCGTCACGCCGTGAGCACATCCTGGGAGATGCAGCTTGCCCGAGGACGCTTCCTCGTAACCGTGCTCGGATGCGGCGAGCCCCCACTCGACGCCGTCGAAGGACCGCGTGGAACCGGAGATGCGCCCTCGAGCTCCCGGAGCAGTGCTGAGCACCAGGAATCCGAGCCCTGTGAGGACCCGCTGTGCCTGGCCGGAGGTGAACTCGCTCCTCTGCAGACCGGTGACCTCGGAGATCACCTGTTTCACGGGGAAGCGGCTGCCGCTCACCTCGACGGAGTACGTGCTCACCTCGGCCGGCGCGGTACGGGCGAGGGTGCTCTCGACTTGTTCCCGTGTGAGTTCGTAGGTGGCGCCGTTGATCGTGAACTGCACTTCGTCCCCTTCGTCGTTCCGGTGAGTCTGTCGGACGGTACCGACTTTCACCGCATCGGCTCCCTTTTCGCGCCGGGAGAAGAGGGGGTGTCACTGACCGTCTTCGAGTCCGTCTGCTCCGGTCTTGGTATGGGGGAGAGTCCGACGCGATGAGCGCGGAGAATCCGACGGGACGGCGACCGATCGAGAAGGAAGCGACAGCCCTTCCGCAGCGAACCGGACCTCGACCGGTATGGCACGATCAACCCATGCCCGGCTCACTGCACGCCTATGTCGTCGAAGGAACCCGTCTCCGAGTGGATGTGGTCTCGGATCAGGGGGCGACTCTCTCCCTTGCGGGGGAGTTTACCGATCTCGAGCCGGTGACGGAGAGCGGTGGCGTTCTCGAGAGCAATCCTGCACTGCGCAGCAACATGTGGGCGTACGCCAAGACCTGGTACCGCGCCCGGATGACGTCCAATGCCGAGGCTCTCGCGCATTCGGATCCGGCCGAGCAGAAGGCAGCTCTCCAGCAGGTGGAGCAGGAGCGGCGGACCGCACAGAAGGTGGCCGAGACGTACGCGAAGACGGCGCAGTGGATCGCGGACGTCGCAGACGACGTCTCGCTGCTGGACGTCCAGCACGGATGGTGCTCGTCGTGCTTCTTCAACACCGAGCACCGGAAGTCGAACCGTCCCGCGGGGCAGCTTCCCGTCTACGTCTGCCAGGGCTGCGGATCCGCGACGCTCCCGTGCGTGGCTGTGGGCTGCGGCAACATGGCGGTGCGCGAGCGCGGCGCTCTGCGCGTCCCCCAGTTCTGCGCCGAGCACAAGCACGAGATCCCGGGCTTCGAGAAGGCCCAGGGGAGCTTCGGCGAGCTGCACGACTACGAGGCCTTCCTCGAGTACGAGAAGCCCGACCTCGACGCGACCTCGAAGATCATCGTGGGCGGCATCGCTGTCCTCGCGATGGCGGCGCCGGTCGCTCTCCTCGCCGCTCCCGCCATCGGCGGCGCGATCGGCTCGCTCGGCGTCTTCGGCGGATTCACCGGCGCAGCGGCGAGCTCACACGGACTCGCGCTGCTCGGCGGCGGCACCCTCGCAGCGGGCGGGCTCGGCATGGCCGGCGGCACGGCGGTCGTGACGGCCGTCGGAGCGGCGGTGGGAGGTGTCCTCGGGGCATCGGTCGCGAACGCCTACCTGAGCGAGGACAAGTCGTTCCAGATCGAGCTGCTCCGTCCGGGAACGGGCGGCGTCCCCGTGGTCGTCGCTAACGGGTTCCTCACCGACGGTGAGGGAGAGCGGTGGGGCAAGTGGAAGTCGATCGTCGACTCCCGCTACCCGGACTCGCCCGTCTACCGCGTCCGATGGGGGTCGAAGGAGTTGCGGGATCTGGGGGAGCTCGCCGTCGGCGCAGCAGGCAAGGGCGTCGCCATGGGGCTGCTCAGAGGAGCGGCGGCGCTCGGGCACAAGGCGGGGGCGAAGCTTCTCGGAGGCGTCGCCGGGCCGGCGATGATCGCCTCGGACCTCGCGAGGAACCCCTGGCACGTCGCGAAGAATCGCGCCGACAAGACGGGCGTGATCATCGGTGATCTGCTTGCACGCACGAACGCGGAGTCGTACGTGCTCATCGGTCACAGTCTGGGAGCGAGGGCGATGGTCGTCGCCGCGCAGTCCATGGGCACGAAGCCCGGAGGGCCGCGGATCCAGGCCGCACATCTCCTCGGCACCGCGATCGGAGCGAAGAGCAACTGGGACTCGTTGACTGCCTCGGTCGACGAGGCGGTCTACGGCTACTACTCCCGCAACGACGCGATCCTCAAGTTCGTCTACCGGACGGCTCAGGCCGGTGAGACGGCAGCTGGTCTGGTGGGCTTCATCCCCGCGTCCAGCAAGATGCAGAACATCGACGTCTCGGATCGTGTCCAGACGCACTTCGAGTATCAGGACAACGTCGAGCTCCACGACGCCGTCTGAGCGGTGCCGGGCGGGAGGTCGGTGACCTCTCGCCCGCGATCAGTCGATCCGCTGGTCCTTCGTCCATTCGCGCAGGACTCGCCGACGACCGCCGGCTCGGCCGTTCGGCCCTCGAGCGACGAGCGCTGTCCGAGCTAGCGCCCTTCCCCACCCAGCCGCTCACTCATCCCCGCGACCTCCTGCCACGCCCCGGTCGCCCGTTCCTCCGCCGTCGCCTCCAGCAGCAGCGCGGTGAGCCGCTCCCGCAGCCGTAGCTCCGCCCCGGTCATCGCGCTCTCGTGCCCTCGCGCGAGGAGGTACGAGTGGGCGTCCGTCGCGAAGGCGGCCAGGGCGTCGAGGAAGATCTCGAGGAGGCGTGCGGCCTCGCCGACGCGGGACGGATCGCGGGGCACCGGCAGCATCGGCACGAGCCGCAGCCTCCCCTGCCAGAGGCGCTCGTCGAGCGGATCGGCGAAGAGGGTGAGCGCGGTCGCGAGCGTTCCTGAGGCGGAGGGAGGGAACGCGCGACGGACGTCGTGGACGATCTCGTGGAAGTGGTCGTCGGTGAGGCCGAAGCCGACGAAGAGCAGGTGCCGGGTCGCGAGCGTGGCCTTCACGATTGACGACAGGGCGCGGCGGGAGGAGTCGAAGCCGAGGTAGTCGTCGCGCGTCAGGACGATCGAGGACGGGTCGTCGACGGTGCCGTGGAGCTTGAGGAGCCAGCGCTCGTGGTCGCCCTCGTGGTCGCCGGGGATGACGGCGCGGGGGACGCCCGCGTCCTCGGACGCCGTCTCGAAGAGGCGGTCGTAGTTGAGCGTGATGGCCTGCTCGGAGTCGATCGCGGTGAGGAGCGCCGGCGCGAGACCGTACCGCTCGAGGGATCCGATCTCACGGGCGACGGCCTCGGCGAACCGTCCGGGCTGCTCCTCGTCGAAGAGCGTCGCGAGGTAGGACGCCTGGTCGAGCACGTTCTTCCCGCTGAGGACCGCGGACGTGTCGGAGTCGAGTCCGATCTCGCGGCCGAGCTCCTCGAGCAGTCCGTCCCAGGAGGGGCCGCCGGCGCTGACGCTGGTCCCGGCGCCGAGGAAGGGCACGAGCCGGCGGCGACGGGCGCGCTCGGCGAGGCTCTGCGCCTCCTCGAGGGCCGGAGCCTCCAGCTCGGGCCAGGACGTCGCGGGATCGAGTCGCCGCCTGGACTGGGCGAAGGCGTGGACGTCGGCGCGGAGGGTGACGATCGCGATGTCGACCTGGAACGCCTCGGCGGCCTCCCGCAGCACGCGGAGCTGGTGGGCGAGCACGGCGTCGCGGAGGGTCCCTGATCCGCCTCCCGCCGTCGCGAAGAGCGGCACGGCCAGGAGCGGCAGCGGCCGCCTCGTGCGCCGATCCCTCGTCGCCGTCCGCGCGGCGACCTCGACGAAGGCCCGGAGGCGGCGGGCGATGTCGGCGAGTCCTTCGCTGTCCTCGGCGTCGCGCACGGCGTGATCGGGGACTGCGGTGAGGACGGGAGTGGGCTCGCCGTCGCGCGGCGCGAGCGGCAGTGCCGCCTGTCGGCCGTCCGAGAACTCCGGAGTCAGCGCGGCGCGTGCGCGATCCTCCAGCTGCGGGACCCCGCGCCAGAAGTCGGTGAACGAGAGGAAGCGGTCCGTCGGCAGGAGCCACGCGTCGCAGGCGAAGTGGAGGAGGCTCCCGCGGGTGACGAAGAGATGAGGTCGAGGCACGGCCTCTTCCTATCAGCATCGCTCAGTCGCCCGGGAGGGCTCGTTCTCCGCGTCGAGAACGAGCCCTCCCGGGCGACTCGGTGCAGACGGCCGGGAGTCACGCGAGCATCCGATGCCGATGTGACGCCGGCGTCAGCGCCCCAGCACTCCCGCGTACACCGCCAGGTACTCGTCGACCATCCGATCCACCGCGAAGCGGCGGCGCGCCGTCTCTCGCACGGCCGCGCGGTCGAGGAGTCCGACCCGCTCGACCGCGGCGACCGCCTCCGACAGGGAGCCCACCGCGTACCCGGTGACGCCCTCGTCGATGATCTCGGCCATGGATCCGCGGCGGTACGCGATCACCGGCGTCCCGCACGCCGTCGCCTCGACGACGGAGAGGCCGAACGGCTCGTCGAAGCCGATCGGGTGCAGGAGTGCGAGCGCCCCGCCGAGGACGAGGGCGCGCTCCTCCGGCCCGACCGAGCCGCGGTAGACGACGCGCGTCCCGTCGACGAGCGGCTCGACCTCCTCGCGCCAGTAGCGCTCGTCCTGGACGATGCCGCAGAGGAGGAGTCGGCGCCCGGCCGCGGCGGCGATCCGGACCGCCTCCGCCGTGCCCTTGTCGGGGTGGATCCGGCCGAGGATCACGAGGTCCTCGCCTCCGGATCCGGCGGGGAAGCCGTCCACGTCGATCCCGTGGTGCACCGTCGCCGCGTAGTCGAGCTCGGGGGAGCGGTCGCTGTCCGAGATCGACACCAGGTGCGCGGTGCGCGGATGCCGCAGCGCCTCGCGGTAGGCGGGCAGGATCTCGGGCCCCGAGAAGCCGTGCACCGTCGTCACGAGTGGCACGGGCCACTGCGCCGCGAGGGCGAGCGGCAGCCAGTCGAGGTGGTTGTGCACCAGGTCGAACTCGCGGGCGCGGTCGAGGACCGCCGCGATGTGCAGCGCCTCCCAGACGCGGCCGTCGCGGCCCGACTCGGCGTAGCCCGTCGGAGCGACCGACTCGAGCGCGGCCGTCGTCACGGAGTCGCCGGTCGCGAAGAGCGTCACGTCGGCTCCGCGGCGGACCAGCCCCTCGGTCAGGAGGCTCGCGACCTGCTCCCACGGCCCGTAGTGGCGCGGCGGCGTGCGCCACGCGACCGGCGCGAGCATCGCGATCCGCAGCCCGGCCGCCGGGTCCCCGGGTCCTATGGTCATCGGGCGGCGACGGCCGCGGGGGCCGCCGGGACGCTCGGCCGCGTCGGCTGCAGGCCGGCCCGCCGCACCACGAGCGAGGTGTGCAGGGCGGCGATCGTCGACTCCGCGCCCCGGTTCTCGTTGCGCCCCTGAGGCTCCAGCCCGTCGTACCCGGCGCCGGAGAGCGGATCGACCATCACGGTCGCGGAGTCGTTGACCCCGTGGAACCAGGCCCAGCAGGAGGCGAGGCCCTCGCGCCAGAGCGGATCCTCGTCGAGCGTCAGGGCGCGGGCGCACGCGGCGGCGATGGCGGCGACCTCGATCGGCTGCTGGTCGAAGAGCACTCCGAGCTCGTCCGGCCCGCGGCCGGCCACGCCCGTCACCGAGAGGCGGCCGTCGCGCGATTCGAGGCCCAGCAGGAAGGCGAGGGCAGCGAACCCGCGCGCGAGCAGCGGCGGATCCTGCAGCGCCTCGCCGGCCGCCAGGAGCGCCTCGGGGACGCAGCCGTTGGCGTAGCGCAGGCGCGCCTCCGGCCAGGGCCAGGCCTGATCCGTGCAGGAGAGGAGCATCGGCGCGGCGTCGTGCAGCAGCTGGACCGCGACCAGCGAGTGCGGGCGGACGGCGACGACCTCGACCGCGCCGAGCACCGCGAACGTCATGGCGCGCAGGTCCGGCGAGCGCTCCTCCGCGAGGTGGAGGAAGAGCCGCATCGCGCGGCGGCGGGTCAGCGGCAGCTCGGCGTGCGCGGCGACGACCCCCGCGGCCCAGACGCTGCGGCCCCACCAGTCGCCGAGCGAGGAGGCGTCGGCCCACTCGCCGTCGGGCGACAGCCGGTTGTGCACGGTGCCGTCCGGCTCGGCGGCCGCCTCGAGGAAGCGGAGGTACTGCTCCGTGAGGCGACGGGTCCGGAACGTCTGCTCCGGCTCCTGCGCCACCACGATCAGGGCGCGCGAGACGTCGTCGACGCAGTAGCCGTGCTCGGGACGGGGCGCGTCGAGCAGCGCGTGCTCGTGCAGCCCGCGCTCGTCGGTGAGGGCGTCGAGGTGCTCGTAGGGGAGTGCCGTCGCGAGGGCGGGCCCCGCGGTCACGCCGCGTGCTCGATGCGGAGGCGCTCGACGAGATCGAGGTAGAGGCCGGCGGCCGCGGGCCAGGAGAGGGCGGCCGGAGCGGCTGCGGGGGCGGAGTCGGCGAGCACCTCGCGCAGCGCCGCGGCCATCGCAGTGGGGTCCTCGTGCGCGACCGTGCGGCCGCGGCCGTTCCCGAGCAGCTCGAGAGCGTGGGGGAACTCCGTCGCGACGACCCGTCGTCCGGCGGCCAGCGCCTCGACGAGCACTCCGGAGGTGACCTGGTTGCGGGAGTCGTAGGGCAGCAGGACGGCGTCGGCGTCGGCGACCGCCGCGGCGAGCTGGAAGGGATCGAGGTAGCGGCCGTCGAGCACGACCCGGTCCTCGAGCCGCAGCTCGGCGATCAGGTCGGCCAGCGACTCCCGGTAGGCCTCGCCGGCGTGCGCGACGACCTTGGGGTGCGTCTGCCCGTAGACGGTGTAGTGGGCGGAGACGCCGGCGTCGCGCAGGTCGGCCATCGCGCGGATCCCCCACTCGATGCCCTTGCCCGGGCCGATCAGGCCCCAGGTGATGATCTGCGGATCCGCGGCGGCGGCGGGGCGGGCGGCCGCGTTCCAGACGGGGACGCCGTGCGCGATGACGACGACGCGCGAGGCGTCCACGTCGTACCGGCGCTCGAGGATCTCGGCCGCGACGGCCGTCATCACCACGACCGCGTCGGCGAGGGAGGCGACCCGCTCCAGCACGAGGCGCTGCGAGGGGGTCGGCGTCTCCAGCACCGTGTGCAGGACCACGATCACGGGCACGGCCAGCCGCTCCATCAGCGCGATCACCTCGTCGCCGTCGGGTCCGCCGTAGATGCCGTACTCGTGCTGGATGATCGCGACGTCGCAGGAGTCGAGCTCGGCGGCCGCGCGGGCGGTGCTCGCCGGGTCGCCCGCGACGAGCTCGGCCACGACGCTCGTGCCGGGCGTCGATCCGGGCACGGCGAGCTCGTCCATCACGCGGACGGTGCGGATGCCGGCGCCGTGGTCGTCGGCCAGTGCTCCGCCGAGGGCCTCGGTGAAGGTCGCGAGCCCGCACCGCGTGGGCGGGAAGGTCGACAGCAGTCCGACGGTGGTGCCGGATCGCCGGTGCGCGAGGGGGAAGGGGGACTCCATGCTGACTCCAGCCGCGGGGAGGCGGAGCCTTCCCGGGGAGGGCGGTCCGCGAACGGGCGAGACGACTGCCGGGCGGCACCCCTCGCGGGATCCGTGTCGGATCCGGTCCACGGCCGGAGGACCGGGCATGAGTAGCGTCACCCTAGTGGGGGTGGATGACGATCCGGGGTCGCCCGCGGCGAGGCTTCGCGCACCGACCATCAGGGCGCTGGCTTCGGCGAACGGGGGCGGCGGCCTCGATGACGGCCACCAGGAATACGGCCGCGGCGGCGTCGACGTCGACGCAGCGGCGGATCAGGAGGCCGGCGCCGCGAGTGGCGTCCTCGCGGCCGTGCCCGGCGGGGAGGACCTACTCGAGGAGGAAGGCGCGCCCGTTGATCAGCAGCGTGTCGCCGTCGGTCGCGGCGAGAACGCCGAACTCGTCGACGGAGCGGGTGGAGTCCCCGGCGGTGTCCGAGGTCGCGGCGACAGCGGGAGTGGCTGCGGCGGCGGTGAGGAGGAGCCCGCAGGCGAGTGCGGTGATCACGGTCGTGCGGTTCATCGGCGTCGTCCTTGGCGTCGTGGTGGGCCGCTTCTCGTGGAGGCGGCGGGAACTGGTTCCGAGCCTAGGGCGCCGAGCCCGTCAACGCCCTGGGTCGTTCCTTGGGTTCAGCTATGAAGTACCGTGCAGCCATGCCCTGGGGACGCCTCTACTTCGCCGTGCAGGCCCTCGGCGGAGTGGCCTGGTGGGTCGCCGTGGCGCTCGTCCCCGCCGTGCGGATCGCGACGCTCGGCAGCCTCGATCCCGTCCCTGTCGCGGCTCTCGACCTCCCGCTGTTCGTCGGCGCCTCCGCTCTCGCCGCCACGGGCGTCCGCTGGGCGGCCGTCACCGCGACGGCCTGGACGCTCCTCGTCGCGGTCGCCCTGGCCGTCTGGGCCACCCTGACGGGGGAGGCGGGCTGGGGCGTCGTCGCGATGCTCGCCGCGGCGGGCGGCTCCGTCGTCGCGGCGTGCCTGCTCCTGCTCGGCCGGGTGCCCACGCGCTGGATCGCCTCCGGTCCCTTCACCTTCCGGGTCGCGACCGCTGGCCGCCGACCCGGATCGCACCTCGCCGCGACCCTCGGGCAGATCGCGGTGTTCTGGGGAGGCGCGCTGGTCGTCGTCCCGCTGGTGATCGCCGCGCTGGAGGAGCGCTGGGGCGTGAGCCTCGGAGCGGCACCGCCCGCGGTCGTCGGCGTCGGCGTCCTGCTGCTGGTCGCGGCGAGCGCGCTCGGGATCTGGTCGGGGCTCACGATGTCGCTCCTCGGCGACGGCACGCCGCTTCCGATCGCGATGACCAGCCGGCTGGTGATCGCCGGCCCCTACCGCTGGGTCCGCAATCCGATGGCGGTCGCCGGCATCGTGCAGGGAGCGGCGGTCGGGCTGCTGCTCTCGTCGTGGCTGGTCGTGCTGTACGCACTCCTCGGCGCCGTCGTCTGGAACCGGGCCGTGCGCCCGCTGGAGGAGGCGGACCTCGCCGCCCGCTTCGGCGCCGACTTCGAGCGCTACCGCTCGCGCGTCCGCTGCTGGGTGCCCCGCCGCCCGGAGCCGCTGCCGCGCCGGGGGTAGCCGCTGCCGCGGTGCGCTCGCCGAGACGTCCCGCTACCGCCGGGACACCGCCGCCAGGCCGGCGTCCCGCCGACGAGGGCGGTGTCTCGAGGCGCGGTCCGCTCCTCCGCCCCCACAACGCGCCTCTCGCGACGTCGACGCGCCTCGCCCGCCGAACTCGTCACTCCGCGGTGCGCCCGCGCCCGACCACCGCGGCGACCAGCCCCGCCGAGACCGCGGCCAGCGCGACCAGCACCCCGCCCACGCCGAGCGCCCCCGCCACGAGCGGAGTCGCGAGCGCCAGCGCGACACCGGGGAGCGCCCGGCGCGCGGGCATCGGCTGGTGCTCGCCGAGCGGCGCGTGCACCGCCCACAGGGTCAGGACGAAGACCGCGACCGGCACCGCGACGGCCGCGCCGATCACCGTGTCGGACGCCTCGAGGTGGCCCGCGGTCGCAGCGACGGCCGCCTCCAGCCCGGATCCCAGCGCCGCGAGGGCCGCGAACGCCGCGAAGTGCGCGTAGCCCCAGCGGTAGGAGAGGCCGCGCCGCCGCTCCAGCAGCTCGCCGGAGGGATGCGAGAACGACAGCCACCACAGCGCGAACACGATCACCAGCCCGCAGGCCGCGACCAGCACGAGCGAGGTGCTGACGCCCGCCTCCGTCACCGCCCGCTGCACGCCCATCACCGCCGCGAGGACGCCCTCGCCGAGCAGGATGATCGTGAACAGCCCGTACCGCTCGGCGACGTGGTGCGGATGCCAGTTCGCGTCGCCCGCCCGCTGCGCCCAGAGGGGCACCGCCAGCTCGCAGGCGACCAGGAGCAGGAAGCTCACCACCCCGACCTCCTCGGGCAGGAGCAGCCGCAGCAGCCAGCCGACCTGCACGATCGAGAAGCCGACGGCGTTGCGCACGGCGGAGGTGCGGTGCTCCGGAGTGGACACGGCGACGCGGATCCACTGGCTCACCAGCGCGAACCGCATGATCGCGTAGCCGATGGTGATCGCCCGGTAGTCGCCCCCCTCGAAGCCGGCCGGGACGCCGGCCGCGAGCACGAGGACGCCGCCCATCTGGGCGAGGGTCAGCAGCCGGTAGGGCACGTCGTCGGTGTCGTAGCCGGAGGCGAACCAGGTGAAGTTCATCCACGCCCACCAGATCGCGAAGAACACCATGCCGAAGGGGAGGAGCCCCTCGGCGAGGTGCCCCTCCTCGGTGGCGTGGGCGAGCTGCTGGGCGATCTGCGCGATCGCGACGACGAAGGTCAGGTCGACGAGCAGCTCGAGCGGACTCGAGACGCGGTGCGCCTCGTCGATCGCGCGCGGCTGCATCCGCACGCGGAGGGGGTGCGTGGGGGAGGCGGGCATGCGCTCATCCTGCACCCGGAGGGCCGCTGCGCGAGTGCCGCGCCCGCCTCCCGCGACCCTCGGCGCCCGCCCTCGCACCGAGTGTCCAGAAGTCGTCGCACTCGAGCGCGAGTGCGACGACCATCGGACACTCGCGGGCGGCTGGACCTCGCGGGGCCGGGCTCACACTCGCCGGGTACGTCGCAGCCGCGCCCCGCCCCGCGCAGGACCCCCGCCTACGATGGGTCGGGATGTCCCCCGAATCCGCGCTCGCCGCCCCGACCCGCGCGTCCCCGGGCGCCCGGCGGTCGCGGCGCGGGCCGCTCCTCGGGCTCGCCCTGGTCGCCGTCCTCGTGGCGACGCGCCTGCTCGCCCCGGACGCGGCGGGCGACGCCCTCTCGGACGCGGTGCGCGACTTCCTCACCCTCTCGATCAGCGTCGTCATCGAGTCGCTGCCGTTCGTCTTCCTCGGCATCGTCCTCTCGATCGCGGTGCAGCTGTGGGTGCCCGAGGCCGTGCTGCTGAGGATCCTGCCGAAGCGGGCGCTCCCGCGGCGGCTCGTGATCTCGCTGCTCGGCGTGCTCCTCCCTGTCTGCGAGTGCGGCAACGTGCCGCTCGCGCGCGGGCTGATCGTCAAGGGCCTCTCGGTGTCGGAGTCGATGACGTTCCTCCTCGCCGCGCCGATCGTGAATCCGATCACCATCGTCACGACCTACCAGGCCTTCGGCTGGGCCGACGGGATCCTCGTCTGGCGCATCGTCGGCGGCTTCGCGATCGCGAACCTCGTCGGCTGGATCTTCAGCCGCCACTCCGAGCCGATGAGCCTGCTCACCGACCGCTTCCGCGCGGCGTGCGAGGCGGGCGAGCGGCCGTCCCGCTCCCTCCGCGACCGCTCCCGGCGCAGCGTGCTGCTGTTCGCCGAGGAGACCGGGGCGATGATGCCGGCGCTGTTCGTCGGCGCCGCCATCGCGGGGCTGATCCAGGTCGGCGTCTCGCGCGACGTGCTGACCACGCTCGGCGGCGACCCGCTCTGGTCGGTGCTGGCGCTGATGGTGCTCGCCTTCGTCATCTCGATCTGCTCGAACGTCGACGCGTTCTTCGTGCTCTCGTTCGGCTCCACGTTCCTGCCGGGAGGCATCATCGCGTTCCTCGTCTTCGGCCCGATGATCGACGTCAAGATGCTCGCGCTGCTGCGCACCACGTTCTCGGCCGCGACGCTGGTGCGCGTCACCGTGCTGGTCGCCCTCGCCGCCGCCGTGCTGGGACTGGCGGTGAACTATGCGCTCTGAGCGCCTCCTCGCCCGCTGGAAGGGCGTCGTCCTCAGCCTGATCGGCGTCGTCTCGACCCTGTGGCTCGCGGCGACCGGCCGGCTCGGCCTCTACATCCACCCCCGCTACTTCGAGTTCTCGGTGGTGCTCGCCGTGATCGCCGGAGTGCTGCTCATCGCGGCGTTCGCGGTGGTGCCGGGAGCGGAGGAGGACGCCCACGCGCACGAGGACGACGTCGAGCACCCTCACGCCCCCGCACCCGCCCGGCCCTGGCGCCGGGGGGTCGCGGTAGCAGCCGGAGTCGCGGTGATCGCCTCCGCCGCCGTCGCCCTGCTCGTGCTCCCGCCGGCCGCCCTCACTGCCTCGACCGCGACGCAGCGCGAGGTCAACACCAGCGCCGTCGACGCCTCCGTGACCGCCGCTGCGCCCACCGGCGACACCGCCTCCTTCAGCGTGCGCGACTGGGCGACCCTGCTGCGCCAGGGCGCGAGCGAGCAGTTCCTCGCCGGCCGCACGGCCACGGTGAGCGGGTTCGTGACCCCCGACGCCTCCGACCCCGAGAACGTCTTCTACATCGCCCGCTTCGTCGTCACCTGCTGCGCGGTGGACGCGCAGCCGGTGGGCGTGCCGGTCTACCAGGCCGGCTGGGCCGACACCTGGTCGGAGGGGCAGTGGCTGGAGGCGAGCGGCGGCTTCGGCGCGAACCCGAGCGTGACCAGCGCCGAGGCGGTCGTGCTGGAGCCGGAGGCGCTCACTCCGATCGACGAGCCGGCGATGCCGTATGTCTACTGAGCGCGGCGCGACTCCCGAGCGCGGCGCGTCTCCCGGCGGCGGCACGTCGGCGCAGAGCGAGCGACGGGCCGGAGGCGGCGCGCGGCGGGCTCCCGGCCTCGACTCCGCAGGCGCCTCCCGCTTCCCCCGCCTGTTCTGGGCGGTCGTCGCGGTGCTCGTCCTCGCGGTCGGAGGCCTGACCGCCGCCACTGTCGCGAAGGGGCCCCGGGTCGCCGCCCTCGAGGTCAGCACCGACGGCGTGGTCGAGCGCGACGGCTCCCGCGCCCGCCTGCACCTCGACCAGGCTCTCGAGCCCGACGCACTCGACCGCGTCCGCGTCGCTCCGGACGCCCCGCACACCGCCGAGCTCGACGGCGGCGTGCTCACCGTCACGTTCACCGACACCCTCCGCTACGCCACCCGCTACGAGATCGAAATCGACGACGCCCGCAGCGCCGCGACAGGCTCGGCCGCCGACGTCTCCGCCTCCTTCACCACGAAGGACCCCGACCTGTTCACCCTCGACCGCACCGCCGACGACCCCTCGCAGCCCGACGCCGTCCGCGTCCGCCCGCTCTCCGGAGGCGACGCCCGGGTCCTCGTCACGGCCGACCGGATCCAGGACTACGCCGTCGTCGGCCCGGTGCTGGTCGTCGTGACCATCGAGCCGGACGACACGAACCTCCTCCGCACGGTCACGCTCGACACCGGTTCCGAGGGCGTGATCCCGCTCCCCGGCCCCGGGACCGTGCGCGAGCTGCACTCCTCGCCCGAGAAGGGCGTGCTCGGCTGGACCTTCACCGGGCAGGCGCCGTCGGGCCCGCTCGACCGCGCCCTCTACTCCTACGACCTCACCGACCAGAAGGCCGAGGCGGTCCCCGTGGTCGGGATCGACGGCGGGCCGCTGCGGGCGCGCGACTGGATGTTCGTGCCCGGCACCACCTCCGTCGTCACCCACTCGCTCGACGACACGGTGCTCCTGCTCGACCTGCTGACGCCCGGCTCGATCAGCCCGCTCGGGCAGCACGCGGAGCTGCGCGGATTCGTGCCCGGCGCGAACCGGCTCGTGGTCGCCGATCCGGAGTCGGGCTCGCTGATCGACCTGGCCGACGGCTCGGTCGAGACGCTCGCCCTCCCCCCGGCCGACGTGAGCGCGACCGCGTCGCCCGTGCAGATCCTGCTCCTCGACTCCGGGAGCTACGTCGAGCTCGAGGCCGAGTACGCGCCAAAGACGGGGGCGACCCAGTACTCCGTCGTCCGAGTCGACGCGTCCGGCACCTCGGAGGTGTTCCGCACCTCGCCGACGGGGCGCATCCGCGGCGTCTGCCTCTCGCCGAACGGGCAGTACCTCGCGGTCGAGACCGTCTCGGTCGAGGGCCGGCCGGACGACTACCCGGGCGAGCCGGGCTTCAGCGCGACCTCGACCGTGCTCGTCGACCTCGGCACCGGCGACACCGCGCGCAGCGTCAACGGTCGCTCACGCGACTGGTGCGCGTAGGGGGCCGGTCTGACGACCGGCTCGTCGACGTGACTGATTGCTGGCGGCTCGGAAGTACCGGATCGTTCAGCAGATCATCGAGAACGACCAGCGCGCCGAGCTGAGCGTCGCGGACCGCACCGCCGCGTGGGCGCAGCTCGCGTTCGAGGGCGTCACCGCCGCAGCGATCGCCAAGCGCACCGGCACCAAGACCGACGCGGTTAAGAAGGGGCTTGCGGTCGCGGAGTCCGCGACCGTCACGTCCGTTCTCCACGAGCACGAGCTGACCCTGACCAGGCGGCGGTGCTGTTGGAGTTCGAGGTCGACGCCGAGGCCCGCGCGACCCTGATCGAGGTCGCCACCCACGACCCGGCCCAGTTCGAGCACACCGCGCAGACCCTCCGCGACGAGGCCGCGCACCAGGCGCTCCTCGCGGCGACCGCCGCCGAGTACACCGGCAACGGCTTCCAGATCCTCACCCGCTCCGACGCCTACGGCGACCAGGCGACGTGGACGCCGGTGCGGCAGCTGCGCGGCGAGGACGGGAAGAGCGTCACTCCCGAGCAGGTCGCGGCCGCTCCCGGCCGCGGAGTGCTCATCGACACCAGCTGGCGCGGCGAGGTCGAGGTCACGCTCCTGGTTCAGGACCCGACCGCCGCCGGATTCACCTACGCCTACGGAGCCCCCGAGCAGCCGCAGACCGAGGAGGAGGCCGAGGAGGAGAGTGCCGAGAAGTCCGCGGAGCGGAAGGTGCTCATCGCCAACAACAAGGCGTGGAACGCGGCCGAGAAGGTGCGCCGCGAGTGGATCGCGACGTTCCTCGCCCGCAAGACCCTCCCCAAGGACGCGGATCGCGTCATCGCTCTCGGTCTCACCGCTCACCGGTTCGCGGTGTCCTCCGGGATGACGGGCGGCAGCGACCTCGCCCACGCGCTGCTGCGCATCGAGCGCCCCTCCGGCTACCGCGCCGACGCCCTCGCAGCGCTGGTCGAGGCGAACCCCGCGAAGGCACGCCTGGTCGCGCTGGCCGTCGTGCTCGGAGGTCAGGAGGCGCACACGAGCAAGGAGTCCTGGCGCCGCGGCGACGAGCGCACGGCCGAGCACTTCCGCCAGCTCGCGGCCTGGGGATACGCGCTCTCCCCGGTCGAGCAGGTCGTCACCGGCGACAGCACCCCCGCCGACGCCGCAGGGCTCAGCTAGCCCACCCGGCGGAGACCGGCTCGCGCCGGTCCCCGCCCCCTCCTCTTCTCCCACTGCTGCACAGGAAGGCCCGACCATGACCACCACGACCACCGCACCCCGCCCCGCCCACCGCTTCGACCCGTACCAGGAGGACCAGACGCTGCGAGCGGCCGAGGTCGCCGTCGACGCCGCGGCCGCGTCCGGCGACGCCGACGCGACCGCCGCCGCAGCGCGAGCGCTGATCGTCGCCGCGGCCGCCTACGGCTGGCGGCCCACCGCGACCGCCCTCGTCTTCACATACGAGACGACCGGCCACATCGCCCACGTCTGGGGACTGTGGAAGGTCCTCGACGCCGGCCGGCAGGTCCTCCGCGAATGGGACGAGGAGCCCGGCGACATGACGGACGAGTCCGAGGAGGAGCTGATCGCACTCGACCTCATCAGCAACCGCCGCGCGACCCTCGACTACACCGACTTCGGAAAGCCCATCGGCTCCACGACCCTGATCCTCCACACGCTCACCTTTTGAGCGCGTGCGCGGGCCGACCCGAAACGGGCCGGCCCGCACGAGGGGGAGAGCCCCCTCGACCCCCCCGGTCACGCGCGTGGAACGGCCACGCGCGCTCGAGCGGTAGTCAGCGGCGAGGACGCGGCTTGTACTTCTTCCCCGCCCGGATGTTCCGGTTCTCGATCACCCCGACGACCGCCAGGCCGGCGGCCACGGCGACGATCAGTACCCACCCGAGCACGTTGAACCACTCAACGGTGAACGCCGCGTACGTCTGCTCGCCGGCGATCGCGAAGAGCATGAACGACAGCCCGAACCAGACCATCCCGTTGCTGATCAGCGCAGCACGCGCGAGCTTGGTCCGAGGCTTCGACATGCGCCCACCCTCCCACCGGACCCTGGACGTGTCCACGGGGTGCAGACGCTCAACCCCCGGACGCCAGATCGCCCAACAATGTCGCTGCTGTCGCTAGGATGAATGATCGTCAGGTCGCCGGTTTCCCCGTCGACTCGTCATCGTGACCCGGCTCGAACACATCGAGAAGGGCTTTGATTGTCTGCGGGCTCCGCGGGGCCCCCGGGCCATTGGCGAGGTCCTCCGCTTTGAGAAGGTCGATCACTCGCCGCGAGTCGGACTCTTTCACGTCGGCGCCGAGCCGCACGGGCGGCACCGCAACTCGCTTGCCGGTGATGAGGACGATAGTCGGTGTCACTGTCGTCGCGCGTGTCAGACCGCTCTCGCCGTTCGTGTAGAACCGGTACTGCCACGAGACCGTCGCGCCCTCTTGAAGTGCGGGGTGGTCGTCGCTCAGGTTCATCGTCGGAGCGCGACCCTCAAGAGCCCAGAGACCCCAACTCAGCGTGTTGGGGTCCGGTTTGGGATCGAGGTCGAACTGGATATCGCGGATACCGATGGCGCCGTGCAGCGCGTGTGCCGTGATCACCAGGAAGGGCGCGTGCCACAGCTCGCCGTCCTTTAGATAGTTCGTAGATCCGTTGGTCGAGTCAACTACCAGTCGAGAACGGTGGTTGAAACGATCGACAGCCTGCCAGCCGAGAGAGCCAGCGCTTAAGAGCAGCGCGAGAAGCGCGATCCAGTCCACCCGGCCAGCAT
This sequence comes from Rathayibacter sp. AY1C6, assembly GCF_002931535.1. Classification (NCBI taxonomy): domain Bacteria; kingdom Bacillati; phylum Actinomycetota; class Actinomycetes; order Micrococcales; family Microbacteriaceae; genus Rathayibacter; species Rathayibacter sp. AY1C6. The sequence continues at coordinate 20,086 of NZ_PSWC01000006.1, read as the reverse complement.
CCCATCCGCCAGCGTTAGCTCGCTCACGGAAGCGGGTCGAGGAGGTGCGGTCCGTTGTTGCGGACGCTGTTGACGTCGCGGGACACCTCGTAGTGCTCGAGGTCGTGCGCGACCGCGTAGGACTCCCGGTCGAGCAGCTGCATCAGAGCGTCGCCGTCGAGGTGCCCGCCGAGCCAGTCGTCGTACCCGTTCGGCGTGATGCACGCCGGCATCCGGTCGTGGACCTCACCCGGCGCCACATGCGAGTCCCGGGTGATGATCGCCGTCGACAGTCGCCACTTCTTTGGATCGTCCTCGTCCTTCGAGGGGTCCGGCCACGCCGAGACGATGCCCGCCATGGCGAAGGCCGCGGCGGGCTCGTAGATGAAGTGCGGCTGCTTCCCCGTCGCGCTCCCGCACGACGGTCACCGGCGACGTCGGCGCCACGGTGTAGTTCGGGCAGAGCCCCCCGAAGTCGGCCGAAACGAGATCTGGGAGCAGAGCCGCCGTGGAGTCCTTGACGACGAACCGACCACACATCGGCGGACCAGCGGCGTCCTAGTCCTTGAACTTTGAAGCGTCAGCTCCGAGTGCATTACATGCGGCCAGCACTGCTAGGAACGCCTCGGCGGCGCCTCGCATGTCGTTCTGCTGAGTGCGCAGCTTCGCCTCCGCGAGCTTGATGCCGATCAGATCGACACCCGTGTATTCGTAGCCCAAGATCGCGTACTTACCCACGCGAGTGAGGTCGTTCCTGTCGTCCTGTTGGGCAGCCTCGGCCTCCTCGATCATGTTGATGATCGTGCGCTGTTCTCGCGACAGTTCTTCTGCGGTCATGGCTCGCAGCTTAGCCGGGCACCGCGAAGGGCCGGCAAGACCGGGAAGAGGGCACCGCTGCCGCCTAGACGACCTCAGCCGGTGATCGAGAGGGTCCCGGCGACCTCACGGAAACGTGAGTCCGCAGCTCCCTTGGGGGGGCCGATCGTGAGCTGGTAGTACGCGCCCGACGGGGCTTGAATGCTGATCACCGCTTCCGGGAAAGGCTCACTCCCGAACGACGTTCCGTCATTCGTGTGGACGGCCATCGCCGCGTACTCGGCTCCAGGTACATCGAGTCGGTAGGACTGTTCCGCTCCGCTAGCCCACGAGCCGTCCCAAGGGCTTGAGGTGAACTGTTGCAGGTTGATGGATGCGAAGACACCCGGCGACGACGACCCAGCGATTGCCGCGCCGGCGTACTCCGCCGTGCTCGGATCCGATGCGTAGCCCTGATCGCTTTCATCACCCTCGCTACCCGAATAGCTCTCGATGTAACCCGCCGGCACGCCGAACCGAAGCGCGCCGTCTGGAGACGTGACGGGCTTCCAGCCGGTAGGTAGTTCTGCTGTAAAACCAGTCAGGGGTGCCAGATCGAAGACCGCCGGACGGGCCGTCTCGACGGGAGACGCCGAAGGCTTAGGACTGGCCGACGCGCTCGAGCTGGACGTCGAGGCGGCCGTCTCTGGCAGCGTGCTGCTGCCGCTACTGCACGCGGAGAGGCTTGTCGCCACACCGATCGATATGAGCGTGACGATGATGGTCCGGCGTCGCATTCTTCCCCCAGCGAATAAGCAGTCAGCAAACGACGCGAGCCTACTGAGCATCGTGCTCGCAGACGGCCGCGACCTCGCCGGGCAGTGTCGCCCGCTGGCCGTCCTAGACGCTCCGCGCCGGCGCGACCCGCTGCACGGATCGCGCGTGCAGGACGAGGAAGCCCGCCGCTGTCGCGACGCCCTGGACGCGAGCGATGTCGGCGCGGCCATCGTTCCGACACGGCGACTGGAAACACCCACCCGCCGTCCTCACTTCGCCTTCTTCCCGCGCTTCTTGGTTATCGGTGGAGGCTCGGCTCCCACCGATAGCGCCCTCAGTGCGAGAGCGCGCTTGCCCAGGCCACCGGAGCTGCACATGGCGACCAGAGGGATCACGAACTGATCCAACAGCCGCGGCGCGACGAAGGCGAGTACAAGAAGGCCGGCGCCGATGGCGACCACCGGCGGCCCGAACGGAGCGAGCGACGTCAGGAGTAGTCCGTAAGAGGTGAGCTCGGCGGTGGCGGAGATGAAGGGGTGCATGGAAGTCCTCGATGCCGGCACGAGAGCCCGCGTCGTGCCAGGTCGATGACTGGTGAGTCGATGACTGACAAGGCTTCCGCACCGGAATACACCGAGCGAGTGGTTTCGGCGCAGCGCCGCGGGGCGCTGAGCATGTCACTCGTCGGTCTTCGGGGAGGAAGGTTCTCGGCCCTGGACCACCCGGGTCCGCCGATCCCGAAGGCGAGCCCGTCGCGCTTCGAGGTGGTCTGCACGCCCGGCGCTGACCTCCTGGGTCAGTCCACCGGTGGAGCATCAAGCTCCGTGCGTTGGGTCTATTCTCCCACACGCACTCGCCCTCGCGGCTGGGAACTAGCCGTGTGGGCGGCGTGGCGTTTGACAATGCTACATATAGGGGTTGTCTGGATAGTGATCCTGACGGGGCGGAAGCCGCTCTGGTTCTTCCCCTCAGATGTGTACCGATAGGGGATCGTTCACCGGGTCTGCTGCAAGGGAGAGCGGTCGGATCGATCCGAGTCAAGGGGACGCGCCGTCAGCTGGCGGGGGAGACGTCCGGTGCGACGGTTTCCGGGAAATCTGCTGGTGTGTGCGCCGTCTCGTGGGTGAGGGTGTCGACTGACCAGGTGCCCGCGTGCAGCCGTAGCGTCGCCTCCTGGGGGAAGGAGTAGGCGTACTCCGGAGCCGCTTCGCCGGTCTCGTACGGACTCCGCTGAAGGGTGGTGCTCTCGGTGAACGTCACCGTGGCCGAGTCGCCCGTGATCTGCACCGAGTTCAGCGCCACCTGGGTCTCGAACGCGGTGAAGGATTCCCCGAGCTCGAGGTAGTGGTCCCGCTGAGCGCGCAGTCGGGCGTCGTCCTCCATGACCGCAGCAAGTCGTTTCGGCGTCGAGGTCGACTCCGGGACGCCGAGGCCGGTGAGCTGCGGCGATCCCTCGACCAGGCTCTGAGCGTTCCGGTGCTCGAGGTCTGCGATTAGTGCCGTCGAGATCGCCTCGTTCTGCGACGACGAGGACGCGAGGCCGACGACCACCGCTGCACCGACTCCCGCAACGCACACAGCGCTCAGGGCTATGACAAGCACTCTGGCAGGACGCACGGCTCTCTCCTCGCGGGAAGCCGATGACCGGCTGCCGCGAGCATATCGACCACGGTGGAACTCTCGCCGCCGAGGAATCTTCTGGTCAGCAGTGTCCTGGCCCCCGTGTGTAGCAGTGGGAGGACCGGCATTCCGGCCGTCCCGAAAGAGGATCCTGCTCCGGACGTTAGCTGGTACCGCGTTGGGTCGACTCGGCCAGCGCAGGGTCGCGGACTGACCGCCCATCGAACCCGTCGGGCCGGCGTTCGAGGAACGGATCGCCCGCGCGCCTGATCACGATGCCGCTTCGAGGGTCGACCTGCCTGAACTGGCGGTAGAGCCCTACCGTCGTCGTGTACCCGCGAGCAGTCTCGCGGCGACCCTTCAACCGGCTGGCCATCAGCAAGAGAAAGCCTGCACAGGCGAGGACGACTCCGAGCATGAAGGCTGCCCATGCGAACGGGCTCTGCCAGGCGGCGCTCGATCTTGTCGCAACGTAGATCACCAAGGCGAGCGGAACCAGGGGCGCGGAGCTCATGAAAGCGATCAGCGACCAGGTGCCAAGCCGATATGCGCTCGCACCGGGAAGGAGGTGAACTTTTTCTCCGAGCTCCATCGAGAACCCGCTTGGTCGAATCGGCCTCATGCGTCCATCATCGTTCACCCGCTCGGCGGGTGAGTCTCTCGAAGCGAGGTCATCCTGTGAGGGCAGCTACACCTCCTGCTGTGATCGCGAGCGCTGCTGCGCAAGCAAGGACCACGAGGCGACGTTGATTCATGTCCACATTGAACCGCATCGCCTGTCGGGGAGGATCACGTCTTGAAGGCGACCGCCGACCGGGTGTCCGATAGAGGATGGTCGACCGGGCGTCCGCTCCGGGCGTGATGGATGTGAGTGCTCCTTCTCCCGCTCGCGACGCCAGTCGACGAAGACCGCGAGCGACACAATCGCCAGCCCGATGCCGAACGGGATACTCCAGCGCTCCTGCGTGACGAGGCCAACAATGACGAAGACCGCGCCGAACACCACCCCGAAGACTGCTCTGCTCACCGTCCAGGCTTCGACGTCTACAAATCCGAGCCGAAGCAGGCGAGCGATCCTCCGCCAGATCGAGGGTTTGGACGACGCACTCATGTGGTGACAGTAGGACACGTTGCGGCAGCTTCGCTCACGGGCCCGGTGACCGGTGGTCGCCGGGTCGGTCGAGCTACCTACTGGAATCGCGAGTCCCGTATGAGGATCGTTCACTGGGCCGCTGGGCCGGCGGTGCTGCTCTCGGCCGGGCTGTGCGTCGCGGCCGAGAGCAGGGCGGCACCGGTGGCCCCCGCTGGTCTGTCGCGTGCTGCGTTAGCGAAGTCCCCATTTCTCGACCGCACCGCCACAGGCCGCTTGTCCACAGCGCTTGACGCTCCGGCTGCAGATTCGGGCTAGCAGCTAGCGAACGCCGCGGGCACGTTCGTAGCACCGGTAGAGCACGATCGCGCCGACGGCTGACACGACGAGTCCGATCAGAAAGCCCACGACCAGGACCGGGCTGAGCTGGCCCCCGGTCTGATTCAGGTCTGCACGAACACCGGCCTGAAACCCCAACACCGAGCAGATCAAGGCGATCACGACACCCGACGCGAGCAGGTTCAAGCCCTTGAGTACTTCCACCATGACCACCCCCGGTCGCGAAGCTACCGCAGAGTCTCTCGCTTGAGACCCCGCCGTCCCGTGTGGGGATCGTTCAGCGGTACGGCAGGAGCCGTTGTCAGCCGACACCGACGCCGGTTGCTCGGGCTCGGTCCCGCAGCGATACGAGCAAGGACGCGGCGGTCTCGTCGCTCGCGGGCCGTAGCCCGAAAGCGCCTTGCCGGCCGTAGGGTGCGAGGTCGATCGATCCGTCCGCGGTGCTCACGCGAAGACCTCGACGGTGGAAGAACCGCTCTGATACGCGGACGACCGATACTTCCTCGACGTCAGGCCACGTCACTCCTGCGCGCCGCTCAGACTGCGAGGAGAGGAACCACAGACCGGTTTCGTCCGCGACGACGAGAAGGTAGTTGCCGACCGCGAGTATCGCGTCCTTCTTCTCGATCCACTGCTTGAGTCCAGGGGCGGCAGACGCGACCGCGAAGATGTCGCTGGTCGGATCGTTCTGCCGCAGCACGGCCATCCGGCGCTCCGCTCGCCGCGCGAGGCCCGAGAACATCCAGACCATCAGAAGGACGACAAGCATCGCGACCCCCGGCGCCCACAGCGCGGCCACCAGTGGCTCACCTCCGCTGCGCCGCGTCAGCAGGACGAGTTCCATGCCGATCAGGACAACCGGAAGACCGAGTAGTGCCGCTCTGACGCGGAATGCCCGGACCTGCTGAACCTCTGCAAGCGCGTCGGCCAGCGACGAGCTGCGGTGACCCCGGGACTGTGCGAGGCCGTTGTCGCATCGGTCATGGACGGGACCAGCGCCTTGAGTGCTCCGTTGATCCACCGCGGCGCGGATTGCTCGGCGGACGGCTCTTGCTTCCCGATGATCGAGTCGGCCCGCACCAGCTGGCCGCATGATTGCACCCGTCCTGTGATCGACGAGCGGCAATCGCGTCCTGCGGAAGCGAAGAGTGGTGTAGCCGGCGCGTTCCTCGTCCTCCGCTCTGTAGGGAAGCATCCAGAGCGCGATCAACGACCACGCAAGGCTGATCAGCATCCCTACGAGCAGGCTGAGTGCGACGATGCCGGGCTGCGAGAACGAGCCGTCTTTCTCGAAAGTGAAGGTTGCTATCGCAACGAGCAGGAGAGCCCCGAAAATCAACATGCTCGCCATCGCGTACAGCCCGTGGAGAAAACGACTCTGACCGGACCAGCCCGGAAGCAGGTCCACAAGGGCCCCGACTTCGTCTCGGTCGTACTTCGTCATCTCGGACCCTCCCGAACTGCAACCCTGCCACGATCATCCGCGTCCGCCCCCGCGCGGGACGCCCAGCAAGACGATCGTCGTGCGGGTCGACGGACTCGCTACACAAGGCTGTAGGAGCAAGATCCCCATCCCACACCCGCGTACCGCCTGCGGACGCCGTAACAGCGACCAGGCTCCCTTAGGGAAGCATCGCCATTGTCGGAGCCTAACTGCAGGCCTCCGCGGCCAATGGTGTCCGGCGGGGTGGCGGCCCGTATGGGGATGGCTCATTGGAGCGTCTGAGCGCCGATCGTCGTCGTTCCGCCATCCGTGTTCTCGATGGTGATGCTTCCATCGAGGAGAAGGGTGTCGTCGGTGCTAGGCCACCAGGCGGACCACCACCCGTTAGAGATGGTCGCCGCGACCTCATGGCCGTCCTCGGTCAGCGTGATGCTGGCGACGTCCTGACCGACCGTGCCGGCGGCGAAGCCGTAGCCGTCCGGCGGGAGGTGCCCTCCGGACGCGAAGAGCTCGATCGAGCCGGATGAAGGAGCCTGTGTGGCGTTGCCGGGGCCGTCGAGCAGTAGATAGGTCGGGACGGTGGCGCTCTCTCCGACACACCAGGCCACATAGGGACCGCTCTCGACAAGCACTGATTCGACGGTGCCCCGCGTATCCGCGGACAGAGCGTCCGCTGGCTCGGTGGTGTTCGGGTTGGCGTCGAGGGTGTCGATGCAGTTTTCAAGGACGGAGGAGCTGTCTGCGCCTGCCTCCGGTTCAGGCGTCCAGCTCGCCAGGCCCGAAGGGGAGATCCCCCCTGCGCTCAGCGCCACCGTGCTGACGGGAGCCGCTGGACGACCGGCGATCGCCGCGACGGCGACGAGAGACGCAGCGAACCCGAGCGCGCACACGCCCACGATCAGCCGCCGGCGGACATCCGTCCTCGGGCTCTCTTGGGGTGTTGTCTCGGACTCGATGCTGACGAGGATGCGTTCGTGGAGTCGCTCCGCGTCGGCCGCGTCGTCTCCTCGGCGTGCAGGGTCGGCCCGCTTGAGGGCGTGCAGTTCGTCGGTGGGCGTCATGAGAGACCTTCCGTGGGGAGCGCGGTCAGCCGCGCGCGGCTCGGCCGGGTCGGGTCGAGGATCGCCGCGTACCTCTTCTTCGCCCGCGACAGGCGCATCGAGAATGCGGCACGACTGCACCCGAGCACTTTCGCCGCCTCCGCGTCCGAGAGGTCCTCCCAGACGTGCAGGGCGAGCACCTCCTGGTCTGCCTCGGACATCGATCGCAGCGCGTGGAGCGCATCGATCTCGGCGGAGCTGTCGGCATCGGCTGCGCCCGGTAGCCAGACGCGCTCAGCGACAAGATGCTCGCGCGCCTCCCGCCGGACGGCGTTGCGCAGAACGTTCGAGGCCGTGGCGAAGAGCCAGGGACGCGGATGCGCGGGAAGGTCCCCGCGCCGGCGCCACGCGATGAGGAACGTTTCGGCCACCACGTCGTCCACAAGTTGCTCTGGGGCGCGACGCCGGACGTAGCGGATCAGGTCGTTGAAGTTCGCGGCGAACAGCTCCTCGAAGACGTCGCGATCGCCCTTCTCCACGTGCACCCCCTCGCCCCTCACTCTGTACATGTCTGCACGATGAGGAGTTGCAACACGACGAACGCGCAGCATTGCAAGGACGCTCTGGATCGTCCCGAAAGGGGATCCCTGCACGGTCACTAGTCGGCGCAGCTATCGCCCCCCTCAGCCGCCGGTGGGTAGCTGCGGCGTCTCGAAGAAGAGGTACGGCAGGAAGTGGAGTGTCACTGAGGCGGCGATGCCGATGACCGGCACTATCCAGTAGCGCTGGCGAGGGTGAGCGAGTCGGCGGACGGTGATGAAGGCGACGACGGGTGTCACGAGGACCGGCACCCATGCGCCAAGCGTTGCCCACTGCACGGCTGGTCCGAAATCGCGCAGGTCCTGTGCTTCATCGAAGGCCGGGTGCATCAGGTTGCCGTAGTGCAGCAGCGTGAACGGGACCAGGGCGACGGCGAGTGCGAAGTGAACGACCGCGAAGACACCGATTCGGAAGCGAGCGCGGTCGAGGTCTATTGCGAAGGCCGGAGAGGTCACCAGCGAAGACTAGCCAGTGAGGACGGTCTGCTTGCTAGGCAACCGCGAGAGGTCCGCCCGCCGATCGAGGCGTCCGTATGGGGATCGTTCAGCGGATGGCGGCGGCCGGCTGAGGGCGTTGATCAGCGGTCTCCGTCGTCCGCGGCGGACCGAGCCCGAGTGCGCGTCTGAGGCCGAACGCGCCTGACGCAGGCCCGGGCAACTCTCGCCGTCGCCGGTCGTAGGTTCGGCTAGGTTCAACTCGTGCCTTCGAGTCGACCAAGTGACCTTTCCGCTTCGGCAACAACAGGAGCAAGTTTTCTTGCGCACGCGTGGATGGCCCTGCTTGTAGCGGTTTCTTACACGGTATCTGCTCTTGTGATTGCTGGACCGATGCGTGAAGCGGCCTCGGGAGTGCAATACACGCTGGCAGATGCAATTTTGGAGTACGCGTGGCCGTTTGCTTTAGTTACTGTAGTTCTTCTGGCACTGTCGCCCTTGACCTCGAAAATATCGAGATCCATTAGTGGCGGCAATAATATTGACTCGCATCAACGATTGAGTGTCACTAGGCAATCTTGGCTTATTTCGCTAGTTTCATTTGGTGTCTGTTTGATTCCCGCAACCCTTGCCAGCGCTTTCGGGCTTTTGATAGTGCCATTCTTGCTAATCATTGGCACACCATCGTCCTTTTGCGTAGTTCTGGTCTTCTTGCATAGGGCGATTGCGCGCAGTGCGCGGCGAATCAGACCTTGAAATAGTTGGTGGCGGGCTCGCCGTCATACCGTGCGTCACGGCGTATCGCCAGCGACTGCACAATCCGCCGCCGTCCCGCATGCGGATCGTTCACCGGTGCAGTGCGGTGCGGTGCGGTGGCGTCGATATCCGCTCGCTGTCAGCCGTCGAGGGTCCACACGGATCGCGCGAAGTTCGCCAGGCCCTGTGCTCTGTGGAAGGAAGACGGGAACGCGCACGCCAAGCGTTCGATCGTGGGAATCAAGGAGAGAGATGTCAGCTCGCCGTCGAGCTGCGCTCGGACGTGGAGGATCGCGGTCTTCCCGAGGTGGGCTTCCACGAAGTCGGGCTCGACCGAGTGGATGTCGTCCGAGCTGATCTGCCTGACGGGGCGAGGTTCCGCGCCGGCCGACCAGACGGTGAGGCCGTCCTCGGCGATCGAGACGGTCACCAGGTCACCCAGCGGTCCATCGATCGCGGGATCGACAGCAGGTGCCGCGGACAGCTCGCGCAGGACGTCGTACTGATTCGATGCGACGAACACGACCGCCTCCGGTAGGCGACGCCTCACCATTCGGGCGGTCCGCAGTCGCGGCAACGCGATGTAGGCGGCGACCCCGATCGCTCCCACGATGCCGAACAGCACCGCGGAAACGATGTAGGCCACTCGTCCCGCAGGTGTGTCGTAGTAGCTGAACAGAGCCAAGCCGACCACGAACAGCGCTATCAGAACGACGACGATCACGACACGAATCGGACGGATCATCTGCGGCCTCTGTTCAGGTCGATGGAGAGCAGACGAGTTTCCTGCTGCGTCCGCCCTGCGACGGAAACCCGTCCTTCCTGCGCCACTCTAGAGCTGAGCCCAAGCGGCGATGACCGGTCGGCCCGCCCACTTCGCGGTCACTGCAAGGCCGACTTAACGGATCTGAGCCTGTTCCGTATGGGGATCCTTCACCGGAACCCCTGCGGGGAGCGGAAGTCCTATTGCTACTTCTCCGCTGCTGATGCTGCGGCGGCAGCGCGTTGCAGCAGCTCGGACGCACCGTTGAGTCGTTCGGAATTTGCTGTCTAAGCAGAGCTTCGACTAGGCGCTGATTTTAGCAATGGATGATACTAAGAAAGAAATCCCGAGAACAAGCATTGCTATAGAAACAAATAATACGGTGGCCGGGGTTGATGACCTGGCGACACGTTCCGCCCTGTTCCCGTAAATTCTCCGTATCATCCTCGCGTTGAAGCGCGCGTAAGCCTTTCCTTTCCATGCCAGCAATATTGCGGCAGCAACGAAAATAATGCCCGCTACTAGTTGAATAGATCGTTCGTCCATTGGTTCTACTTTTCTTCTGCTCGTAGGGGCAACGCACTCGTCGCCACAGGAGAAACCCGAAGCGGCGATTCTGTTGCCGGCCGCCCGCTCGCCGCCAGCAGTTCTGGTCGTGGGAAAACCTAGCTCTTCCGGCACGCCTGATGAGCTGCGCGGAGTTGGACCCAAGCAGTGGGCGGTGTAGCTCGACATGTCCCGTACGGGGATGGTTCACCGGGCCGATCTGGTGCCCGGCCGTGGAAGACTCGTTGGGCCGACGACAGCGGAGCGTGACGCCAGTGACTTCAGTATTGAGCCTCATCCGCTCCAACAGCCTCTCCGGCGCAGCGCAGTATGCGTACGCCGCGACAGTTCCCGCCGGCTCGCGCATGCTCTTCCTCGCCGGAGATGTTGCACTGGACGCGGTAGATCCCCTGCCCCGGAGTTGCCGTCACTTCGTCCCTAGTCTTTTCCTATGAACGCATCGAGCTCATTGCCCTCTCTTGACGGTTACCGCTTCGCGGCTGTCCGCGACACAGTCGGCGGCGAAGTAGGACCTGAGACTGTCTTCGACTACCACGAAGCGGACGGCGAGGTGTGGGCCACCTACGCCGGCGGCGCAGTCCGGCGGGGATTCCTTGTCGGCACTCGAACCGGTGACACGGTGGCGTTCCGCTACTGCCAGCTCAACGAGGACGGCGAGACCTCGACGGGATCCTGCGTCTCCGAGATTGTTCTCGACCCAACTGGGCTGCTTCGAATGAAGGAGACGTGGGCCTGGGAATCAAAACCCGGTAATGGCACCAGCGAAGTCACGGAGATCATCGTCCCTCGCCTAGCATCGGTCGTCACAGAACCCCGAACCCGACCCTTTCACGAGTCGTAGAATGAGTGACAAGTTATAGGACAACACTGCTCGGCGCGCCGGGTTGACGCTGGCTTGTCACGTATTCGGCCGTATAAGTGACAGGGGTCCGCGATGCTCGTCGGATACATGCGCGTCTCAAAGACCGATGGAACGCAGACCACCGACCCGCAGCGCGACGCGCTACTCGCGGCCGGCGTCGATGACGCGCAGCTCTACTCCGACCTCGCGTCCGGCCGGAAGGATGATCGGCCGGGTTTGCTGTCGTGCCTGAAAGCGCTCCGCGAAGGCGACACGCTCGTGGTGTGGAAGCTCGACCGGCTCGGACGCGACCTTCACCACCTCGTGAACACCGTCCATGACCTCACCGCCCGCGGCATCGGGCTGAAAGTGCTCACGGGTCAGGGCGCGGCGATCGACACGACCACCGCCGCCGGCAAGCTGGTCTTTGGGATCTTCGCGGCCCTCGCCGAGTTCGAGCGCGAGCTCATCTCCGAACGAACCATGGCGGGCCTCGCGTCCGCTCGAGCACGCGGTCGGGTCGGCGGGCGCCCGTTCACCATGACGCCCGCCAAGGTGCGACTCGCCATGGCATCGATGGGCAAGCCGGAAACGAACATCGGCGCCCTCTGCAAAGAACTCGGCATCTCCCGCCAGACGCTCTACCGCCACGTCTCACCCACCGGTGAGGTACGACCGGACGGCCTCCGCGTCCTCGGGCGCAAGAGCACCTAGTCGCAGCTCGCCGACGCCGGCGTACGCTCTGAATGACGGCTCCGGTAGTTGTGCAGACGACATTGAAGATCTGTGCAGAGGACCTCGAGAACTGACACGTATGCGGATGCTCCACTGCGACAGATCCATTGTCTTGACGCAGAAACATGTTCACTTATCGCCTCGTTACCATTGACGGTTCCGTAACGGATCCCTGGCCGGCTGATGAGGCCGCGCTGCGGCCGGGTTCAGCTGGTGAGTCGGCGGACCTGTTCGGCGGAGAGCTGGCGGTCGGCGTAGAGGACAACCCGAGCGGTCGGGTCCGTGCTGTGCGCATCCGGACCTTCCCACCTCCGCTGAAGGCCGAGTCGCTCGATGGTGCGGCGGGAGCGTGCGTTGCGTTCTGCGACGACCGCGGTGACGGGCAGCTCCGGTCGGAGTGAATGGGCGAGTTCGATGCCGGTGAGGGCGACTTCCTGCGCGTAGCCCTTTCCCCAGTGGTCGGGGTGGAGGGTGAACGCCACGTTCCAGGCCGCGTCGGAGAGGAGGGTGCATCCACCCATCCCGATCAGATCATGGTTGTCCGTGGGGGAGTCGCGCCGGCGGATCACCCAGCTGCTGAGTCCGTCTTGTGTCCACTGGGTCCTCCGGTATGCGATGACGGCCCGGGTCTGATCGGCGGAGAGATGGAGGAGGAGCGGATCTTCTTCCGCGATCCGCGGATCGGTGTAGAGGCGGAACAGCTCGTCCAGGTCGGTCTCGGCGGGCCGGCACAGTCGGAGCCGGTCGGTGAGCACGTCGAGGTCCCGTGGGGCGCAGGCCTGTCCGTCGCTCACGATCATGGGACGAGGATTCCACGTTCCGACCGCTCGACGAGCCTTGTGTGCGCGTGCGATCCGGTCGCGGGAGGTACCCCGCACGGGGATCGGTGACCGGTTGTTCTCAATTGCTGACGTGAGCCAGCGTCCGCGCGTACGCGATCATCGGATGACCACCGAGCGGATGCGGCGCGGGATCCCCGTGAGGCTCGAAGCCGGACGCCTTGTAGAGCCTTTCTGCCCGATCGTTTCCGGCGCGGACGTGCAGCTTCAGGACGAGGTAGCCGAGCTGAGCAGCGGTCTGGATCGCGTCGTCGAGCAGCATCCGGCCGAGCCCGTGCCCTGTCTCGCTCGGTGCGACGGCGAGCAGTTCGAGCAGCGCGCTGTGTCGGCCCGGACGATCGCCTGCGTCGACGGTGAGAGCGAACCCGAGGGGATCCGAGCCGATGACGGCGAACCGCACGAGAGGCCGGTGGAACTTCGCTCGAGCCCTCTCGGCGACGGCGTCGTCCTGACTGCATCCGTCTCGTGCTCTGAGTGCCTCCAGCCAGAGGTCGACGCAGGGCCCGCGATCGTCGGGCGAGCCGGCTCGGATCTTCACACGCTGAGGCTATCGAGGCAGCCGTCGGACAAGTTCTGAGGCATGGTCGGGCTCACTGTTCGAGTCGTCGGGCGAAGGAGCGGCGGATGCCGGTCGCGGTGAGGAGCCCGACGGCGGTCACCAGGGCGGTGGCGAGGAACACGGAGCTCGTTCCGGCGACTCCGCCGAGCCACCCTGCGAGGACGGGGCCGGCGACTTGGCCGATGTACTGCGCGGAGACGTTGTATCCGAGTACGAGTCCGACGCTCGTGTCGGGGAGGAGTCTGCGGATGGTGGCGACGACAGTGGGGGTGATGCCGCCGAGCGCGATCCCGGTCAGGAACCGCAGGATCGCGAACGAGACCAGGTCGGCAGCGAAGAACTGAGCGACGAGGAGGGCTGTCGCAGCGGTCAGGCTCAGGGTGAGGACGTGGAGGTGTCCGATCCGGTCGGCCAGTCGGCCGAGGTTGGGGGCGGAGAGGATCGTGCCGAACGCGGTGAGTGAGAAGACCACGGCAGCGGAGATCGCGATGTCCTCCGTCGAGCCGGTCAGGGCATGGATGTGCTCGGCGATGATCGGTTCGACTGAGATCGTGGCGAACATGAGCAGCGTCGACAGACTGAGGAGAGCGAGGACCGGTGCTTTGTGCGGGACGGTGGCCCAGGAGCTGGGTCGCTTCGCCTTCGCGGATGTTGTTCTCGAACGCGGGACCTCCTTGATGAACAGGGTCGTGCCGAGGAACGCGAGGAAGATCAGTGCCCCGGTTGCGAGGAACGCTCCCTCGACGCCGATGACCTGGGCGAGGGTGCCGCCGATCAGCGGACCGGCGATCGTGCCGGCCATGATCGCGGAGGACAGCACGCCCAGCGCCCAGGCGGAGCGCTCCTTCGGGGTCTGGGCGGCGACGAGAATGGTCGATCCGGAGGCGTAGCCGCCGAGCAGCCCGACGAGCAGGCGCAGCAGGACGAGCTGTGTGACATCCTGCGCCAGCCCGATCAGGGACATGGCGATCGCCATCCCGAGACTCGCGCGGATCAGCATCGGCTTGCGACCGAAGCGGTCGCCGAGGTGTCCCCACAGCGGGGCGGTGAGTGCGGCGGTGAAGAAGGTGGCCGCGTAGGCGATCCCCGACCAGAGGGTCACTGCAGCCGGGTCGGAGACGCCGAGGTCACGGACGTAGAGGGGGAGGATCGGCAGGATCAGCGTCATGCCGACGATGGTCGTGAACGAGCCGAGCGCGCATACGACGAGGTTGCGGCGCCAGATCAGAGACGTGTCGGACGGCGAAGAGAGGGTGGTCATGAGCGCTCCGTGCGTAGAGGATGTGCGCAGGCAGCACGACCACCGCGACGGGGGCGCCTACCGAACTAGGACCCGTCGCGGCGGAGAAGGATCTGCCGAACGACCATGACTGGCTCACCGTAGCCGAGAAGTGACAGGGATCGAGGTCGACTGCCGGATTCTGCTCTGACGGATGGCGGTGACGGCACCATTATTCGGACACGGTGCCTATCGCGTCGCGCAAGGGGACCGTTCAGCGGTTCACGCGATTCGCCGTCGTCTGAACGATCGGCAGTTTCTTCGCGCGAAGGGTGGTGGCGAGGAGCCACCCGAGGAGGGAGGCGATGCCTGCCGTGACCGCATATTCCGTGATGAGGCCCGCGGAGGAGGGCCAGGTCGCGTTTCCCGACGCGAGTACCAGCGCGGTGGAGGCGGTGGCGCCGATCACGAGTCCCAGACCCAGGAACGCGGCCGCCTGCCCGAGGCGCGGGATGCGGCGTGTCCGCCGGTCGAGCCAGAGACTCGAGGGAAGCCACAGGAGTGCGCCCGCGACAGCGAACGCAGCTGCCGTGCCCGCGATGAGCCCTGCTGCTGACCCGCCCGATACATCCCAGCTGCCCGCGGTTCGCAGCAGCGCGAGGACCGCAACGGTCGGCCACGCCAGAATCCCCCATGCCAGTTCTCGTGCATCCATGAGCATCAGGATCCGGCACGTCGGTGAACACGCCATGAATCAGGGCCGTTCAGCACTCCACGATCGTGTGTTCCGTGAGGGGATGGTTGGCCGGGCGCCTAGACGTCTGCGGGCAGCGGTATCGTCCCGCGAAGCCTGTGGCGGTGAAGCTCGCACCGTCGATCATTACTCCGACGTTCGGGCCGGAGGACATCAGCGCGGGATGTTCCTACTGCGCTCGGAACTGGCGCTGGTCGCTGCAGTAGCAGTGATGGCCGCGAGCGGCTGTCCTGCGGAACGCTGCCGCCCGCGCCCGCGCGCGGCGCATCCCGCGCGCCGGGCTGGTGCGGGGAACGGCCCTCCCGCAGACGCCAACTTGCAGCTCGCTGCCACGAACACTGTCCCACTGATGATCTTCGAAGGGCATGCGTGTCCCGCTGCCAAGCCCGGGTGTCGGCAACACCCAGGGTTGTATTGCCGAGCTATGCGGAGTAGACCTAGACGTGCACGACGACCGCTCACAAGGGGTGAGCGCGGGGACTTGGATGAAGGTCGTAATAGTCATGCACACCTCACGAAATCGGTCCGCTGGCAAAATCGCCACGGTGTTCGTTGCGCTCGTCCTGGGTACGGTTGTCGCACCTGCCGCTGCGTTGCGGAAATTCCCGGTTCGGACTGAATCACATCATCGCTCGCGGCCACTTTGACGCGGACACCAACTTCGATATTCAGCAGACACTCAGCTACGGCCTCTACGCACCCGGGAGCTCAGGCTCTAAGACGCTCTACGACGCGAACTGCACACCCGTCTACTTCGTTCTCTTCGGATATAACGCCTACAACGGCTCCGATGCCCTCGCTAACCCCATCGGCATCGTCAACGCCTACAAAATCGACAGCACCATAAACACCCGATCTACCAGCAGCACCACCGCCGCACCCATCATCCAACCGCCCTACGGGACCGGATGCCCCGTCTACACCCCGATCGAGAACGATTGACCGACACCCGCGACCTCGCCGACGTCGTGGGGTGGATGCGCCGCCACTACTCCACCCCGTACGACGTCATCGCGGCTACCGCAACCCACAGCTCAAACGGATGGAGCGTTGACACAACCATTCGAGCTACACCCACCTCCACTGACGAGGTAGTGAATCTCGACCAGTGGGACCCTGCCGCAATCGATTCCCTGACCACCGGAGGCGACCTTGCAGTCGAAGCCTTCGCGCTAATCTTGCACGCCAACCTCATCGAATGGTGGGATACGGAACGACCGAAAACGTCGACGCGATACTGAACCACTAAACAATGTGACGAATCAAGCATAAGATCCGAGCAGACACCCCCTGCGAGGCGACGGACGGAAAGCAGCTGATTGCTCCGTTGAGCGGCTCTTCACCGGCACGCCGACAGCATCACGGGCCGCCGACCGACTCGACCCTTCCCTCGGCAGCTCCCAGAACCGCGCCACCCCGGGCACGCTGCTTCAACTTCGATCCCATCGCCAACACTCCGACTCACGGTGGTATTGCAACGACCGGCTGAACCCAAGTCCCCCTAACGGACACCTCCGGAGTAGATGAGGACAGCCGCTCCGGCGTCGAGGAGCCTCTCCGGCCCCTGTTCGATGCGCGAGGATTTGGACATGCGTACCGATAGGGAATCGCTCTCCGCGTCGAGCGGGAGCCTCGCGCCCGCAGCGCGAGGCTCCTCTGACCCGGCCCGGCTCGAACGGGCTGCCACCCTCACCGTGCTGCGGGCAGGACACCCCCTTACTGGATTAGGGGTGCCTTGGGCGGGCGCATTCGACGGTAGTGCGGCGCGAGCCTCGGAGGGCTAGTGCGTCGATGCGTCCGGCGTCCGATGAGGGGTCGTCATCCGGCCGCCCAGGATGGCCGCGCATGAGACCGGAATCTCGCGGCGCTGTTTGTCGCAATAGACCCGCCCGATGAGATGCCCGATGGTGGGGCGTCAACTGACACACTGAGCGCACGGTCGCTCGTGGGATACGCCCGCGTCTCAACCGACAAGCAGGATGCGACCGCGTAGCGCGACGCGCTCCGGGCGGCCGGCGTCCCATCCGATCAGATCTACGTCGACTTGGGTCTGACCGGCCGGAACCGCGAGCGTCCCGCGCTACGAGAGGCGCTGGCTGCGTGTAATGCCGGATCGACTCTGCTCGTGACGAAGCTCGACCGGCTCGCGCGGTCCATCACAGACCCTCGCGACATCGTTGATGAGCTGACCCGCCGCGGGGTGAAGCTCAGCATCGGGGGATTGGTCCACGATCCGGAGGATCCGATCGGCCGGCTGCTGTTCAACGTGCTCGCGATGGTCGCGGGGTTCGAGGGGGATCTGATTCGTGCCCGCACTCGTGAGGGGATGAAGGTCGCGAAGGCCAAGGCGCGTCTGCGTGGCCGTCAGCCGAAGCTGTCGCCGAAGATCGAGGCGCATCTGGTCGCAGAGCATCGTGCCGGGAACTGCACCGTCGCCGAGTTCGCGGCGGAGTTCAAGGTCGCGCGGTCGACGGTCTATCGGGCGGTGCAGCGGGCTGATGCGCGCGCCGCTGGCGCTGTCGCCCTGGCGCCGCCGACGGAGGGCGCATGATGTCGGGGGCGGAGAGGGTACCTGCGCTGGTGCCGGAGAGGGTGGAAGTGCTGCCCGGGTGGTCTGCGCTTACACGTGTTCTCAGCACCGGGTGGGGAACTCTCGCCCAGGCGATCGCCTCTATCTGGCTCTTCGTCGGGTTCGCGGTCCTTCCTCCGGGATCGCGTCTGCCCCTTTTCGTGCCGCTGGTGCTGTTCTTCGCCGCTCTCGCTTGGTCGATGATCTGTCTCGCAATCGGCACGTCCAGGGTCACCGGTGAGAAGGAAGCCGGTTACACGACCCTGGGGCTCGGGCGCATCACGGTTCCTGCGGATAATGCGAGAACGGGCGTCGTCCTGCGGGCGGCAGGCGAGCCGCACTGCCGACTCGTCGGCCGGGTCCGGCACTCCACCGCCGACGCGTCCGCCGCTCAGTCGAACCGCGCGCCCTCCGGCCGCGGCGGCAGTACGAACAGGATCAGCAGGAACACGTAGCCGGCGATCGGCACGAGGATCGCGAGGATCCAGAGCCCGCTGCGGTTCACGTCGTGCAAGCGACGCCAGATCAGCGAGAGCGACGGGAGGAACGTCGCCAGAGCGATCGCGCCCGCGGCGAGCGACACCCAGAAGGTCTGGAACGGCGCGCCGCTCGGGTACGGCGTCAGCGTGAAGTCGAGGCGCCACGGACCGCCGTCGGCCAGCTGCAGCAGCCCCGTGAGGACGCTGCCGAGGAGGATGATCCACCAGTACTCGGCCCGGCTCGCCCTCCCGCGGAAGCGGAGGTAGTTGCCGAAGAAGCGGCGGAGCGCCGCCATCGGCGGAGCTCCGTAGTAGGGGAGGGCCAGCGGCGGCTCGAGGGTGCTCGGGCTCATCGGGTTCCGTCTCTCATCCCTCGACCGTATCCCCTGCTCCCCGCGGCGCCGCGTCGGCCGTGCGGACGACATCCCGGTGTTCGCGCCGGAGGAATGCCGGCGTTCACGACGCAGGAACGTCGCCGTGACGGAATGGAGGAAGGCGTCGTTCTCGCGCCGGAGGAACGCCGCTGTGTTCGCGGCGGAGGAGGGTCGCCGTGCTCACAACGGAGGAAGAACGTTCCAGCTCGAGCGTGAACACGCGGATCGGCGCGCGCCGGAGCACGTTCTACCTCCGTTGTGAACAGGATCAGCGAGTAGGGACCGCCTCCGCCCGCACCGCCGCCGTCGCCCGGGCGTCGACGATCAGGCTGACGACGAGCCCCACTGCGACGATGACGATCGCGACCCACGGCAGCACGTCGAGCCCGCTCGCGTCGATCGCCAGCCCGCCGACGACCGCGCCGCCGCCGATGCCGATGTTGAATGCCGTCGTCTGGAGCGCCGCGGCGAGGCTCCGCAGCTGGAAGGAGGAGGTGCGCAGCATCCGGGTCTGCAGCATCGCCGGGATGCCGCCGAACGCGATGTTCCAGATCACGGCGGCGACGACCACGGCCGTGGCGGCGCCGGTGCCCGCGGCGACGGCCAGGCCCGCGAGCGCCAGCACGACCGCGATCGCGGCGACCACGAAGCCCGAGCGGGGGAACCGGTCGGTCGCGAAGCCGGCCAGGACGAGTCCGACCGCCCCTGCGCCGCCGAACGCGAAGAGCACGAGAGGCACCGTGTCGGGGGCGAAGGAGGCGTTCTCGAGCCAGGGCGTGATGTAGGTCGAGAGGGTGTTCTGGCCGATCAGCACCAGCAGGATGACGACGCAGACGCCGATGATGCGCGGGAGCGTCCGGTCCTTCCGCGCGGGCAGGCGGATCTCGCCGGTCCGCATCGGGATGTGGTGGTCGACCGCGGGCAGGAACTTCACCACGATCAGCGCGAGCACGAGCACGACGCCGCCGAGGATCGCGAAGGTGGGCCGCCAGCCGAACGCGTGCCCGAGCGCCGTGCCCAGGGGGACGCCGAGGACGAAGGCCGCGGATCCGCCGCCCGCCGTGATCGCGGTCGCGCGGCCGAGCTGCTCCGGAGCGACGAGGTGCGCGGAGTAGGCGGCGACGATCGCCCAGAAGAGGCCGTGGGCGAGCCCGCCGAGGATGCGCGCGCCGATGAGCAGCCCGAAGGTGGGGGCGAGCGCGGCGAGGACGTTGGCGACCGCGATGGTGCACAGCGCCACGAGGAGGAGGCTCTTGCGCGAGAAGCGCTGGGTCACCAGGGTCAGCGGAGTCGTCGCGACGACGACGGTCGCGGCGAAGATCGTGACGAGCTGGCCGGTGAGCGAGATGCTCACCCCGAGGTCGCGCGACATGTCGGGGATGAGCCCGGTCGGGAGGAACTCGCTCGTCACGGAGACGAAGACGGCGCCGGCGAGCGTGAGCAGGCCGATCCAGGGGAAGGCGGGGGCTTTCGCGGTGTCCTGAGGGTTCACGGTGTCCTGAGGTCGGGGGCG
>NZ_PSWC01000051.1:0-782 GCF_002931535.1 Rathayibacter sp. AY1C6 | reverse complement strand
CTCGCCGTGATCCAGGCCGCGCCGGACGAGATTCGACAGGTCGCGCTCGACCGCAACGACCTCAAGCGGTACAAGGAAATCACCGAGAACCTCGAAGCGTCCCTCATCGGCCTCACCTCTGGAGGCCGGCTGGGCGAGATCTTCTCCCGACAGACCACCACCCCGATGCGGCGGGACCGACCCGTGGTCTACGACGTGTCCTCGATCGGTGACTCCGAAGGCGACCTCCAGGCGGCGATCCTCCTCGCACGCTGGTCCGCCGGGTTCGGGACGGTCAACGTCGCCGCGGCGCTGGCCGACGCGGGGATCGAGCCCCGTCGGCACTACTTCGTGATCCTGGACGAGCTATGGCGGGCACTGCGCGCGGGAAAGGGCATGGTCGATCGCGTCGACGCCCTCACCCGCCTCAACCGTGCCCGCGGTGTCGGCCTCGCGATGATCAGCCACACCATGTCCGACCTCCTCGCGCTCTCCAGCGAAGAGGACCGGATGAAGGCCCGCGGATTCGTGGAGCGCTCCGGCATGGTCATCTGCGGCGGCCTCCCCGGTGCGGAGATGCCCCTGCTCACATCGGCGGTGCCGCTATCCGCGAAGGAGCAGGAAATGCTCACGAGCTGGCAGGACCCGCCCGCCTGGGATGGCGTCTCCGGCAAGGAAGCGGACCCGCCCGGCCGCGGCCTGTTCCTGATCAAGGTGGGCGGCCGTCCCGGCATCCCCGTCCGCGTCCACCTGACCGCGGCGGAGAAGGACGTCAACGACACCAACAAGCTCTGGCACACCAC
>NZ_PSWC01000050.1:0-1319 GCF_002931535.1 Rathayibacter sp. AY1C6 | reverse complement strand
CTGCATCCGCAGCTCGCCGCCCGGGTCGGCCACCGTGCCGCTCGCCCAGACCGGGCGCCCGTCCGCGTCGTACTCGACGAGGTTGCCGTCGTCCTGCATGACGAGCTTGTAGGGGCCGACCGACGCGGCGGGCGGGACGACCGACCATCCGCTCGTCGTCTCGGTGCCCACGGCGATCTGCCCGCTGGTGTCGAGGGCGAAGAAGCCGCCTGCGCGGGTGGTCTTCGACGCCCAGATCGGGCCGTTCTTGCCGTAGACGACGAAGTTGCCGTCCGCCTGCATCACCGCTCGGTAGACGCCGTTCGCGGAGCGGAGGAAGCTGCCCGCCTCGAGCGAGTTCGCCGCGTAGAGGGTGGTCGAGGGGAAGGCGGCCTGGCTGGTCCAGATCACGTCGTCGGACGGGTTCACGATGATCAGCGAGCCGGCGTTGTTGATGCCCAGGCGGAGGTCCTTGCCGCGCGTGCCCGAGAACCACTTGACGGAGCCGTCGGAGCCGTAGATGACGGCGTTGCCGTCCTTCTGCATGGTGATGCGGTTGCCGGAGCCGCCGGTGCCGGTGCCCCAGACGGCGCCCTGGGGGCCGTAGCCGACGAAGTTGCCGTCGTTCTGCATGACGGCGCTGAAGCGGCCGTCGGCGGAGGTGAGCTGGTGGACGGGGCGGAGGGTCTGCTCCGTGAACAGCGTGTCGGTCACCGGCTCGGCGATGACGCGGCGGACGCTGCTCGCCCAGGCGGGCGAGCCGTTCTCGCGGTAGACGACGAGGTTGCCGTCGGGCTGCATGATCACCGAGGCGCCCGCTTCGTTGATCGTGTTCGTGCTCCACACGGGGCCGCCCTTGGCGGAGTAGACGACCATGTTGCCGTCGGTCTGCATGACCAGGTGGTCGCCGCGGCCCTGGGTGTTCGTCGCGAAGGTGGGGCGGCCCTGCGGGTCGTAGACCACCGCGTTGCCGTCGGTCTGCATCCGGAACGAGTAGCCGTTCGTGCCCGAGACGATCCGCTGTCCGGCGGCCAGCTCCTCGCCGCCGACGAGGGCGTTGTAGTAGCTGACGGCCGCGCGGGCGGTCTGCTGGGCGGCCTCGGGCGACTCGCTCGCGGGAGCGAGGCCGGTCGGCGCCTCCTCGGAAGAGGACAGGGGCTTCTGCGGGTTCTCCGCGGCGAGGGCCGGGGTCGCGCCGAAGAGCAGGGCACCGGTCGCGACGAGCGCGATCAGCCAGGAGGCGAGGGGGCGGATGGTCATCGCGAGGTCCAGCGAGCCGTCCGAGCCCAGGCGGCCGAAGGCGCCGGAGTAGACGCCGCGGGGACCGCCCTCCCACTCCC